>JAKLKR010000008.1:0-2324 GCA_023150565.1 Planctomycetota bacterium
AGGAGGCGTAGTGGTCGAGCACCATGAGCAAGTAGTCGGGTTCGAGCAGGCGGGGCAGGTCCTTGGCACCGGCGGCTTTCTTCCAGAAATCCTGCTCCTGGTAGTCGAAGAGATGGAACTGCAATCCGATCTCATCGACCGCCACGCCCTGCAGCAGCAGGTTGTGCACCAGGAGCATGAACGGATGGGTCTCGCGGCCGAAGAAGTTGGTGCTGACCCAGGCGTGGGTCGCCTCGTTCAGGATCAGCCGGCAGCCGGGGAAATGCCGCCGCGCCGCCGCGAACGACCATTTGATCCAGTCGCGCGGCAAGGGCTTCTCGTCCCAGATCCAGCCCCAGCGGTCCTGGGCTTCGTTGACCACATCCCAGGACGGGATGCGTGAGCGGTAGCGGCTGCCGAGCTGGGCGAACCAGGCCTCATGGGCCGCCTCGCATCCAGCAGGATCGCGCGGCACCCAGTCGGGGACGAACTGGTGGTAGGTCAGGACATGGGCCTTGGGTTCGATCCGGTGGCGGTCGCAGAACGCCAGCACCTCGTCGATCGGCGGGCGGCGGTAGCGGGGCGGACTGCCAGCCCCGAACCGGGGTCGCCCGCGCTCCGGTTCGACATCCTTCCAGAACAGGGGCAGCACGGCCAGGTCGAAGGCACCGGCGAACAACTCCTCCCAGCGCAGGTCCGCCGCCGGGGAGCCATTGCCGCCGAGCATGAAGGCGTTGGCGCCGAAGCGCACCGGACCGCGGATCTGCTCGAGAGCCACATCGGCGCCAGCCAGCGGCCGACCATCGCCGCCGACCACCCGCAGGGTCGCCTGGGCCATGCGGTTGGCGCGGGTGTCGCGGGCGATGCGCGCCGAGGAGGCCTGCCAGTGCTCGTGCATGCGGGCTCTGAATTGGCTGCGGTCAGCGGGAACTGGAGGCTGGGTGGCCATGGCGGGAACCTCGTCGGTCAGGTGGAGGACGGCGGCATGCGCACGGCTCTGCGCGCATCGCTGGCACGCGGGATGCGCCGGAAGGCGATCTGCAGGCCCAGCCGGATCGAATCCGTGGTGTTGGGTCCGCTGCAATGGGGCGTCAGGCGCGAGAATACCACCAGCCCCCCCTCGGGCAGTTCGGCCAGTTCGACCCGGTCCGGAGCGAAGATGCAGCGCCAGGCGTTGGCCTTCTCATCCCATTCATGCGGCAGCAGGCCCCGGGTATGCCAGCCGGGGGCCACCGACAGGGCGCCATTGGCCCGGGTCGCCGGGGTGATCGCGACCCAGCACACCACCTGGTCGGCAAGGTCCTCCGCTTCGATCGAATCGCGGGTTTCGCCGGTGCGCAAAGCGTAGTAGGCGTCCTGGTGCCAGGCGAAGGTCCCGCTGCGTCCCGGCATCTTGGCGATCATCTGCGACCAGCACAGGTAGGACTCGGGTCCAATCAGGTCGGCGCAAAGCCGGCGGAACAGCGGCTGCTGGCAGAATCCCAGCAGGTCCGGCCGCTGGCTGTGGAGATCATAGGCGAACACGCCACCGGCATCCTCCCGTCCCTGCGAGTGGGCCAGGATCTCTGCAAGGGCTGAGCGGGCCGTTTCCAAATGATCGGCCGGGATCCTCTCGCCGGGGATGAAGAATCCCTGCTGACGGTAGGCCTGGATGTCGGCACAGGTTGGCTGGCTGCCTGGACACGGTCGGGGGTGGCTCATGCCGCCATCCTAGCACCCGGACGCACGGCAGACCGATCCTGCAGGATTGTTCCGCCAGCCGGTACATTGCCACGTAAGGTGTTTTATTAAAATGTCTTACGCGTCTTCTCGGTTCGGCGGCCGGCTTATCTCGGCGGCATCGCCGGCGGAAGAACTGGCTGCCGCCGTTGCTGGAACTGGTGGAAGAACTGGTAACGCGGCTGTTCCACCAGCGGGCCCGGGCGCAGACGACGGTCGGGTTCGAGCAGCAGGCCGAGGTAGGCCACCGCCGACAGCTCCAGGAACACCACTCCGCAGGCGCACAGCACGTTCTTGACCAGATCCCCCACCGTGCGCTCGTAGATGGTGGCCGCCACGATCGCGATCATGACGCAGATGTAGAGCGATTCGTAGAGGTAGCGCCCGGCCAGGCTGACCCCGCAGCGCTCGAGGATGAACAGCACGGGGATCAACCCATACGCCAGAGCCAGCAGGATGGTCTGGCCACGCTCACGGAACATGAAATCCAGCATGTGCGGCTGATGATGGGCGGAGGCTGGCTGGGCCAAGCGCCTAGACGGCGAACGGTGGCGGGGATTCCGCCAGAGCACTCACTGGTCGACAGCAGCGGCGGCGGGCGCCGGGCGGGTTGATTCGGCCAGCCA
>JAKLKR010000008.1:2334-8068 GCA_023150565.1 Planctomycetota bacterium
GGCGCCGGCGGCGACCGCTCCGGTGACCAGCGGCAGCCCCTGTTCGGAGAGGCGCCAGCCGCCATCGATGGCGGCAACGCTGGCGCGGTAGCTGGGCAGGTGGTCGGTGGTAACCACCGGCATGCAGCGCTGGTCCCACACCACCGCTACCGGCAGCTCGGCCACCGACTGCTCCAGCAGCGCCCGGCCCCACACCAGCGGCAGTCCGGCGAGCATCGGCTCAACCGCCTCGCGGTTGCGCCGACGCGGCGGGGCGGCGCCATCGGCCACCAGCCAGGTGTCGTTGCCGGTGCGCAGCACCAGCAGCGCCTGGGCGGCATCGCCATGGAGCGCGGCGCAGGACGCCAGCACCTCGGCGGGATCCCGGCCGAACAGTGCGCGCAGCCGGTCCGGCAGGGCCGCATCGCTGGTGAAGGTGCGCTGTACCCCCCCTGGCAGGCGCAGGGTGCGTGCCGCACCGCCGAGCAGGGCATCCGCCGGCTGGCCGGCCTGACCGGCCTGGATCAGCGCCCAGCCCGACTCGCGCACGGTGGCAAGCAGGCTTGGTAGCGGATCGTCGACCAGGGTCACGGGGCGGGTCACCATCCGCGCCAGGGCCATCCAGCCCCCCACCGTGGCCTGGTCGGCGGTCGCGATCAGCGACTCGCTCGTGACCACCAGCGGTCCTGCCGTCTTGGCCAGAACGGCATCCATGCCTTCGTCGTCATTTCCCACCAGCAGCAGGTCCTCGGCCAGAGCCAGGCGCAGCGGGCCGCCCGGCGACGGCACCGTCCAGGCCCGGCTGGCGCCGCCGAGTTCCAGCGGCTTGCCGCCGAAGGCGTCGCCCAGGTGGGCGATCAGTCCACGAGCGTCGCCGGTGGGAGCCAGCCGCGCCAGCACCAGCACCTTGGGCATCGGCCGGTCGCCGGTCATGGTCAGGGCAAGTTCGCCGGTGAAGCCCTGCACCGCCTGGGCGGGAGCGATGCCCAGGGTGGAGGTCAGGTAGGCTAGGCGGTCGCCATCGACGCCCTGCAGCAGTTCGGCCACCGCCGCCGGCTCGATCGCCAGCACCACGCTGAGCGGGCGATCGGGCACGCGGGCGGCGAAATCCTGGTCGAGCGGCAGCAGACGCGGCCCGGCCCCGCCACGCAGGTGCAGCCTCCCCTGCCAGGCGCCGTCGCGGACGCCGATGCCGGCATCAAGCTGGGCAGGGCCGCCACCTGGGCGGCGCAGCCAGGCCAGACCCGGCGAGGATGCCAGCAGCGGCCCCAGGGAACAGGTCAGGCGCAGCAGGTCCTCGCCCCGTGGCGGCAGCGGGCGGGCGGCAAGACCGGCATGCCCGCAACTGACCTGGGTGCCCTCCTGCTGCGCCGCACCGCCATGTCCGGCCGCCCAGCGCTGGGCGGCGGCAAGGGCGTCGGCGGCGGCATCACCGGCATCCAGGCGCACCGCCAGCGCGCCGGCATCGGCGGTCAGGGTTCCCGCCAGCGCCTGCTGCCACAGCAGAGTGAGATCAGGCAGTTCCGGCCGGCACCTGCGGGCGTCCTCGCCCAGGCGCTGCAGGCGCTGACGCACCTCGGCCGCGGCCGGGGCATACCACAAGGAGGTCGGCGGGGTGGCGGCAAGGGCCTGGCGCAGCCCGGACTGGTCCCAGACCAGGGTGCAGGCGGGCTCGGCCGCCATCACGGCCAGGGTGCCGCTGGCGAGCAGCAGGCCGGCGAGCCGGCGCATCAGCCGGCGGGGCCGCGCAGGACGATGATGCCCAGCGGCGGCAGATCGAGGTGGAGGCGGGCGGGGAAGTGGCCGTTGCCGTGGTGCTGGGCCTCGATGGTGTCGGGGCCCACCAGTCCGCTGCCGCCGAATTCCGCCGCATCGCTCGCCAGCAGGCGGGTCCAGGTGCCGGCCGCGGGCACCCCGAGCGGGTAGTAGGGCCGCGGCACCGGGGTGAAATTGCAGGCCACCAGCACCGGCGGCGCCCCGGGCGCCTTGCGCAGGAAGGCGAGGATGGACTGGGCGGCGTTCTCGCAGTCGACCCACTGGAAGCCGTCGCGGTGGTCGTCGCGCACATGCAGCGCGGGCTCGCTGCGGTACAGGGCCAGGGCGGCGCGCAGGAAGGCGACCAGGCCGCGGCGGTCGGGCTCGTCGGCCTCGTGCCAGTCGAGGCGGTGGTTCCAGTCGAACTCGCGCCCGACCCCGAATTCACCCCCCTGGAACATCAGCGGACGCCCCGGCACGGTGGCCTGGTAGCCCATCAGCAGGCGCAGGTGGGCGCGGCGCTGCCACCAGTCGCCCGGCATCTTGTCGATCAGCGAGCGCTTGCCGTGCACCACCTCGTCGTGCGACAGCGGCAGCACCCACTTGTCATCGTAGGCGTACCACTGGTGGAAGGTGATGCGGTTGTGGCTGCCCTGGCGCATCACCGGATCGAGCGCGAGGTAGCCGAGGGTGTCGTGCATCCAGCCCATGTTCCACTTGAGGTCGAAGCCCAGCCCGGCGACCTCGGTGGGGGCGGTGACCCCGGCCCAGGCGGTGGACTCCTCGGCGATCATGAGCACGCCCTTGTGCTCACGGTGGATGGTGGTGGTCAGTTCCTGCAGGAAGCTCATCGCCTCCCAGTTGGCGTTGCCGCCCTGCTCGTTGGCCACCCATTCGCCCGGCTTGCGGTCGTAGTCGCGGTAGAGCATCGAGCTGACCGCGTCGACGCGCAGGCCGTCGATGTGGAAGCGCCGGCACCAGTGCAGCGCGGCGGCGATGAGGAAGTTGCGCACCTCGGGCCGGCGGAAGTTGTAGACGCAGGTGCCCCAGGTGCGGTGCTCGCCCTCGCGCGGGTCGGCGTATTCAAAGCAGGGCGTGCCGTCGAAGCGCGCCAGGCTGAAGTCGTCCTTGGGGAAGTGGCCGGGCACGAAGTCGACGATCACCCCGATGCCGTGCTTGTGGCAGTGGTCGACGAAGGCGCGCAGGTCCTCGGGCGAGCCGTGGCGGCTGTTGGGGGCGTACTGGCCGGTGACCTGGTAGCCCCAGGAACCCTCGAAGGGGTGCTGGGCGAGGGGCAGCAGCTCGATGTGGGTGAAGCCGAGATCCTGGCAGTGCTCGACCAGGCGGCGGGCGAGTTGGCGGTAGTTGGGCCAGGCGTCCGGCTCCTGGCCGCGCAGCCAGCTGCCGAGGTGGACCTCGTAGATCGCCATCGGCTTGGCCAGGTGGTCCTTGACCAGGCGTTCGCGCAGCCAGGCGCCATCGCCCCACTGGTAGGTGTCGCGGCGCGGCACCACGCTGGCGGTGGCGGGCGGCTTCTCGGATTCCCAGGCGAAGGGGTCGGCCTTGACCCGCAGGTCGCCGCCGGGGCCGCGCACCTCGTACTTGTAGAGCATGCCCGGGCGCACCCCGGGCAGGAAGATCTCCCACACCCCGTAGGGCTGGCGCGGACGCAGGGGATGGGCGCGGCCGTCGAAGCGGTTCCAGTCGCCCACCACCGACACCCGTTCGGCGTTGGGCGCCCACACCGCGAAGCGCACCCCTTCGACCCCGTCGACCTCGACCGCATGGGCGCCGAGCACGTCGCCGAGGTGCATGTGGTGGCCGCTGCGGAACAGGTCGAGGTCGTATTCGGCGAGCTGGGGCCAGAAGGAGTACGGGTCGCGGCAGCGGTGCTCGACCCCCTCGTCGCCCAGCCATTCCACCAGCAGGTCGTAGGCGAAGTGGCGGGTCTGGCCGGGGATCGCCCCCTCGAACAGCCCCTCGGTCAGGCGCTGGGCGAGGACCACCGGCGCACCGCGCGCGCGCCGGGCAGCCAGATGCGCGCCCACATCTCCTCGCCCTCGCGATGCACCCCCAGCACGCTGAAGGGGTCGTGCAGGCGGGCGTCGAGCAGGGCTTGGCAGGTGGCGTCGGGAAGAGGCATGGGGTCCGTTTCAGTCGGCCTTGCCCGATTCCAGGATCGGCAGCAGGGCGTCGAGGTTCTCGAGCAGGGCGGCGCAGCCGCGGGCCACGCAGGTCAGCGGCTCCTTGGCGAGCTTGACCGGCAGGCCGGTCTCCTGCGACAGCAGTTCGCTCAGGCCGGCGAGCTGGCTGGTGCCGCCGGCCAGGGTGATGCCGCGGTCGATGAGGTCGCTGGCCAGTTCAGGCGCGGTGCGTTCCAGCACCATCTTCACCGAGTTGACGATCGAGGCCACCTGGTGGTGGATGGCCTGGTAGACCTGGGTGTTGGTCACGTCGATCGAGCGCGGCATGCCGGTGCGCAGGTCGCGGCCGCGCACGCTGATGGTGCGCTCCTCGGCCGGCGGCAGGGCGCAGCCGAGCTGGAACTTGATCTGCTCGGCGGTGTTCTCGCCGATCACCACCCCGTGCAGATCCTTGAAGTGCTTGATGATCGCCTGGTCGAGCTCGTCGCCCGCCACACGCACCGATTCGCTGGCGACGATGCCGGCGAGCGAGATCACCGCCACCTCGGTGGTGCCGCCGCCGATGTCGACGATCATCGAGCCGACCGGCTCGCTCACCGGCAGGCCGGCGCCGATCGCCGCCGCCATCGGCTCGCTGATCAGGTGCACCTCGCGCGCGCCTGCGCGCATGGCGCTGTTGGTGACCGCGCCCTTCTCGACCTCGTTGATGCCCGAGGGCACCGCCACCACCAGGCGCGGACGGAACACCCCGCGCTTGCCGATCGCCTTCTCGATGAAGTAGCGCAGCATCGCCTCGGTCAGCTCGAGATCGCTGATCACGCCATCCTTCATCGGACGGATGACCTCGATCGAACCGGGGTTCTTGCCGATCATGATCTTGGCCTGGTCGCCCACCGCCTCGACCTGCTTGGTGCCGCGCTTGACCGCCACCACGCTCGGCTCGTTGGCGATGATGCCCCTGCCCTGGACCGCGACCAGGGTGTTGGCGGTGCCCAGATCGATCCCCAGGTCGGGGCAGAACATGCCATGAATGCGGCTGTAGAGGCCCATGCCGCCGGGCAGGGTAGGGAGGATGCCGGGGGTGCGCAACGCCCCGATCCTTGACCTCCCTCCGCTGAGGGGAACGGTCCCGCCATGCGCACCCTCCATCTCGACATGCCGGCGGGAGCCGCCGGCGACATGGTGCTGGCGGCCCTGATCGCCTGCGGCGCCGACGCCGGGCGCATCGCCGCCGGCCTGGCCGGGCTGGGCGCCGGCCCCATCGCCCTGCGCCCGGAGGCGGCCACAGTGGGGGGCCTGGCCGCCCTGCGGGTGGCGGTCGACGCCCCCCAGGAGGCCGCCTGGCAACCGCTGCCGTTCATCGCCCTGCGCCCGGGGTCGGCGGCGCCGCCGGCGCCGGCCGAGCCCCACCACGGCCCCCACCGGCCCTGGCGGGCGATCCGCGACCTGCTCGCCGCCGCCACCCTGCCGGAGCGGGTGCGCAGCCGCGCCCAGGCGGTGTTCCGCCTGCTCGCCGAGGCCGAGGCGGCGGTGCATGGCTGCCCGGTGGACGACATCTGCTTCCACGAGGTCGGCAGCCTGGACGCCATCGCCGACGTGGTCGGCTGCTGCCTGGCGCTGGAGCAGCTGGGGGTGGAACGGGTGGTGGCAGGCCCGCTGCGCCCGGGCAGCGGCACGGTGCGCTGCGCCCACGGCCTGATGCCGGTGCCGGTGCCGGCGGTGGCCGAGATGCTGCGCCGCCCCGCCCCGCGCACCGGCATCGCCCCGCCCTGGCTGCCGGAGGCCACCGCCACCGGCGAACTCACCACCCCCACCGGGGCGGCGCTGGTGTGCGCCCTGGCCGACGCCTTCGTCGG
>JAKLKR010000008.1:8078-12737 GCA_023150565.1 Planctomycetota bacterium
CCAGGGCCCGGCCCTGCCGCCGCAATTCCTGCTCGCCACCGGCTATGGCGCCGGCACCAAGCGCATCCCGGGGCTGGTGAATGTGCTGCGCGCCAGCCTGAGCGAGGACCAGCCGGCCGCGGCCGGGCGCGACACGGTGGTCGAGCTGGCCTGCCAGGTCGACGACATGACCGGCGAGGACCTCGGCACCCTCATCGCCGACCTGCTGGCGGCGGGTGCGCTCGACGCCCTGGCGGCGCCGGTGGTGATGAAGAAGGGCCGTCCCGGCCACGCCCTGACGGTGATCGCCCGGCCGCAGGACCGCGCCCCCCTCACCGCCCTGCTGCTGCGCGATTCCACCAGCCTGGGGGTGCGCTGGCGCGAGATGGAACGCAGCGTGCTGCCCCGCCGCACGGTCACGGTGACGGTCGCCGGCCACGCCATTCCGCTCAAGGTGGTGACGTTGCCGGATGGCGGCGAACGCGCCAAGCCCGAGCACGACGCCGTGGTGGCCGCCGCCCGCGCCCTGGGCTGGCCGTTGGAGCGGGTGCGGCGGCAGGCGCTGCGGGCCTGGGGCGGCTGAGGCCCAAGAGCGACGCCCACGTCGACGGAGCCTCTGGTGGTGCGCCGATCTGGGACCATGGCAGCGTCACCGCGGCGTCGACGTGGGCGTCGACGCTCCAGAAGAGCCGTCCACGGCACACGCTCAGCCTTAGCTTAACGCCTTCGGGCTGAGGCCCCAGACGCGCGCGCAGGTCAGCGCTGGTACTTGAGCGCCAGCACCTCGACCACCTTGGTGGCGAGGGCGTCGTCGATGCCGAGCACCTTCTGCATCTGCTCCAGCAGCTTCTCCTCGCCCTCGTCGATGTCGCCCGAGGACAGCGCGAGGTCGGCGGCGACCACGTACAGCTTCTTCTTCACCGCCGGGCTCTCGATGCCGGCCAGGGCCGCCACCGCGTCCTCCACCGACTTCTTGCCCTTTAGCGTCTGCTGCGCGCCGCGGAACACCTCGCGCAGGTCCTTGCCGCGGAACTCGGGCAGGGTGATGACGAAGCTGTTGAGGGTGGCCAGCTCCTCCTGCTGCACATCGCCGTCGGCGCCGACCATCAGCATCATGCCGTAGACCAGCAGCTGGTCGTCCGACGCCTTGCGCGGGGTGGTTCCGAAGATCTTGCCGAGCAGACCCATGGGGTCCTCCGTGTGGTGGGTTGGGCGGGCGGTCATATGGCCGTCGCGACGCCGGCAAGGCCGCAGCGCAGACCGGCCTTGAGCCGGCGTCGGGGCGGCCAAGGTCGGCGCGATGGCCCGCTGGCACCTGCAGGATGTGGCCGCCGCGCTGCTGGCGGCAGGCTGCCTGGCCGGAGCCGCCGGAGCGGCCTGGCACCTGCACACCGCCGGCCACGACCTCGCCGCCCGCGCCCGGCAGGCCGCCGACCGTCATGCCGGCCTGCTCGCCGCTGCCGGCGGACTGCCCAGCGCCAGCCAGGTCGGCACCTGGCTGGGCGAAGCCGCCCGCCTCGACCAGCTGCGCACCAGCCAGGAGGCCGCCCGCACCGCCCTCGCCGCCCGCCGGGACGAATTGGCGCGCGAACGCGAGCGCTGCCGCACGCAGGCGCGCAGCCGCCAGCTGGCGGGCGATGGCCCCTTCAGCCCCGGAGCCGAGCCCGACCCGCCCGGCCCCAACTTCATCCATCCCACCTGGCAGGCCTGGCGCGCCCGGCAGGAGGCCTGCACCGCCCTCAACCAGCAGGTGGCGGCGGTGGACCAGGAACTGCCGGGGCTGTCCCAGGCGCTTGCCACCATGGCCGGCAGCGCGGCCGCCGCCGCCCAGCGCGCCACCGCGCTGCGCGACCAGGCCGCCGCCGCCCAGGCGGTGCTCGACGACCCGGAGCTGCGCCGGGAGCTCACCCTCGCCGCCAGCGGCCCCGGCGCCGCCCGGCTGCTGCTGGCGCTCGTCCACCTGCCTGTGGCCGGATGCCTGCTGGCGCTCGGCCTGCGCGCCCTCACCCGCCTCGCCCTGCTGCGCGGCTGGCTGGGCTGGAAACGACTGGCCCATGCACGTTGACGGCGACGGCAACCAGATCGAGGCGGTGCTGGCGCCGGGCGAGGTGCTGCACTTCACCCTGCGCTACCTGCGCGGCCGGCGCTTCGGCCTGAACCTGCTGCCGCCCTGCCCGCTCGGCAGCCCGCTGGCCCGGCTGTGGCATGGCTGCTACTGGCTGGGGCGGGTCGCAGCCGGCGAAGGGACCAGCGTGCGCCTGGCAGGTCCCTCGGTGACCGGCCGCTTCGTGGCGGTGCCGGTGCCGGCGGGCGAGGCCTGCTGGGTCGACTGCCGTCGTCTGGCCGGCTTCGTGCTGGCCCCCGGCGGCTTCCTGCGCACCCGCCTGGCAGGCCTGCTGTCGCCCACCCTGTGGCTGCTCGGCCACCCCCTGCCGGTGCTGGTGCACGGCCCCGCCACCGTGCTGCTGCACGGCGAGGGCCTGCGCAGCGCCGCCGGCGGCGAGTTCCTGCCCGAGCAGGTGGCGGCCTTCCCCGCCGCCAGCCCCTTCGCCGCCCGCGCCCTCGCCCCCGACCACGGCTGGATCAGCCAGCTCGCCAACGCCTTCGGCACCCGCGCGCGCTGGGTCTTTCCCGCCGACACCGCGGTGGTGATGGAGCCGGTCAACCGCCCGCACGGCGGGGGCTGGCGGCTGGTGCTGCACCTGCTGCTGCACCTCGCCTGCTGGGCGACCCTGGCGGTGCTGCTGGGCGGCTGAAGCTGGACAGGGATGGAAGCGCTTCCATCATGCGGCACCCCTGCCACGGAGCGCACCATGATCAAAGGCCCCGGCCTCTTCCTCGCCCAGTTCCTCGGCGACAAGCCCCCCTTCGACTCCTTCGAGCGCATCTGCGCCTGGGCCGCCTCGCTCGGCTACGTCGGCGTGCAGGTGCCGTCGTGGGACGCGCGCTGCATCGACCTCGACAAGGCGGCGACCAGCAAGGCCTACTGCGACGAGCTGAAGGGCGTGGCGGCCAAGCACGGGGTCGCCATCACCGAGCTGTCGACCCACCTCCAGGGCCAGCTGGTGGCGGTGCATCCGGCCTACGACCAGCAGTTCGACGCCTTCGCCCCCGCCGCGGTCAAGGGCAAGCCGGCGGCGCGCACCGCCTGGGCGGTCGATCAGGTGACCAAGGCGGCCAAGGCGAGCCGCAACCTCGGGCTGAGCGCCCACGCCAGCTTCACCGGCGCGCTCATGTGGCACACCGTCTACCCCTGGCCGCAGCGTCCGGCCGGGCTGGTGCAGGAAGGCTTCGCCGAACTGGCGCGGCGCTGGCAGCCGATCCTCGACGTGTTCGCCGACCAGGGCGTGGCCTGCTGCTACGAGGTCCACCCCGGCGAGGACGTGCACGACGGCGCCACCTTCGAGCAGTTCCTGGCAGCGCTGAAGGGCCATAAGGCCTGCAACATCCTCTTCGACCCCAGCCACCTGGTGCTGCAGGGCATGGACTACAGCGCCTTCATCGGCCACTACCACGAGCGCATCAAGGCCTTCCACGTCAAGGATGCCGAGTTCCGCCCCGACGGCCGCACCGGCGCCTATGGCGGCTACCTGGGCTGGCAGGAGCGCGCCGGGCGCTTCCGCAGCCTCGGCGACGGCCAGATCGACTTCGGGCGCATCTTCAGCCAGCTGACCCAGTTCGGTTACGACGGCTGGGCGGTGGTGGAGTGGGAATGCTGCCTCAAGGACCCGGTCCAGGGCGCGTCCGAGGGTGCGCCGTTCGTCAAGCGCCACCTCATCACCCCGGCCGGCAAGGCCTTCGACGACTTCGCCGGCGGCCAGGTCGACCAGGCGGCGATCCGCCGCGTGCTCGGGCTGTGACCGGCTGTTGATGGTTGATGGTTGATGGTGGCCGCTTGGCCAACCATGAACCATCAACCGTCAACCGGGTGTTCAGTGCTTCTTGCTGTCCTTGCCGGCCCACAGGTTGCCGGAGTTCAGCCCGGACAGGCCTGCGGCCTTGGCCTGCAGGAACAGCTGCATGCGGTAGCCGATCGACCAGGTCAGGGTGCCTTCGAACAGCGCCTGCGACAGCACCACGCTGCCCTTGCCCGAGACCGGCTTCACCTTCTTGGTGACGAAGGCCTTGTCGCTGATCGGCTTGAGCAGCTTGGCGACGGCCGCCTCCTGCTTCTTGAGGGCCTTGGCGAAACCGGCCAGGTCGACCGCCTTGGCGCGCTCCGCCATGCCTTCCCAGTGGTCCCACGAGCCGGTCACGAAGTAGGTGGTGCCGGCCTCGAGGTTGATGGTCAGGTACTGCAGCAGCTCGATGGTCGAGCGCTGGGGCGGGGTGAAGCGGAAGTCGAGGTGCTTGGCTTCGAGCTTCGACGCCAGGTGGATGAGGATCTTGGTCTCGCGCTTGAGCGCGGCGAGGAATTCGCTCTTGGACAGCATGGGGTTCTCCGCGCGCAGGAATGGCGCCCGGCGGTCGTCACGCAACCACCAGCTATGCAGAGCGGCCATAGGCCGCTCTGGGGGGCGGAGGGCCTTTGGGCCAGGAGCGGAGCGGGGGCACAGCCCAATGGCAAAAAGCTAAGGCGGGAGAATGGCGGACGGCCGCATTTGGAGCGTCGACGCCCACGTCGACGGAGTCTCTTGTTCGCCGATCTGGGACCATGGCAGCGTCAGTGCGGCGTCGACG
>JAKLKR010000008.1:12747-57913 GCA_023150565.1 Planctomycetota bacterium
CTGAGCTTTACGCCATTGGGCACAGCGCCCGTACAAACAAGAACCTGGGACGGCAAAGCCGGCCCCTGCGACTCAGTCGCAGCCCCGCGGAGCGGGGAGTTCTTGGGAAGGCGCTATTCCTTGCGCAGCTTGGCGCAGTGGTCGGCGGTCTCGCCCACCACCACCTCGTACAGCTCCATGCCCTTGGCGGCGAGCGCCGGCTCGATCGCCGCCCAGATGCGGGTGGCGATGTTCTCCATGGTGGTGGTGACGCCCTGGAACAGCGCCACCTCGTTGAGGAAGCGGTGGTCGCTGG
This sequence comes from Planctomycetota bacterium, assembly GCA_023150565.1. GTDB lineage: Bacteria > Planctomycetota > UBA11346 > UBA11346 > UBA11346 > JAKLKR01. Next base: position 13,043 of record JAKLKR010000008.1, read on the forward strand.
GCTTGACCACCAGCTCCTCGACGATCGCCGCCAGCTCCATCACGTTGCAGAAGAACCCGGTCCTGGGGTCGACGGTGCCGCGCACCGTCACCTCGAGGTGGTAGTTGTGGCCGTGGATGTTGGTGCAGTTGCCGAACGCGCACAGGTTGGCCTGGCGGTCGAGGTGCGGCGAGAGCAGCTGGTGGCTGCTGCTGAAGGCGAAGCGGCGGGTGAGGTACATCATGGGCGGGTCCGATCGGGAATCTGGGTCAGCGGCGCCAGCCGCCCACCAGGCGGGCGTGCTCGTCGATGGCGTAGCGGTCGGTCATGCCAGCGATGTAGTCGGCGACGGTGCGCTGCAGGCTGCGCTCGCGCCGCACCTCGTGGCTGGGCGGCATGCAGTCCGGGTGGTCGACATAGAAGGTGAACAGGTCGGCGAGGATGCGCTTGGCGCGCTGGAAGGTGCGATTGACCAGGTAGTGGCGGTAGAGGTTGGCGAACAGCCAGGCCTCCAGCCGCTCCTTGGCGTCCTTCATGGTGGTGCTGACCGAGACCAGCTGCTCAGGGCAGGCGCGCACCCCGGCGACATCCACCACCTTGTGGGCGGCAAGCGCGGCGCGGGTGGTCTCGACCAGGTTGCCGACGAAGCTGTCGAGCAGCCGGCGCACGGCGCGGTCGACCAGCAGGTTCTCGGGCGTGCCGCGCGGCGAGGCCTCGACCGCCTCGGCCCAGGCCCCCGCCCACAGCGGCACCTCGCGCAGCCCGGCCAGGCTGATGTAGCCGCCGCGCAGGCCGTCGTCGATGTCGTGGCAGTCGTAGACGATGCTGTCGATCTCGTCGACCAGCTGCGCCTCGAGCAGGGGCGATTCCTCGGGATGGAAGCGCTCGGGGATGCGCGTGCGGTCGTGGTGGGCGCTGTGCTTGACGATGCTCTCGCGCACCTCGTAGGAGAGGTTCAGGCCGAGGAACTCCGGATAGCGCCGCTCCAGCTCCTCGACGATGCGCAGGGTCTGGCGGTTGTGCTCGAAGCCGCCGTGGGCCTGCATCAGCTCCGCCAGCAACACCTCGCCCTGGTGGCCGAAGGGCGGATGCCCGACGTCATGCACCAGCGCCACGCACTCGATCAGGTCCTCGTTCAGCCCCAGCCGGCGCCCGGCCGAGCGCGCCACCTGCGCCACCTCGATGGTATGGGTCAGGCGGTTGCGGAAGTGGTCGCCCTCGTCCCAGGTGAACACCTGGGTCTTGTGCTGCAGCCGGCGGAAGGCGCGGCTGTGCACGATGCGGTCGCGGTCGCGCGCGAACTCGCCGCGCTGGGGATCGGGCAGGTGGGCGTGCTCGCGCCCGCGGCTGGCGGCGTCGGGAAAGGCGAGGGTCATCGCACCGACTCGGCCCAGCGCAGGAAGCCGGCGGGATCCGCATCCTTGAAGAAGGCGTTGCCGCACACCAGCAGGTTGGCGCCGTCGCCCACCACCTGGGGCAGGGTGTCTCGGTTGACCCCGCCATCGACCTGGATGGGCAGGGCGGGAAAGGCGGCGCGGGTGGCGCGGATGAAATCGCGCGTCTCGGGGATGAAGGCCTGGCCGCCGAAGCCGGGGTAGACGGTCATGAACATCACCAGATCGACGTTGGCGAAATGCTTGAACCACAGGCGCGGATCGGTGTCGGGGTTGAAGGCCAGGCCGACCTTGGCCCCGGTGGCGCGCAGGCGCTGGATGGCCTGGGCCATGGTGCGCGGCCCCACCGCCTCGACATGCACGGTGATGGCGTCGGCGCCGGCCTTGCGGAAGTCGTCGGCGTAGCGCAGCGGGTCGCTCATCATCAGGTGCACGTCCAGCTCGAGCTTCGTCACCCGGCGCAGGGCCTCGACCACGCATGGGCCGATGGTCAGGTTAGGGACGAAGTGGGCATCCATCACGTCGATGTGCACCGCCTTGGCGCCGGCGGCGGCGCAGCGGGCGAGTTCGTCGCCCAGACGGGCGAAGTCGGCGGAGAGGAGGCTGGGGAGGACCTGGACGCTCAGCATGGGCGGGCATCCTGGGACAACCACCGGCGTTGCCAGCGGCGGCGGCCCTCCAGCATGCCGCCATGCGCCTGCGTTGGGGAGTGGCGGTCGCCGTGCTGGCGGCGTTGTTGGCGACCACCGCCCTGGCCGGGGTGCGCTGGCGCGCCGGAGCCCCCTCGTCGGCGATCGAGTGGGTGTGCGGCGCCGATGCCGACCGCACCAGCCCGGCCGACCGCCTGCTGCCGCCCCTGGCCCCCCTCGGCGACGGCGGCCGCAGCCTGGTGGGCACCGACGAGCTGGGGCGCAGCCTGGGCCTGCGCCTGTGCCTGGCCCTGGGCACCAGCCTGCTGGTGGCGGGCTGCGCCGCCGCCGCCGCGATGGTCATCGGCACCCTGGTCGGCACCTGGTCGGGGCTGGCGGGCGGGCGCACCGACGAGCTGCTGATGCGCCTCACCGAGGCCAGCGCCGGCATCCCGGCGGTGGTGGTGGTGATGGTGCTGGCGGCGGCGCTGTCGCCCTACGGCATGTGGCCGGTGCTGGCGGCGATGGGGGTGCTGTTCTGGCAGCCGGTGGCGCGGGTGGTGCGCGCCCGGGTGCTGGCCCTGCGCAACGAGCTGTACGTCGAGGCCAGCCGCGCCTGCGGCTCGTCGGCGTGGTGGCGCCTGCGCCGGCACATCCTGCCCGCCACCGCGCCCACGGTGTTCGCCTATGGCGGGCTGCTGCTGCCGCGCCTGATCATGCTCGAGGCCCTGCTCGCCTTCCTGGGGGTGAGCGCGGCGGCGGCGCCGCACAGCTTCGGGCGCATCATCGCCGGCGTCACCGCCACCCTCACCCCGCTGTCGGCGAGCTGGTGGCCGGTGCTGGTGCCCTGCCTGGCCCTGGCCGTGCTGCTGCTGGTGCTCAATCTCGCCCTCGACCGCCTGGCCGAAGCCCACGGCTGACGCCCGCGGCCCATCCGGACAGCGCATTGCCACCGCCGGCCGCTGCCGCTAGGGTCCGGCCCAACCCCGAAAGGAACGCCATGGCCCACGAGTTCACCGATGCCACCTTCGAGCAGGAAGTCCTCAAGTCCGCCAAGCCGGTGCTGGTCGACTTCTGGGCCCCCTGGTGCGGCCCCTGCAAGATGGTCGGCCCGGTCATCGAGAAGCTGGCCAAGGAGCTCGAGGCCACCGTGCTGATCGGCAAGCTCAACGTCGACGACAACCCCGCCACCGCCCAGCAGTACGGCGTGATGTCGATCCCGACCATGATCCTGTTCAAGGGCGGCAAGCCGGTCGGCCAGACCATGGGCTTCCAGCCCGAGCCCAAGCTGCGCGAATTCATCACCAGCAACAGCAAGTGATCGGCCGGATCGGCTGACCACCACGGAGGGTCGGGCGCTGCCCGGCCCTCCTGCGTTTATCCCCATGGACCTCCAACTCACCCGCGCCGTCTTCCTGCGCCGCTACCAGCGCTTCTTCGCCGACGTGCGTCTGGCCGACGGCAGCGTGGTCCAGGCCCACGTGCCCAACACCGGCAGCATGCGTTCGCTGCAGACCCCCGAGGTCGAGGCCTGGCTGACCCCGGCCAGCGATCCGGCGCGCAAGCTGCGCTGGACCCTGACCCTGCTCGGCACCCCCGGCGGCGGGCTGGCCCTGGTCGATACCGGCCTGCCCAACCGCCTGGTGGCCGAAGGCGTGGCGGCCGGCGCCATCCCCGAGTTGGCCGGCTACGCCCTCTGCCGGCGCGAGGCCGCCTATGGCAGCCGCGGCAGCCGCTGCGACCTGCTGCTGACCGTGCCGGGACGGGCCGACTGCTTCGTCGAGATCAAGAACGTCACCATGGCCTCGGAAACCCATCCCGGCCGCGCCGACTTCCCCGATGCGGTGACGGAGCGCGGCGCCAAGCACCTGGCCGAACTGACCGACCTGGCGCGGGACGGGAAGCGGGCGGTGCAGTTCTTCCTGGTCGACCGCAGCGACTGCGACCACGCCGGCATCGCCGCGGCCATCGATCCCGGCTATGCCGCCGCGCTGACCCTGGCGGTGGCGGCCGGGGTCGAGGTGGTGTGCTATCGCGCCGCCCTGGCGCCAGACCGGGTCACGGTCGGCAGGGCCTGCCCGTTCATGGCCCCTGGGCCGCCTTCCAGGCCTGTTCGACCGCGGGCTTGATCAGGGCGGTCATCAGTTCGTAACCCTGCGCGTTGAGGTGCAGGTCGTCCTTGGAATAGATGCCCGGCTTGATGGTGCCATCGGCGGCCAGCAGCACGCTGGCGGGATCGACGCAGGTGATGAGCGGATCCTTGGCGGCGAAGTCGCGCACCAGGGCGTTGGCCTTCTGGGCGGTGGGCCAGGCGGCCAGACGCCTGATGCTGGGCTTGATGCCGACGTGGACGATGCGGGTGGCGGGCAGTTCCTTGCGCAGCAGGGCGTGAAAGTCGCTGAAACCCTTGAGCACCACCTGCGGATCGGCGGTGGGCGACCCGATGTTGTTGTCACCGCAATAGTACACCACCACCTTGGGCTTGTTGGGGACGAGGATGCGCGGAGCGGCCAGGACCTGGTCCTCGACCCGGCTGCCGCCGAAGGCGCGGTTGTAGACCGGCAACGGCGCCATGTCCGCAGTCACCGACTTCCACATGGCGAAGGTAGAACTGCCGATGAAGACGATGGTGCCGGGTGCCGGCGGCTTCTCGCGATCCTTGGCCTCGTAGCCGGCGACGGCCTTTTCCCATTTCCACTCGGTGGTGGCGGCAGTGGTGGCGGGATCGGCGGCCCAGGCGGTCAGGGCCAGGGCGAGGAGTGGCAGGATGCGCATAGGATAAGGGATACTACCGAAGGAGCGCCAGCGTTGTCGCTGCAGTTCTAATTGATCATCCACCAACTGGTTGTGGCAGTGGAAATACCGCTCGGCTTCTTGGCCTCAGCATGACCATCCCCGTAGAGGAAGACCATGTTGCCGCCATGATAGTAGGGCTTTTTCGGGCTGTCTGCGGGCGATGGCATGGTACCTCCAGTCCATCCCGAGACGTAAGCCCAACTCCCTGACCACTGCAGCCCCACATTCCATCCTCCTTCATAAATTATGACAGTGGTGGTTGGGTGCTGGAACTGACTGACGGTACGGCTGCTGCCGTTGCCCGCCCATCCCTCGCGTGAGCCGACGAACAGTCGATCGTCATCCGATTTGATCGCCCAATAGCTCCGTGGAGAGGAAGCCAGATCCCGACGTTCCTCAGGACACCGCATCAACCGCGTCGATTTGAACGGATTGACCTGTCCCCCGAGGTCCTCGTTGATGACCCGGTTCCACGGGTAGCCCGTGACCAGGTCGACACCCAAGGGGAAGGCACCTTCCCAGTCGGTGGTATAGTTGATCAGAGCCAAGCCGATCTGCCGGTTGTTCGAGATGCAGTTGGCCTGCTTGGCAGCGCTGCGCACCAGGTTCACCGCCGGCAGCAGCATCCCCGCCAGGATCGCCACGATGGAGATCACCACCAGCAGTTCGATCAGGGTGAAACCGCGCTGGTTCATGGCCGGTTGCCCAGGATGTCGCCGAAGCGGCCTCCGCTCACCGGGATGGGGTGGCTGCGGTTGCCGGCGGCATCGGTGAGTTCCAGATAGATGGTACCCGGGACCGGGCTGGTCTGCAAACCGGGGGTGGGGATGCGGAAGCTCTTCACCTGCGACTCGGCCTTGGCGCCGCTGATCTCCAGGCTGGGAGTGCCGGCGGCGCCACCCTGGGTGCGGAACAGGTGTACCCGCGCCACCCGCACGCTGCCCTCCTTGGCGTCCCAGCGGAGGGTGAGCGGCTGGTCCTTGCCGGCGTCCACCGCCCGCAGCAGGCGGGTGTCGGCGCGCCAGGCACCTGTGCCGGACAGATGGATGGCCGATTCCATGGCGATCTTGCCCTCATCGCTGGGGCGGTGGTCGGCGCGGACGAACCGGGCGGGGTACTGGATGCGCAGAGCGCCCTTGGCGCTGTCCTCGGCCTCGACCGCCACCCACCATTCGCTGCCGGCGGCCAGGCGGACACGGTCGATGGAGAAGGCGAGCGACTTGCCCGGTTCCAAGAGGAAGGCACCGGTGCTGGGCCCCGCCTTGCCGACCAGGGTCAGGCCATCGCCACCCACCGTGCCGTCAGGGCCGACCCCGCCCCACAGATCGCCGTGGGTGCGCAGGCTGGCTCCCGCCACCGCCGAGCCGCTGTCCACCACCTCGGCGATCACCGCCGGGCCCATGGGCAGGTAGCGCTGACGCGACACCCGCGGCGGGGTGCGGTCGATGCCGTACAGACGCTGCCACAGCAGCGGGTCGACCGACTCCTTGGGCGGCAGCGGCGGCACCACGAAATCCCGGCCCTTGGCCGCGGCGACGATGCGGCAGTAGAGGTAGGGATCGCCGGCGTAGCCGTCGTAGAGGAAGCCCGGCTCGATCGCGGTGTTCTCCTCCCAGTCGTTCCACGAGGTCAGCATCACGAAGTCGCAGCCGTAGTCCTGGAAGGCGGCGAAGGCCTCGGCCAGGGTGCGGCCCTCGCGGCGCGGCAGCCAGGCCAGGCGCGAAGTCGACCCCTTCTGGGTGGTGTTGTCGAAGCCGGTGTAGGCCCACAGCCCGAGCTTCTTGCCGGGGAACTCCTGGCGCGCCTGGCGCACGGTGGCGACCTCGGCCGGGGTCATCACCGCGCCCGGGGGCTCGGCGGTCCAGCCCGGGATGGAGGCGAAGCGGTCGCTCGCCGCGCCCACCTCACGGAACTGGTTGTTGCAGTTCGACATCACCACCCCGCCGCCGAACTCGGGCATGGCCAGCAGCTTCTTGTCGGAGGCATGCTTGAACGGCATCCAGAAGCTGGGCGTGCCGGCGAGGCGGTCGGCATCCTGGAACACCTGCTGGAGCTGCTCGTGGCTCATGCCCGGGAAGTCGCGGCCCTTGAGCTGGCCCCACCACTGGAAGGCGTAGGCCGGCTTGCCGTCGATGCGCAGGTAGGCGGGCGAGGCGCCGTACTTCTTCAAGGCCTCGCCGGCACGCCGGGCCATGGTCGCGGGATCCTTGGCGCCCGGGTTGCGGAACTGCACCTCGTCGTGGATGGCGACCTGGACCCCGACCTCCTCGGCCAGGCGCAGCACGGTCTCGAACTCGGGGATGCGGTGGAAGCGCTCCGGCTTGTTCCAGTCGGAGAACAGCTGGATGAACACCCCGTCGACCCCGGTGGCCTTGAGGCACTGCAGCTGCCAGCGGATGATGCCGGGATCGCCCGAGGCGTAGGAGCCCGGCAGCGGCCAGCCCACCCCGTTGCGGTGGCGCATCCAATCCGGCCCCATGGTCTCGGTATCGGCCAGCTCGTGCGCGCCGCCGTGGAACCACCCCGGGCGCCCTTCGGCGCCGACCGGGGTGTCGTACCACAGGTGGAACTCCATCACATACAGCGGCATCTTCAGCACCGGCACGCGCACCCCGGCCACTTCGCGCCACGCGCTGGTGGCCGCGCCGGTCGCCGGTTCCGCGGCGCTGGCATGGGCGAGCAGGCCGGTGAGCAGGATGGCGAGCGGCAGGCGCATGGTCAGGCTCCAGCGGTGGATTCTCGGGGGATGACGGCGAAGGAGTCGGGCATGATGCGCAGCGCCCCCGACCAGGCCTTGCCCGAGGTCATCCAGGCCACCCCGCGCGCCACCAGCGGGATGGCATCGGGCAGGTGGATGGCGGTCAGGCCGGGGATGGTGTAGCGGCCGAAGTCGCCCTCGTCGTTCAGCGTCGCCACCGCCAGGTCCCGCCCGGGGCGCAGGCCGGCGTCGTGGATGGCGCGCATCGCCGCCACCGCCGGCATGCCGGTGGTGACGAACAGCGCGCTGGCCGCCGGGCGGCCCGCTGCCAGCCAGCGCGCCACCACGGCCAGGGCCTGGGGTGCGGGATCCTCGCCCGGCTGCACCGGGTGGTCGAGCAGGTCGCCCGCCACCCCGTGGACCTGGCACCAGTCGCGCCAGGCATCGATGCGGCCCAGCGAGGAACGGTCGTGGGGCTGGGTGTTCAGGCAGGCGATGCTGCGGTGACCACGCTGGTGCAGGTGGTCGAGCACCGCGGTGACCGCCTCGGGCGGGCTGAGGGTGATGCTGGGCAGGCCCTCGCCGAGCGGATCGTAGTCGATCCACACCACCCGCACCCCCTCGGCCAGCAGGGCCTGGCGCACGCGCGCCGGCACTGCGCCGGTGAGCGGGTAGATGAAGGCGCCATCGCCGCGCTCCAACGCCTCGGCCAGCACCGGGTCCTCCCAGTGCATGTAGTAGTAGGCCTTGACCGAGGCCCCGCGGGCCGCCGCCGCAGCCTCGACCGCCCGCCGCCAATGCTGGATATCGAGGGTCGGCCAGGCCGGGGCGAAGAAGGCGATCTGGGCCGGGGCCTGGGCCTTGCGCCCGAGCGCCTCGCCCAGTTCCAGACGGCCGTTGTCGCCGCGCGCCAGCAAACCGCGCTCGATGAGCATGGTCACCGCCTTGCGCGCGGTCATGTAGCTGACCCCGGTCTCGGCCGCCAGCACGCGTTCAGCGGGCAGGCGGGCGACCAGGTAGTCGCCGTTGCGGATGCGGCGTTCAAGCAGGGCGGCGACCGCCTCGGCCTTGGGAGCTGTCGAAGATGGGGTGGAGGAGACCATGCCCGATTCTGCCACAATCGAGCATAATGCTATTATAGTGTTTTGCTATACTATTTTGCGGGCCATTCGGCCGCCTGGCAGGTCACCCCAGGAAGCCGCAGCCAAGGTCGCGCAACCGGCGGTTGAGGGCGGAGCCATCCAGGCTGCGCGGCTGGAGCTTTTCGCGCGCCGCCCAGGCGGCGGCGGTGCCGGCGGCCTGGCCCATGCCCATGCAGGTGCCGGTGACGCGGTAGCTGGCGTGGGCCTCGTGGCTGCCGCTGATGCAGCGACCGGCCACCAGCAGGCCGTCGACGCCCTGGGGCAGCAGGCAGCGGTAGGGGATCTCGTAGGGCTTCATCGGGGTGTGATGGCCGCTCGCCACCCCGGCGCCGGGGGCCGGTTCGTGGATGTCGACGCAGAACTCGCCGAAGGTCACCGCATCGTCCCAGCGCCGCCCGGCCTGCAGGTCGCCCAGCTCGAGGCAGGCGTCGCCCACCACCCGCCGGCACTCGCGGATGCCGATGGCGGGGGCGGTCTGGGCCAGGCGCACCGTCTCGAGCCCGGGGATGCGGCGCAGGATGTCCACCGCCTCGTTGGCCAGCCGCCGGGCGTCGGCGGTGGCGCGCGACAGGCCGCGGGTGTCGCGGGCGTCGAGCCGGTAGATGTGGGTGTGCTGCACCGCCGCCGCGCCGGGACGGGGAACGTTGATGATCCAGGGCGCGTAATTCACCGCACCGATGGGCAGGGTGTAGGGCAGGTTGGCGCGGGCGATGGCCTCCTGCATGGCGTTGTAGAGGGTGGAGGTCTCGCCCTGGACCCAGCCGGCAGGCAGGCCGTCGATCTCGAACATCATGGTCGCCGGCTGGCACAGCCCGTCCTGGCCGCGTCCGAGGTGGTAGGCGGCGCCGGCGCGGGCGGCGAGGTCACCATCGCCAGATGCGTCGACGCACACCGCCGCCAGCACCGCCTCGCGCCCGGACTTGCCCTCGACCACCACCCCGCGCATCACCCCCCCCTCCACCACCGCACCCACCACCGGGCAGTGGTACCAGAACTCGACCCCCAGCTCGTCGCACCAGGCTTCCAGCACCCGCTTCATCGCCTCGGTGTCGAAGCACCACCAGTCGTTCTGCGGGATCCACGCTTTCCACGCCCCGGCGGCCTGCAGGCGGGCGATCAGCTCATCGACCAGGAAGCCCTTGCGGCGGAAATCGAAGAAGGGATTGAGCAGGCCGGCGGTCCACACCCCGCCGAGCATGCCGTGCCGCTCGATCACCAGGGTGCGCGCCCCGGCCTTGCCCGCCGCGAGGGCGGCGGCGATGCCGGCCGGGCCGCCACCGGCCACCACCACATCGTACTGGCCGGCGACCGGGATCTGGCGCGGCGCCTCGGTGATCGAGCGTCGGTCGCCGGCGATGGTGGTGGGATGGACGGGGTCGCGGTGCAGCATGTCCCCAGCATACCACAGTCCGGCGGCCGCGGGGGCAGCGGCTGGTGGCGCCGCCCGCTGGTATTGTGTCTTTTTCCGCTGACACTGGGGTGGTGCTGTCAAGTTCCCCCCGTGATCTGCCAGAACAGGCCTGCCGCAGCTTTGAATGCGGTACCGGCTGGGATCTCTGCGTGCACGACACCACCCGCCTATTGTGGCAATTCCTGCCGCCATCACGCTTCGCCCACCTGCGCCCCCCCTGCACCCTGGTCAAACGCCAGCACCAGGACCTCTGCGCCGGCTTCGACGGGGAGCGGGCGGCGGCGGCGGCCCGGCGCGTACCGGGCGGAGTGGTCAAGCGCTGCCATGCCGGCCTGGTCGAGGTGGCGGTGGCGGTGGGGTTCCAGGGGGCGCCCTGGCTGACCCTGTTCGCCGGGGTGCGACGCCCCGCGCCGGGATTGGCGGTCGAGGTTGCAGCGGACCCCCCCCTGGCCGGTCCCTGGGGGCGCGCGGTGGCGGCCCTGCCCGCCGCCACCGGCGACGAGCTGCGCAACCTCGCCGAGCTGCTGCACCAGCTCGGCAGCCGGCTGGTGCAGTGGCGCACCCTGGCCCTGCCGGTGCTGGTCGCCCCGGCCGCCGATCCCGGCCGGCGCGAACGCATCCACGACTGGATCCTGCGCCACCACCGTGGTCCGGTGCGGCTGGCCCAGCTCGCCGGCGAACTCGGCCTGAGCGAGGACCGCGCCTCGCATGCGGTGATCGAGGCCTGCGGCCAGGGCTTCGCCGCCCTGGTCACCGCCGAGCGCCTGCGCTCCGCCACCGACCTGCTGCGCCGCAGCGATCTGCCGATGGCGGCCGTGGCCGAAGCCTGCGGCTTCGGCGACCGCACCCGCTTCCACAAGGTGTTCACCCAGGCGATGGGCCTGAGCCCGGCGCGCTGGCGGCGGCAGGCCGGTGCCTAGCGGAAGCGCACCAGCTGCAGCACCTGGGGATAGTCGCGCACCTCCAGCCCGGTGGTGCTCAACCAGCCCCCGGCGCCGGCGGTGAAGGCCGGTTCGAGCGCGGGTTTGCGCGCCCGGTACTCGGGGTTGACCAGGTCGGCCATGCCCCCGTGCATGCGGGGCGCCGGCATGGCCATGAGGTCGAACAGGCGTGGCGCCTCGTAGCCCTCGGCCTGCAGGCGCAGGGTCGCCCGCCAGCGGCGGTGCACGGTGCCGGCCTCGCTCTCGGCCCAGAACGCCACCAGCAGCTCCTCGGCCCCGGGCAGCTGCTTGCGCCACACCTGGGTGCAGATGCCGGGGGCGGTGCCCTCCATGCGCCATTCGTAGGCGCTGTCGGCCTGGGGCTGGTGCCCGCCGTCGAGCACCCCATGCAGGTTCTGGGCGGCGTAGTACAGCGGCTTCAGCTCGCCGCCGGCCAGGGTGTTGAAGCTCGCCTCGCTCTCGTAGCCGGCATTGGTCATCTGCCGCCAGAAGCAGAAGTGCACCCGCGGCGACACCCCCAGCCAGGCGTCGAGCAGGTCGCGGCGCAGCTCGTACTTGGCCGCCACCACCGGCGGCAGGTGCTGCTCGCCGTCAGCATTGACGAAGGTCGGCACCCCGTCCTCGGTGATCGACAGCGGCACCTCGCGCCCGGCCACCGCGCGCAGCCGTCCGCGTAGATCGGCGATCTGCGCCTCGTAGGAGCCCCAGCGGTTCCAGGGATGGAACTCGCTGGCGTGTTCCGGCAGGTTCGAGCGCCAGTAGGGCTGGCGGTACGGGTGGTAGCTGAACACATCGAGGTGCTTCATCAGCCCAGCCGCCAGCGCCTGGTCGATCCACGGCAGCGGGGTTGGCGCCAGGCATTGCAGCATGGCGGTGCCAGGGCCATGGATGATGGCATCGGCCTGCTCGGCGCGGATCGCCGCCGCCACCGCCGCCGCCACCCGCACATAGAGCGCGGCCGGCACCACCGGGTTCTCGTTGCCGATGTTGGGCTCGTTCCAGATCTGCCAGTGGCGCACCCAGGGCTTGAGGTCGCGGACCGCGGCGGCGGCGAAGGCCGCGCCGCCAGCGACCTGCTCATCGGTCGGCTCGCCGTCCTTCATCCGGCTCCAGGGCAGGGGATCGAGCCGCACCAGCAGCGACACCCCGCGCTGCTGCAACTGCTCGGCATAGCGCAGGGCCCGCGGCCGTTGCCGCGCCCAGCGTTCCGCCGCCACCGCCGGCGCCAGTCCGGCGAGCTTGCCGGCGGCGGCATAGTCGACCACCCACTTGTAGCCAGCGGCGGCGATGAGGTCGGGCAGCTTGGCCACCGTGGCCTCGTCGCCGCCCTCGGCGATCACCGTGGTATGGGTGCCGAATGGGCTGGCAGGGATGTCCTTGGCGGCGCGGGCGCTGCCCACCGGCACCAGCGCCTTCTGCTCGGCTGGCAGGTCGGCGTGGCGACGGACGGGGGATTCAGCCGCGGTCATGCACGTCCCCAGAAGAAGAAGCGGGATGAGGGCACGCATCAGTAGGTCGCATTCCAGTATTGCTGGGCAGCCAGGGCGGCAGCGGCAGGAGTGTAGATCCAGAACCCATCGCCCTTTTTTCGTAGTTCAGTGTGGCCATCGACAAACAAGGCGTTGCCGCCGTTGCGATGGCGGAAGGCCATCAGGTAGTCGTTCAGTGGTGCCGGGCTGGTGCCATCGCCGGAGCGGACGTAGGAACGCCAATCCCCCCAGGTCTGCTGGGTGCCGACCGGATAGGATTCCACCAGCAGGCACTTCATCGAGGGATTCTTAACATGGGTGATCATCCGCACCACATTGAGGCCTGAAGCCTGGATCCCCATGGTGGTGTAGTTGTGCCCATAGCCGAAGATGGTGGTCTTTTCCGGGCAGATGAATGTCCGTGGCGCCGTGGTTGGCGTGTAGGTGGCGCTCGAGGAGTAGTCCAGATAGGAGCGAAGCGTCCAGGTCCAGTTGGTGTTGCCGGAGTAGAGGCTGTCCCAGGGGATGATGCAGGGCACGATCACCCCGTCCCAGTCCGGGGTATACATGGTGGAAGCGAGCCCGAGCTGGCGCAGGTTGTTCTGGCAGGACATGGACCGCGCCGCCGAGCGCACCAGGTTCACCGCCGGCAGCAGCATTCCGGCCAGGATCGCCACGATGCTGATCACCACCAGCAGTTCGATCAGGGTGAAGGCGCGTTTCATGGCTGGGTCTCCCGCCCGTCCGGGCGCAGCAGGTCGTGGTAGCGGTATTGCAGGCCGTAGGTCTTCTCCTCGGCCACCGCCAGTACCGCCGGCAGCGCAGCCTGCCCCTGGCCGCAGTCGGCGCGCACTGGACCGGCGGCGATGGCTCCCAGTTCACCCATGCTCAGCCCGGCGGGCAGTTCCCGGCGGCCGACGCCGGGAATGTCCAGGGTGCGCGGCTTGTCCAGCCGCGCCCACCAGATCAGGGTCGGGTGGTAGGGCGGCTGGCGCCAGTCGCCCCACTGGGGATGCCCTGCCAGGTCGACCGGGTCGGGTTGGTGCGCCTTGCGCTGACCCTCAGGGGTGCCCCAGTTGACGCTGCGGGCGGTCACCTCGGCGGGGATGGCGCGGGGATAGCCGACGATGAGGTGCTCGCGCCAGGCCGCCGGTTCGCGGCCATCCTTGAACCAGCGGTTGTAATAGGCATGCACGTCGAGCAGGCAGCGACCCTTGAAGCGGGTGGGCGCGATGTCGGTGTCTTCCGAGAAGTCGTTCCAGGTCATGGCGTGCACGAAGCGCGCCCCCTGCGCCAGCGCGAGGGTGTAGGTGTCGTGGATGCGGCGGAAATCCGGCGGCGTCCACGACTTCAGGGTGGGGCTGTAGTAGCCGATGCTGGTGCTCCACACATAGGGGATGCGGTGGCGGCGCTGCAGGATCGGCTGCATCTCGGCCAGGTAGGCGGTGGGGCCACCGGGATGGAAGCAGTGCACGGCGTCTGCGATGCCGTCCCAGGCCGCCCGCTCCGGTTCGTGCGGGCGCACGTCGGCGATGAAGTACAACTCCAGTCCGGCGGCGCGCACCCGGCGCAGCACCTCGCGCCAGCCGCAGTCAGGTGGCGCGGCCTTGGGATCGGGTTCCTTCTTCATCAGGTAGGAGGTGGCGAAATGGAACACCCCTGGGCGGCCATCGACCCGCCACAGGGCCGGGGAGCCCTGGACCAGGCGCAGCGCCCCGGTCAGGGACGCCGTCCATTCGTCCACGGTCATGATGTGCCCCTTGGGGTAGTCGCCGGAGCGGTTCTGGCCGTCGGGGAACAGTCCGACGCTGACCGGCAGGCCCGCGGCCGCCTTCAGCCAGCGCTGGAAGGTGGTGAACTGCGCCAGCGGGGTGTTGGTGGACGACAGTGGCTGGTCCGGCTTCCAGTCCGGCCACGGCAGCATGTCGAACAGGGCCACGTCGAAGCCGGCTTCGGCCATCAGTTCCAGGTCGGCACGCGCGCAGCGCTCCTGCTGGTCGAGGTAGGCGGGAGAACCTACCGCCAGCGTCGCAGGCATTCCCTGCTGGTCGGGCCAGCGCCAGTTCTGGTTGGCCTTGGTGGTCAGATTGCGCTTGTTCAGGTAGGCATCGGCCTGCCAGACCGTGGCGCCGTTGAGATCCCCCAGCGGGGTGTGCCAGGACATGACGCTGACCATGGTCTGGCGTCCAACCACCGCTTTGACGGCCGGAGCGCTCGCCGCCGAGGCCGACGAAGACGCCACAGTCTCGCTGCGCGGCGGCGGCTCCGCTTGGCTGCAGGCGCTCAGTAACAGGACACCGAGGATGATGGTGGGGGTGCGCATGGGTCAGGGGGTGTTGTGACGCCAGATGTCGTCGCGGTTGTTCTTGAGGTCGTCCCACAAGGCTGAGGCCACATGACCGTCCATGAACGCCACATTGGTGCGTTTGCCGCCGCCGTGGCGGGCGCAGGCCTGGCGTCCGCCGGTATTCCACGCGCCGTGCCCGGCGACTGGGCAATCGACCGACGGCGAACTGTGATAGCTGGGTGGCGACAGATCACCGCGCTCCGCTTCGCAAAGCAGGGCACGGGTGCTGGGACTCGTCACAGCACCGCGACGAATCGACTGATTGTAGTACGCGCAATGTGCGCTCGCATCCTCCAGGATGCCATACCCACCACCCCACCACTCCTTGGCTTTAACCAATGACGGACAGCGCCATACCCCCTTGGTGACGTTTCCTCCTGCTCTGTCACGCCAGTCGCCAGATTGCACCGTCAGGTACCCCCCATCATCCAGAAGATTGGAATACCAATTGTAGTTCTTCTGGGCTGCGGTGGCACTGAATGGCTGGGTGTTAAGCGGAGGGAAGGAATCTTCGCTGTCATCGGCATAGGCGTGGAATGCCAGGGCGATCTGACGCAGGTTGCTTGAGCATTTCGAGGAATTTGCCGCCTCCCGCACCATGGTCACCGCCGGCAGCAGCATCCCCGCCAGGATCGCCACGATGGCGATCACCACCAGCAACTCGATCAACGTGAATGCGCGCGTGCTCATGGCCCACCTCTGGGGGAATGTACCACCGGAGTCACGGCTTCGCCGCATCCAGACGCAGCAGATGGCAGCGGTCGATCTCCAGGACGTTGTCCTGGGCCTGGCTGTTGAAGCCGAAGCTGAGGTGGCTGACGCGATCGAGGTCGAGCCGGCCATTGGTGTCGGGCTCGGTGGCCGAGCAGTGGTCGAGGTCGGCGAAACGCACCAGCGCCCACTGCCAGCGGCCGTCGCCCAGGGCCTGGGTCTCGGCGGTGTACCAGCCGGCCCCGCCCTCGAAGGCGAACAGGCGCACGGTGGCGGGCTTGGCGCAGCGCAGGCGCACCAGCACGGCGTCGCTGGCGGCCAGGCCGGCAGGGGCGGCGATGCGCGGGTAGGCCCAGTTGTCGCCGGCAGCGGGGAAGCGCACCTCCAGTCGCACCGAGCCATCGGCCTGCACCGTGCAGGTGCGGGTGGCGCCGGCGGCGATGTTGGCGTCGGCCCCCGCCAGGACCGCGGCCGGGATGGCGGTGCGGTTCGCGGCGGGGAGCGAGGCGAGCAGCCGCTCGCCGTCGATTGCGCTGGCGGCGGCGATGGCGAAGGGCGGCAGGGCGGCGCCATCGGATCCCGAGCCATCGACGCGCCAGACGCCGGCACCGCCATCGCCGGGCTGCACCTGCCACGCCACCGTGGCGCTGGACTGGGCCGGCAGGTCGACCGCCCGTTCGGCGCCATCGCGCAGGATCCCCCCAGCCGGCGCCAGCAGGCGCAGGCGGGCCCGGGCCGGGGTCGACGCCAGGTTCCACACCCGCAGGGTGAACGGCACCCCCTCGCTGCGCGCCGCCAGCTTCCAGCCCTGGAGCAGCGGTTCGACCTGGTCGGGCACCGCCACCAGCTGCAGCACCAGCGGCGAGGCGCTGGGCACGGCGCGCCGGTCGGCGGCACGGGCGCGGGCAGTCAGGGCGGTGGCCGGAGTGTCGCGCACCAGACCGGCGAGCGCCGCCGGCGCCAGTTCGCACACCACCGCCCCATCGGGGACCGCCAGGCTGCCGTCGGCCGCCGCCGGCAGGCGACGGCCGTCGATGCCGTAGGCGGCAAGCAGCGGGAACCCCGGGTTCCAGCGCCGGGCCAGGTCGGTCCCCCCCAGCCACACCACCGCCACCGCCCGCGCGCCGTCGGCGAACACCCGCGCCCGCAGCGCCCCCGGCACCGCCAGATCGCCGGCATAGCCCAGGCCGGCCAGGCGGCGCGCCAGGTGGCCATAGGCGGCGAGCGCCAGCAGCGGGGTGCCGTCGCGGCCGGTGAGGCCGAAGTTGTTGTGGTTCTCGGGATAGAACGGCAGCACGAAGGCGAAATGGCGGGCGATGCCGCAGGCGCGCGCCTCGGCGGCGCGCACCGCGATGGTCAGCGCGCTGGTGGCATCGTCGGCCAGGCTGGGCCGGTCGGTGCCGAGCGGCCACGGCTTGCCCGACTCGGTGATCCACAACGGCACCGCGCCATCGCCAACCGCGGCCAGTTCGCTGCGCAGGGTGGCGACATAGGCTTCGACCGCACGCGGGTCGCCGTAGTGGTGGAAGCTGATGAAGTCGCTGGCCGCGCTCAGGCCGTTGGCCCACAGGCGCGCCCGGAATATTTTCGACTCGCCGCCGGTGAGCACCGCCCCGCCGACCTGGACCTCGGGCGCGCCCTGGCGCAGGCCCCACAGCACGGCGCGGTGCAGCGCCACCAGGTGGTCGACCGATCCACCGCCCGAGAATCCAGTGAGGTCGGGCTCGTTCCACACCTCGACCGCCCCGGTGGTGGCCCAACGGGCGCCCAGCTGGCGCCAGGCGGTGGCGGCGGCGGCGAGATCCTGCGGATACTTGCCCGAGGAGGTCCCCATCCAGGCCGGGGCGTCGTGGAACACCTCCAGCAGCGGCACCCCGGAAGAAGCCCATTGCGCACGCAGACGGTCGTTGCGGTGGGGGTTGACGCCGTCGAAGCGGCCGGCGGCCGGCTGGATGCCGTTCCAGCTCATGCGCTCGCGGCCCATCGCCAGGCCCAGGCGCTGCGCCAGGCGTACCAGCGCGGCGCGGCGGTCGTCCTCCTTCACCAGCCAGGCCATGGCGGCGTCGACGGAGAAGAAGGGGTCGACGCGACCGTGCCCCAGGGCGGGATCCTCGGCCACCAGCCCCAGGCGCGTGCCGTCGGCAAAGGCCAGCTCGTGCCAGCCCGCGGCCGGGACCAGACGCAGGATGGCGGCGCCGGCGGCATCGGCGGCGATGGTGCCGGCGGCCTCTTCGCGGCCGGTGCTGTCGCGCAGGGTCCAGGCCACGCTGGACCCGGGCGCGGCGCGCAGCGGCAGTTCGGCCGCGGCCCCGGCGGCGACGGCAAAGCGCGAGGGATCAGGGGTGTCGACCGCTGCCACCGCGGCCACCGCAAGCAGCAGCAGGCCGGGACGGATCACGGGCGGACCTCCGCCAGGGCGAGGCCGTCGAGGCGCAG
Organism: Planctomycetota bacterium; assembly: GCA_023150565.1. GTDB lineage: Bacteria > Planctomycetota > UBA11346 > UBA11346 > UBA11346 > JAKLKR01. The sequence goes on from JAKLKR010000008.1 coordinate 30,996, forward strand.
CAGCTCGCAGTGGCTGATCTCCAGCGTGTTGTCGGTGCCCTTGGTGTTGGCGCCCAGGCTGATGCGATCGATCTCGGCCGGGGTGAGCACGCCGTCCGGATCCGGCTCGGCGGCCGGGCAGTGGCGCAGGTCGGACAGCCGCACCAGCGCCCAGTGCCAGGCGCCGTCGCTGGCGATGGTCGGGCTGGGGGTGTACCAGCCGACGTTGCGCTTGGCCCCGCCGCTCTCGTAGAGGAAGAGGCGCACCGCCGCCGGCTTGAGCGAGCGGGCGCGCAGCAGCACCGCGTCGTAGCGGTCGAAGCGCGCGTCGGCGGGCAGGGTGGTGCGCGGGAAGGCCCAGTGGTCGGCGGCCTTGAACTGGAAGCGCAGGCGCAGGGTGCCGTCGTCTACCACGGTGCGGGTGATGGCGTTGCCGGGCCCGATGTTGTCGTCGCTGGCGGCCAGCTCGGTCGCGGTCAGGCGACGACGGCGTTCGCCCGGCACCTGGGCGAGGATGGCGGCGCCATCGACCTCGCCGCGCACCCCCACCACCACCGGGGCGAGGGCGGCGCCGTCCGTCAGCCGGCCCTCGATGCGGCAGGTGCCGCTGGCGGGGGCGATGCGGAACACCGCCTCCTGGTGCGAGCGCGGCGGCACCGAGATCTGTTGCTCCTGGGCCGGGCCGCCGGGCGGGGTCAGGCGCACGGTCGCGGCTGCAGCGCTGTCGCCGAGGTTGCTCACCCGCACCGTCACCGGCGTGCCACCGGCCACCGTGGCCAGGCGGTAGTCGTCCAGGCACGAGCTGACCACCCCGGCCTCGGTCATCAGGTGCAGCAGCACCGGCGCCGGCACCGGGCGCGGGCGTGACGGCTGGGCGGCACGCCACAGCGCCATAGCCGGGCCGTCAGCGCGCACCTGGGCCAGGGCGCCGGGATCGAGTTCGAGCAGGCAGGCGCCCTCGGGCACCGGCCAGCCGCCATCGGCCACGGCCAGCAGACGGCCGTCGAGACCATGGGCGGAGCGCACCGGCACGCCGGCCGCCAGCCGGCCCTTGGCGCCCTCGGCCAGCCACACCACCGCCACCGCGCGGTTCTGATCGGCGAACACCCGCGCCGAGCGCGCCCCGGGCAGGTCGAGGTCGCCGCGGTAGGCCAGGCCCGCCAGCCGGCGCGCCACCTGGCTGTAGGCCGCCAGGCTGCGCAGCGGGGTGCCGTCGGGGGCGGTCATGCTGAAGTTGTTGCGGCCCTCGGGGTAGAACGGCAGCACGAAGGCGAAGTAGCGCTGCACCCCGCAGGCGCGCGCCTCGGCGGCGCGCACCGCGATATAGGCGCCCGAACGCATGTCGTCGGCCGCCTTCGGCCGGCTGGAGCCCGCCGGCCAGGCCTTGCCCGCCTCGGTGATCCACAGCGGGATGGCGGGATCGCCGGCCTCGGCCAGCTCGGCGCGCAGGGTGGCCAGCCAGGGCTGGAGCTGGTCCGGGTCGCGGTAGTCGTGGTAGGTCAGCACGTCGCTGGCGGCGAGCAGACCGTTGGCGTAGCAGGCGCGGCGGTACTCGGCCGAGACGTGGTAGGTGAACACCCCGCCCGCGACCAGGGTCGCCGGGCTCGACCGGCGCAGCCCCCAGGCCACCGCGCGGGTGGTGGCGGCGAGCTGGTCGGCGGTGCCGTCGCCGGAAAACTCGGCGGCGTCGGGCTCGTTCCACACCTCCACCGCCGCCGGATTCCAGCGCGCGCCGATGGTCGCCCACCCATCCGCCACCGCGGTGAGGTCGCGCGGGTAGTTGCCGCCCACCTGGCCCAGCCACAGAGGCGCGTCATGGAAGCATTCCAGCACCGGGACACGGTTTTTGGCATAGAGCTGGCGCAGGCTGTCGTCGCGGAAGCGCCCATCCCAGTCGAAGCGCTCGCGGGTGGGCTGAAGCGACCACCAGGCCAGCCGTTCGCGCGACCAGGCGAAGCCCAGCCGGCGGATCTGGCCCACCAGCGCGCTGCGGCGGAGGTCCTCCTTCACCAGCCAGGACAGCGCGCTGTCGATGTTGAAGTAGGGATCGGGCTCGCTGCGGTCGAGAGCCGGATCGAGCGCCAGCAGCCCGTGTCGGCTGGCGCCGTCGAGCACCAGCTCATACCAGCCGGCGGCGGGGTTGACCGCCACCGTGGCCAGGCCATCGGCGCCGGCGGTGACCGTGCCCGCCGCCGCGCTGCGCCCCTGCCAGTCCTCCAGGCTCCAGGCCACCGCGGCCCCGGCGGCGGCGCGCAGGCGCACCTGCGCTGGACTGCCGGCATCGACCAGGAAATCAGCTGGATCGCTGATCTCGACCGCGGCCAGGGCGGCGGCCAGCGTGGGAAGGCAGAGCAGGATGGGGCACAGGCGCATGAAAGTCTCCTGGTGTCAGCGGATGGGCGGGACCACGCTCTCGCGCTCGACCACCCGCACCGGCACCATGACCGTGCCGGACGGGTGGCCGGGGCCGGCGGCGATGAGCGCAAAGGCGGCGGCGAGCTGCTCGGCGAAATCCACCGTGGTGGTGGTGATCGCCGGGTCGGCGTGGGCGAGCAGCGGACTGTCGGCGCTGCCGATCACCGACACCTCGTGCGGCACCTGCCGGCCGAGACGGCGCAGGGCGCGCACGGCGGCGAAGGCGGCGATGCCCGAGGTGCAGATCAGGCCGCTGGCGTCACCAAGGCGAGCGCAGGCGCCGGGCACCGCGTCGAGGGGATCGCTCCAGCTGGCGGTGCCGGCCTCGATCACCTGCACCGGTGGCAGGCCGGCCTCGGCCGCCACCCGGCAGGCGCCGGCCACCATCGCATCGGTGATCGCCGAGCGCGGTTGGACCTGGGCGAAGGCCAGGCGGCGGTGGCCGGCGGCGACCAGCCGGCCGGCGAGCAGCGCGCCGGTGGCGGTGGGATCCCCGCACACGGTGTGCAGGCGTTCGCCCATCGGCGATCCCGGCTGCAGGAACACCACTGGGATGCCCAGGGCCGAGCAGTGGGCGGCGTCGGCAGGCGGGATGTCCTGGGCCGGCTGCATCACCACGATGCCGACCAGGCGCTCCTGCACGCGGGCGAAGGCGGCCAGCTGTTCAAGCGTGGTACCGGGAAAGAAGCGCCAGGGCATCAGCCGGCAGCCGGCGCGCACCGCCTGCACGCCGGCCTCGTGGTTGACGCAGAAGATCTGGCGGTCATCCCATTCCGGGGTGGCCAGCACCACGGTGCCGTTGGGACCCGCCGGAGCACCGTGCACCGGGCGCGCCCGCCGCGCCACGAAGGCGCCGCGGCCCTGGACCAGATCGATGTAGCCTTCCTGCTGCAATTCGGCCATGGCCTTGACCACGGTTTGGTGGGCAAGCCCGCTCTGCTCGATCAACTGCCGGATCGAGGGCATCCGATCGCCCGGCTCCCGGCTCTGTATCTGGCTGACCAGCATGTCTTTAAGCTGCTGGTACCGGGGCAGTGCGGCGTCCCTGGCGATGCTGATGGGGGTGGATGTCGTCATAGTGTTATGCAACAGCATAACATTGTACGGTCGGGACGCAACCGTGTTGAGCAGAGTCGCACAGCCGACTGCTGCGTTGCGCTCCTACGCCTTTGCGCATCCGTCTTTTATGAGGTAGCATCAACCACGCGCATGAACGAACCCACAAGCATTGGGCCTTACCGCATCCTCGGAAAACTGGGTTCCGGGGGTATGGCCACCGTCCACCGGGCGGTGCAGGAGACCCTCGACCGCGAGGTGGCGCTCAAGCTGGTGCTGCCCGAGGTGGCGGCGGACGAGGCCTTCCGCAAACGATTCATCGCCGAGGCGCGGGCGATGGCGCGCATCAACCATCCGAACGTGGTGACCTGCTATGACGCCGGCATCACCGACGGGCGCTACTGGATGGCGCTCGAACTGGTCACCGGCGGCGACCTGCTCGACCTGCTCGAGCGCCGACCGGACGGGCTCAAGGAATCGCTCTGCCTGACCTTGATGCGCGACTGCCTGCTGGGGCTGGAAGCGATCGAGCAGGCCGGGCTGATCCACCGCGACATCAAGCCCGCCAACATCTTCCTCACCGAGCGCGGACAAGCCAAGCTCGCCGACCTCGGGCTGGCGCGCAGCCAGGGCGGCACCGGCAACACGGTGGCGGGGATGATCATGGGCACCCCCGCCTACATGTCGCCGGAACAGGCCCAGGGCGGCGACCTCGACATCCGCAGCGACCTCTTCTCGATCGGCGCCACCCTCTTCCACCTGCTCACCGGCCGCACCCCCTGGCTGGGCGACACCCCCATCGCGCTGCTGATGAAGATGCTGAAGGATCCGGTCCCCGATCCCAAGGGCATCCGCGCCGACCTCTCGCCAGGCATGCGCGACCTGGTGCTGCTGCTGCTGGACAAGGAGCGCGCCCAGCGGCCCAAGTCCTCGGCCGAGGCCCGCGTCCTTGTCGAACGCCTGCTGGCCGGCGATGCGCCGCGGCCGGCGGCCGCCGCCCCGGCGCGCCCCACTCCCGCACCGCTGGGCTCCACCACCACCGCGCCCGCCAGGGCAGCTCCGCCATCCACCGAACGCACGCGCCGGATCCAGAGCGTCACCGCCCCTGGCGCCCCGACCGACCCCGCCGCCCCCGCCGCAGCGCGTCCCGACACCACCCCCATCTCGCAGTCGCTCATCCCTGAAGCCCCGCTCAACAGTCCGCTGGGCAAGCTCGATCCGGAATCGACCCGCCGGCTGATGAAGCGAATCCAGATCAGCGCGGACGGACTGCGCGCCGCCCTGGTGCTGGCTCCGGGCGCATCGTTCCCGCTCATCCTGCTCGAGCATCTGCTCGATCTCTGCGCCATCAGCTACGGCCGCATCGAGCGCGCCATGCTCGATGCCACCCGCCCCTGCAACCTGCCCCGGCGCATCTGCCTGGCGCGCGGCGACGCCCCCACCCCCGACCGCGAGGGCCGCACCATCAAGGGCGAGGTCGTCCCCCGTCTGCAGGAGGCGATCGTGGTGCGGGTGTCGGACGACGGCATGGTGGCCTCGGCCATCTTCCGCACCGACGCCCCCATTCCGCGCAGCGAGGTCGAGCAGGCGGTACGCGGCGCCGGGGTCACCACCGGGGTCGACGCCAAGCTGCTCCTGCGCCTGATCAACGGCCCGATGCCCCCGGGCGGCAAGCTGGAGATCGCCCGCGGCACCCCGCCGGTGCACGCCTTCGCCGGCGGCTTCGCGCTGTCCACCCCGGCGGTGGGCGACCTGGCCCGCGCCGGCGGCACCGCCGCGGGCGCGGTCGGCAACCTCCAGCCGGTGGCGGTGGGCGAGATCATCGCCCTGTGGCGCGAAGCGGTCGAGGGCCGCCCGGGCATCGACGTGCGCGGCCGTCCGGTGCCCTTCGACCGGCCCGGCGAGCGCACCCCCGACGCCTGCGCCGGGGACGGGGTCGAGGTGGTGCGTACCGGCGACGGCGATCTCGCCCTTCGCGCCCTGCGTGCCGGGGTGGTGCATCTGCAGCCCGACGGCCGGGTGGATGTGGTCGGCGTGCTGGAGATCATCGGTGACGTCGGGCCCGAGTCGCCGCCGATCGACACCGACGACCTGGTGCTGGTGCGCGGCAACATCAAGTCGGGGGCGCAGATCGCCAGCCGCAGCGACGTGGTGGTGCTGGGCGACCTGCAGGACGCCAGCATCGACGCCGGCGGCAACATCGAGGTCCAGGGCGGCATCGCCCGCGGCGACAAGCCGCTGGTGTCGGGCGGCACCGTCACCGCCGGCGGCGGCGGCGATCTGCGCCGCATCGTCGCCGCCGCCATCCGCATCTCGGGCACCGCCAGGGACTGCGAACTGGTGGCCACCGGCGACGTGGTCGCCGGGCGCATCGTCGGGGGATCGCTCACCGCCGGCGGTTCGGTGACCGCCGAAAGCCTGGGCGACAGCGAAGGCACCCCGACCATGGTGTGGGCCGGCCACTGCCTGGGCTTCTCGGAGCAGGCCAAGGTGCTCAAGGCGCAGGAGGCGCGCATCGAGCGCGACCGCGAGCGCATGCTGGTGCGCCAGAAGGCGCTCGCCGCCGAGGTCGACTCCACCGCCCAGCGCAACCAGCGCCTGGAACGCAGCCAGTATGTGAAGGAGAGCGTGCGCAAGGAGTCCGAACAGCGCCTGCAGGCCCTCGCCGCCGCCCACAAGCTGCTGGCGGAGCAGAGCGAGGAGGTGCGCCGTCAGCTCGCCGACAGCCGCCGCCAGCGCGAGGACATGCAGCAGCGCGGCGAGAACCCCAAGGCCAAGCTCGACGTGCACACCGTGGCCTTCGACGGCACCACCGTGCGGGTGGCGGACGCCGCCCCGGTGATCCTCAAGGAGCCGCGTCTGCGGCTCCACCTCGACATCACCTGAAGGACCGGCAGCCCGGCCAGGGGCGGGGGATCAGGCGGTTGCCCAGGCCCGCAGCTGGTCGCCGATCTGGCCGAGCACCTCGGGCGGGAAGCGGTGGTCGTAGTCGCCTTCGAGTACCGCCAGCCGGGCCCGGGGGATGGTCTCGGCGCGGGCGCGCACCGCTTCCAGCACCGGCGCCACCGCCTCGGGCAGCGCCACCTGGTCGGCGCGGCCGAAGCTGATCCCCACCGCGCGCGGCAGGATGTCCGCCACCACCTCGGCCTGGTCGCAGCCGATCGCCCACAGGCCGGGCAGGATGAGGTGGCGCGGCAGCAGCCGGCCACGTTCCAGCAGCAGGCGCTGCTGGCCGAGCCCGGCATGCATCCACACCGCGCGGACGCGCTGATCGGACCAGGTCAGCCAGGCCGCCAGACGGGCGCCCAGGCCGTAGCCGAGCACCGAGACCTGCAGGTCGGCGGTCTTCTCGTAGTCGAGCAGGGCGGCCACCGCGCAGCGCAGCTGGTCGACCGAATCGGCCAGCAGGCTGCGGCCCTCGGCCAGCGAACGCGACATCCACAGCGATTCCCACTGGCCGCCGGACGGCATGTGGGGCGGGGCCTGCTGCTGGCCGAAACAGGGCAGGTCGGGGCACAGCACCACGAAGCCGCGGGCGGCCAGGGCGTAGCCGTAGTGGTGCTCGCGCTGGCCGCACTGGCCGGCGACCTCATCCCCACCCAGACCATAGCGGTCGCTGTGGGGGTGCAGGGCGAGCAGGCCGGGCCACGGCCCGTTGCCGCTCGCCGGGCGCAGCAGCCAGGCGCTCAGGCGCCGGCCTGGAACGGCATAAGTCACGCGCTGACGGCGCACTGCGCCCGAAACGAAGGGCACCCCCTCGACCCGCAGTTCGTGGTCGGGCAGGTCCTCGGCGAGCTTGAGCAGGCCGGCCAGGGCAGTGCGGCGGTCGGGGGTCATCGCAGGGGAACCTAGGCAGCCAGCGGGACTTGTGAAGAGGGCGTCAAGTCGGGCGGAGGCCGGCGAGGATCACGCCAGGGCCTCGGAACCGGTCAGGGTCCTAGTTGCCGCCACTGGGGTCTTGACCCCGTCCCGCCACCGCCACACCCTGCGGCCCCGAACGGACACCGCAAGCCATGGGCGAGCACATGGGCAAACAAAAAGCCTACGACGAAGATGCCATCAAGACGCTGGACCCCCTCCAGCACATCCGCCTGCGCACCGGCATGTACATCGGCCGGCTGGGCGACGGCACCAACCCCTCCGACGGCATCTACGTGCTGCTCAAGGAGGTGGTCGATAACGGCATCGACGAGTTCATCATGGGTGCCGGCAAGACCATCGCCATCACCCGCGAGGAGAACACGGTGATCATCCGCGACTACGGCCGCGGCATCCCGCTCGGCAAGGTGGTCGACTGCGTCAGCCAGGTGAACACCGGCGGCAAGTTCAACGACGACGTGTTCCAGTTCTCGGTCGGCATGAACGGGGTCGGCACCAAGGCGGTGAACGCCCTCAGCTCGCGCTTCGAGGTGGTCAGCCACCGCGAAGGGCGCTTCAAGCGCGCGCTGTTCATGCGCGGCAAGCTGATCGACGAGGAGGACGGCCGCACCAAGGAGCCGGACGGCACCCTGGTGACCTTCACCCCCGACGAGGAGATCTTCAAGAAGTACACCTGGCACGACGAGTTCGTGGCCAAGCGCCTGCAGTACTACTGCTACCTCAACGCTGGGCTGTCGATCACCTACAACGGCCAGACCTACAGCAGCAAGGGCGGCCTGGCCGACCTGCTGGCGCACGAGCTGGGCGAGGAGGAGGCGCACTACCCGGCCTTCCACCACCGCGAGGCCAAGCTCGAGTTCGCCCTCACCCACACCCACACCTACGGCGAGACCTACTTCAGCTTCGTCAACGGCCAGTACACCAACGACGGCGGCACCCACCTGTCGGCCTTCCGCGAGGGCGTGCTCAAGGGCATCAACGCCTTCGCCGGCAAGAGCTTCGCCGGCGAGGACGTGCGCGAGGGCATGCTCGGGGTGGTGGCGATCAAGCTCCAGGACCCGGTGTTCGAGAGCCAGACCAAGAACAAGCTCGGCTCCGACGTGCGCTCCTGGCTGGTGCCGGCGGTGCAGGCGGCGGTCGAGAAGTGGCTGCATTCCGACCCCGCCGCGGCCGAGAAGCTGATCGAGAAGGTCAAGGCCAACGAGCGCCTGCGCACCGAGCTGGCCAAGATCAAGAAGGAGGCGCGCGAGCGCGCCAAGTCGGTCGCCCTGCGCATCCCCAAGCTGCGCGACTGCAAGTTCCACTACCACGAGGTGGACGAGAAGCGCCGCGAGGAGACCAGCCTGTTCATCACCGAGGGCGACTCGGCCGGCGGCTCGCTGGTGCAGTGCCGCGACGTCGAGACCCAGGCCATCTTCGCCATCAAGGGCAAGCCGCTCAACTGCTACGGGCTGGGCAAGGAGACCGTCTACAAGAACGAGGAGCTGTACAACATCATGTCGGCGCTCGGGATCGAGAACGGGCTCGACGGCCTGCGCTACAACCGCGTGGTCATCGCCACCGACGCCGACGACGACGGCATGCACATCCGCAACCTGCTGCTGACCTTCTTTCTGCGCTTCTTCGAGGAGCTGGTCACGCGCGGGCACGTGTACTTCCTCGAGACCCCGCTGTTCCGCGTGCGCACCAAGGCGCAGACCATGTACTGCTACAGCGAGGGCGAGCGCGACGCCGCCCAGGCCACCCTGGGCAAGAACGCCGAGACCACCCGCTTCAAGGGTCTGGGCGAGATCAGCCCCAAGGAGTTCACCCAGTTCATCGGCAAGGACATCCGCCTGGTGCCGATCGACGTCGAGAGCCTGTCCGAGGTGCACAAGGCGCTCGACTTCTACATGGGCAAGAACACGCCCATGCGCAAGGATTTCATCATTTCGAACCTGATCTACGAGGTGAACTGAGATGCCGTCCGTCGAACCGCTGATGCGGCAGAACTTCCTGGAATACGCCAGCAAGGTCATCATCGACCGCGCCATCCCGCACCTGGCCGACGGCTGCAAGCCGGTGCAGCGCCGCATCCTGCACACCCTCTCCGAGATGGACGACGGCAAGTTCATCAAGGTCGCCAACGTCATCGGCGAGACCATGAAGCTGCACCCGCACGGCGACGCCGCCATCGGCGATGCGCTGGTGGTGCTGGCCAACAAGGGCCTGACCCGCGCCAACGAGAACCTCAGCTACTTCCTCGAACGCCAGGGCAACTTCGGCAACATCCTCACCGGCGACTCGGCCGCCGCCCCGCGCTACATCGAGTGCCGGCTGACCCCGCTGGCCAAGGAGACGCTGTTCAACCCGGCGCTGACCCGCTTCCTGCCCAGCTACGACGGGCGCAAGGACGAGCCCGAGTACCTGCCGGCCAAGCTGCCGGTGGTGCTGATGCTCGGCACCGAGGGCATCGCGGTGGGCATGGCCACCACCATCCTCTCGCACAACCTGCCCGAGCTGCTGCGCGCCCAGATCGCCATCCTGCGCGACGAGAAGTTCCAGTGCCTGCCCGACTTCCCCCAGGGCGGGCTGATGGATGCCAGCGACTACGCCGACGGGCGCGGCAAGGTGCGCCTGCGCGCGCGCATCGAGAAGGACGGCGACAAGAAGGTGGTGATCCGCGAGATCCCCTTCGGCACCACCGTCGACAGCCTGATCGAGTCGATCGAGGCCGCGGTCGAGAAGGGCAAGGTCAAGATCTCGAACATCGAGGACCGCACCGGCGCCGAGGTCGAGATCCTGCTCACCCTCCAGCGCGGGGTCTACGCCGACGAGGTCATCCCCCAGCTCTTCGCCTACACCGGCTGCGAGCAGTCGATCAACTCGAACATCATCGTCATCCGCGACGGCAAGCCGGCCGAGATCACCGTCAGCGATCTGCTGCGCGACCTCACCGAGCGCCTCAAGGCGGTGATCAAGGCCGAGCTCGAGCACGAGCTGGCCCAGCTCACCGACAAGCAGCACGCCCTGACCCTGGAGCAGGTGTTCATCGAGAACCGGGTCTACAAGCGCATCGAGGAGGCAACCACCGAGGAGGCGGTGGTCAAGGCGGTCTATGACGGCATGAAGCCGTTCAGCGCGCGCTTCGTGCGCCCGATGACCGACGCCGACGTGGCGCGCCTGCTCGAGATCCGCATCAAGCGCATCTCGGCCTACGACATCAACAAGAACCGCAAGGACATCGCCGACGTGCTGGCGGCGATCCAGGCCGCCCAGAACAAGCTCAAGCGCCTGACCGCCACCACCATCGCCTGGCTCGAGGCGCTGGTGAAGAAGTACGGCCACCTGTGGCCGCGCCGCACCCAGGTGCAGGCCTTCCAGGCGATCGACAAGAAGGCGGTGGCCAACGCCAACATCCGCCTGGGCTACGACCAGGCCACCGGCTTCTTCGGTTCGCAGGTCAGGTCCGGCGACCGCGAGCTGAAGGTGAGCGAGTACGACAAGATCATCGCCATCTTCCAGGATGGCCGCTACCGCATCATGTCGCCGCCGGACAAGACCCTGTTCGAGGGCAAGCTCATCCACCTCGACCTGTTCGACGAGAAGACCGGCTTCAACGCCACGGTGATCTACCGCGACAAGGCCAAGTGCGCCTGGGGCAAGGCGATCTCGATCACCTCGTTCATCAAGGACAAGGAGTACGAGCTGATCAAGGACTGCGCCGGGCGCATCGACTACCTCGGCCCCGCCAGCGGCACCGCGGTGCTGGTGTTCCAGCACGCCGGGCGCGGCGAGGCCGCCGAGCTGCGCATCGACCTGGCCACCATCGAGCCGGCCGGAGTCGCCACCCGCGGCGCCAAGCTCAGCGACCGCGCGGTGGCCAGGGTGGGCAAGGAGAAGTAGGGGCGGATCGAAGTAGGAAGGCAGAAGGAGGAAGGAGGAAGGGTTGAAACACCGGTCTGGCGCCTTGTGCGGGCCGGCTCGGATCGAACACTGGGCCCAGCAATCCTTCCTCCTTCCTCCTTCACACTTCCTCCTTTCGCAACAATGCTCCCACCCGGCTCCCTCGTCGCCGTACCCGACCTCCCCTGGGAGGGTCCGGCGCGTCTGCTGGTCTCCAAGGGCAACACCGTGGTCATCCGCTTCCTCGCCACCGGCGCGGAGATGACCCAGCCCGAGAAGTCGGTGTCGCGCTACCTGCTGCTGCCCGGCACCCGGGTGGCGGTGGAGTCGCCCGAGGGCCGCCGCGACGCCCTGGTGGCCCCGCGCCAGGTGCTGCGCGACGCCAAGACCGGCATGCTGGTCTACCTGGTCACCGCCGCCGACGGCCAGGGCCCCGAGACCCGCCTGCGCGAGGATGGCATCGCCCTGGTGCCGCCGCCGCGGGATCCCGCCGAACAGCTCGCCACCGTCGCCTTCCACGACCTGCGTCCGGGCAGCGACGAGCCCTGGGGCCCGCTGGTGTTCGACGCCCGCGAACGGCTGCTGTCCTGGCGCGACGGGGCGTGGAAGCGCACCCGCGGGGTGGTGTCGCTGGCGGGGGCGCGGGTGGTGCCGATGCCGCACCAGCTGATCACCGCGCGCACCTGCCTGGCCGACCGCCAGATCCGCTTCCTGCTCGCCGACGAGGTCGGCCTGGGCAAGACCATCGAAGCCGGCCTGGTGGTGCAGTCGCTGCTGGCGATGAAGCCGACCCTGCGCGTGCTGGTGGTGGCGCCGGGCGCGCTGGTCAGCCAGTGGTTCCTCGAACTCTACGTCAAGTTCGGCGGCCGCCGCTTCCTCATGCTCGACCACGAACGCCTCGGGCGCCTGCCCGGCAACCCGTGGAAGGACGAGCAGTTCGTCATCGCCTCGTCGCGCGCGATCGAGGAGATGGATCCCAAGCAGGGCCTGCGCCTGGCCCAGAGCCAGTGGGACGTGCTGATCGTCGACGAGTGCCATCGCATGCAGCCGGGCGGGGTGCTTTACAAGCGCATCGCGGTGCTGTCCAAGAACTCGCCGCACGTGCTGCTGCTGTCGGCCACCCCCGGCCGCAGCCATCCCGAGGCCTGGCTCGGGCTGCTCGCCCTGCTCCAGCCGCAGGTGCACCGGCTCGACGACCTCGAGGCGTTCAAGCGCCGGCTCGACGTCCACGCCGAGATCGCGCGCCTGCTCGAACGCACCATCGCGGCCGACGATGCCGGCCCCCTGGGCCGGGAATGGGCGGCGCTGGTGCCGGGCGATGCCGCCCTGGCCCGCCTGGCCGCCGCCCTGCCGCGCGGCGGCGGCGCCGCGCGCGATGCCCTGGTCGCGCACGTGCGCGCCCACTACCGGCTGGAGCACCGGGTGGTGCGCCAGCGCCGCCAGGTGCTGGCGCGGCTGTCGCGCGAAAGCAAGGTCAACGGTCTGGCGGTGGCCGAACGCACCGGCGAACGCGTGCCCTACAAGCCCGACGCCCCCGAACAGGCGGTGCTCAAGGCCCTGACCACCTACCGCGGCAAGCTGGTCAAGGCGCACGGCGACACCCTGCCGCCGCGGCTGATGCACTGGCTGCTGCAGCTGGAGCTGGCCGCCGCCTGCCACCCGGCGGTGCTGGAGCGCCTGCTGGCCATGCGCCAGACCATCGTCGCCGACCCGGACGGCTACGAGGACTACCGCAAGCGGGCTCAGAAGGGCGAGTCCCTGGCCGCGGTGCTGCGCAGCGACCTCTCCGAGGCCGAGGCCTCGTCGCATGTGGCGGTGAGCGCCGCCTGCCACGTCGACCCCGCGCTCGAGGAGGCCGCCCTCGACGCCGCCCATGCCGCCGCCCTGGCCTGGGACAAGGCCGCCACCCGCAAGGGCACCGCGCGCATCCAGGCCCTGATCGCGCGCCTGGCCGCCTTCTGGAACGACCGCCCGCGCGAGAAGGTGCTGGTCTTCACCCTCCACGGCCTGGCGGTGATCCCGCTGCACGACTGCCTCACCGCCGCCTTCCCCGGCACCACCGTCGAGACCTTCGGCGCCCACCAGGACACCGTGGCGCGCGAGGAGGCGGTACGCCGCTTCCGCGACGACGACCGCTGCGCGCTCATGGTGTGCGACCCGCTCGGCGGCGAAGGCCGCAACTTCCAGTTCGTCTCGGCCATCGCCCACCACGACCTGCCCTGGTCGGTGGCGGCGGTCGAGCAGCGCATCGGCCGCGTCGACCGCCTCGGGCGCGACGGCGAGGTGCCGAGCTGGGTGGTGGCCTCGCAGGACGCCAAGGCCATCGACGGGGCCTGGGCCGATCTGCTCGACCAGGCCGTGGGCGTGTTCCAGAAGCCGGCCTCGGGCCTGGAGTTCGCCGCCGACGCCTTCGAGGGCCGCGCGCTCGCCGCCGCCCTCGCCGGCGGGGGCGAGGGTCTGCGCGCCGACCAGACCGGCCTCGCCGCCCTGGTCAGCGACGAACGCCAGTCGGTCGAGGCGCAGGAGGACGCCGCCTTCCACGAGGACTCCTCGGCCTTCGCCGCCGCCGCCGCCGATGCCGCCGCGGTCGCCGGCGAGCATGCCCCGGTCGATGCCGTGCTGCGCTGGCTGCGCGCCCTCGGCGGCTCGGCCAAGCGCCTCGACGACCACCCACGGCCGTTCCAGATCCGCACCCGCTGGCACGACCATCCCGAGACCGGCACCTTCGAGCGCGACACCGCCCTCGCCCATCCCGAACTGGCCTTCCTGGCGCTCGGCAACGACACCGTCGACCGCCTGCTCGCCGACGCCCAGGCCTCGGTGTGGTGCCGCGCCACCGCGGTGCGGCGCAAGCCCACCGATCAGGTGGCGAAGTGGGAAGGCATCCGCGCCACCCTCGAGCTGGTGCCCGACCTCGCCCCGCTGGTGGCGGCGGGGCTGCCGCTGGAATCGCTGCGTCGGCTGTTCCTCGCCGCCCCGCCCCGGCGCGAGGTGGTGGCGGTGCGCATCGCCGACGGCACCGCCGCGGTCGAGCGCGATCCGGCGGTGCTGGCCCTGGTGCTGGCCCCGGTCGACGGCCGCACCGGCGACAGCACCCTCAGCCAGAGCGGCAGCCGCGACCTGTGGTCGCGCCTGGCCCTGGGCGGCAAGCTCGACCAGGTGGTGGGCTGGCAGGACGGCATCCGCAAGGCCTGCGCCGCCGCCGAGGCCGAGGCCCAGTCGCTGCTCGACGCCCTGCGCGACGCCGCCGCCGCCGCCCTCGCCGCCGCCTCGGCCGAGGCCCAGGCCCAGGTGCGCGCCATCGCCGACGCCACCGTCCTGCGCCTGGGCGCCGACGACCCCGCCAGCAAGGCGGCGGAACGCGAAGCGGCGCTGGAGAAGACCCTGGGCGACGCCCTCGCCGCCGCCCTCGCCGGGGCCCGGCTGGAGCTGGCCTCGGTCGCCTATGTGCATGTGGGTTGATCCCGCATTGCCCTGACCCGCATGCCGGGCTAAGACAGGGCCGTGGGCGACGATCCTCTCCTTGGCTGGACCACTGATTCGCTGCGCTTCGAGCAGCTGCTCGGACGCGGCGGCATGGGGGCGGTGTACCGCGGCCAGCAGGTGCGCCTGGGGCGCACGGTGGCGATCAAGGTGGTGGCCCCCCACCTCGCCGCCGACCTCGCCTACATCGAACGCTTCGCACGCGAGGCGCGCACCCTCGGCCAGCTGGTGCACCAGCACGTCATCGCCTGCCACGACTTCGGTCCGATCCCCGGTCCGCCCCCGAGCCACGACCAGCTCTTCGTGATGGTGCTGGAATTCGTCGACGGCTGGAGCCTGGGCAGCCTGCTGCGCACCCGCCGGCTGGCGGTGCGCCAAGTGCTGGAACTGCACCGCCAGGCCGCCGAGGGCCTCGCCGCCGCGCACAAGCTCGGCATCATCCACCGCGACATCAAGCCAGACAACATCATGGTCACCCGCAACGGGGTGGCCAAACTGGCGGATTTCGGCCTGGCGCGCAAGGCCGACTCGGTGCAGCTGACCCAGACCGGGGCGCTGCTCGGCAGCCCGGCCTACATGGCGCCCGAATCCTGCCGCGGCGAGGAGCCGGAATCGCCCGCGGACGTCTACAGCCTGGGCTGCAGCCTGTTCCAGTGCCTGACCGGGCGCACCCCCTTCGACGGCCAGAGCACCCTCCAGGTCATCCACCAGCACATCAACGTGCCGGCGCCCGCGCTCAGCGCGCTGCGCACCGACCTGGCGGTGGCCGACGAGACCATCGCCGGCTGCCTGGCCAAGGACGCCGCCCAGCGGCCGAGCGCCGCCGACCTGGCGCGGGTGCTGCGGGCGCTGATCGCCGAGATCCCGCCCGAGGTCCAGGCCGGGCCAGGGGTGTCCGGCACGGTGCGCACCGCCGCCGCCGCCGCACCGACCCAGCTCTCGGGCCAGGTCACCATGCCGGGCAAGCCGGCGGGGGCCGGGGCTACCGTCGCCACCGCGCTGCCGCGCGGCCGCGGCCATCAGCGTGGCCGCCCCGCCCCTGCTCCCGCCAAGCCGTCGACCCGGCGCTGGCTGCTGGTCGCCGGCGCCGCCGTTCTGGCCCTCGGCGGCCTGGCTGCGGTGGCTCTGGCCACCGCCGGACGACGACCGGCACCGGGGCAGAGCCAGCCGCCCGCACCCACCGCCTCCGCCGCCAGCCAGCGCCAGCCGCCGGCCACCGAGGCTGCGGCGGCCGCCGCCCCGGCGACGGTGGCGGCCGACCGGCCGCGCCGGCTCACCACGCTGATCTCGCGCGATGCGCCAGCCGCCGACCTGCGCCGCCTGCCCGGCTACGCCCCGGCCGTCCCTGGACCATTCCAGGCCAGCGTCGACCAGGATGGCATGCACATCCTGCGCCTGGACCCGCCGCCGCAGGCCGGGACCGGCGACCAGGGCGGTGCGGTGCTGCTGCTGGGCAGCGATCGCGGCCCGCAGCTGGCGATCGCCGCCGAGGTCGACGGCAAGGCGCAGACCCTGCTCTCGCTCGCCCTGCCCGACGGCGACTGGGACGCCTATTCCATCCCCCTGCGCCTGCTGCCGCCCAGGACCACCGCCCTGCGCCTGAGCGCGGAAACACCGTTCTACCTCGCCGGCGCCATCGCCGCCAACCGCCAGCCGCCCCGGCCCAGCGAATGGCCGTTCACCCCCGGCACCCTGCTGCCCTGGAAGGCTGAAGGCGTCAGCCAGTTGGGCGGCTACCGCCAGTTCGATTTCCAGTTCCGCGCCCGCCTGCTCTGGCCGGCGGCCTGCGAGCCGCGCCATCCTGGCACCGGAGCGGCGCTCGGTCGGCTGGTGGACCAGGCCTTGGGCCTGAACGGGCCCGCCCGCACCCGGGTAGACCTGTGGGAGACCGGGGTGGGCGGCGAGGGTCTGAAGAAGGCCCTGAGCGAGGACGGGCAGCCGACCCTGGAGCTGATCTATCTGCCCACCCTCGACGGCCCCACGCCGCAGACGGTGATGGGGCTCAAGCTGGTGCTGCTGGAGCGCGTGCGCAACGGCTCCCTGCCCGTGGTCCTGCTCGGGGCCGAGGCGGCGGGCAGCGGCGAGAGCTACGACAAGTGGCGCAAGGCCGCCCGCCTGCTCAGCCAGCCGCTGGCGCAGAACCCGGAACGCGCGGAGCGCGCCGAACTGCGTGGCCGCGCCGACGGCATCCACCTGCCGGTGATCGAACTGGGGGTGGTGCCGACGTTCTACCACCGTCACGGCGAAGCACTGGAGCGCGACGGTGAAGAATGGAAGAAGCGCCTCGGGCTCGGCCTGGAAGCCGGGTTGCGCCAGCTGAAGGCGCGCCTGCTCGCCGCCCAGGCCCGGCGCCCCGACGCTGGTCAGCCACCGCGCTGAGCACCCGCGACCCCTCCTGTTGAGAGGCGTCCCCGGCCGTCCATGATGGTCGACGATGTCCCTGCGCGTCGCGCTCATCCTCGCCTTCCTGGTGGTCACCACCCTGGTGTCGTCCACCCTCGGCGTGCTGGGCTACCTCGACCACCGCGACCGCCTGCGCGCCAAGGTCGACGAGGATGTCCGCCGGGCCGCCGACCGCCTGGCGGAATCCCTTCGTTCACCGGCCTGGAACTTCGACCGCAACCAGGTGCGCCAGCTGGTGTGGTCCGAACTGTCGGCGAGCGGCAACCTGGCCTGGATCAGCTACGACCTCGGACCGCGCCTGCGCGAGATGTGCCTGCGCGCCGACGACGGCGGGGTGCGCTGGCTGCCCGCCGCCAGCACCGGCCTGGTCGCCGACCAGGTGCGCACGGTGCACGCCCCGCACCAGCGCGAGGAGGACCTCGGCACCGTCCACCTCGCGGTCACCTGGGCCCCCACCGAGGCCGCCCTCGCCCTGCGCCGCAACGAGGCCCTGATCCAGGTCGCGGTGCTGGCGGCGGTGATGATCCTGCTCGCCGGGGTGGTGGTGCACCGAATCCTGGTGCGCCGCCTGGGCGGGCTGGCGGACCTGCTCGAGAGCGCCCCCGAGGCGCGCGAGGCCTCCTCGCCCGGGGTCGACGAGTTCGCCCGCCTGGTGGCTGGGGGTCGCGCCCTGCTCGGCCGCCTGGTGGCGGTGCTCGATGCGATCGGCGACGGGGTCGCCACCGTCGACCGCTCCGGCCGCATCCAGCGCCTCAACCCCGCCGCCCAGCGCCTGCTCGGCACCGGCGCCGACTGCATCGGCAAGCCGCTCCAGCACGCCCTCGCCAACCTGCCCGAAGGCAAGGCCATGGCCCGCACCATCGAGGTCCAGGTGATCGGCCTGGGCCGCGATGCGCCGGCGAGCGAGCCGCTGACCGTGACCCGGCCGAGTGACGGCGAACGCAGCATCCTGGTCTCGGCGCATCCGGTGCGCGAAGGCGAGCGGGTGGCCGGCGCGGTGCTGGTGCTGCGCGACGTGACCCTCGAGGTGGCGGCGCGCAACCGCCTGCAGCAGGCCGAGAAGCTGGAATCGATCGGGCGCATGGCGGGCGGCATTGCCCATGACTTCAACAACCTGCTGACGGTGATCGTGGCCTCGGCCGAGCTGGTGCAGGACTGCGAGGACCGCAGCCGCCGCCACGCCCTGGCGCGCAACATCCTCAACGCCTCGGCCCAGGCCGCCGACTTCAACCGCAAGCTGCTGGCCTTCGCGCGCAAGGACTCGATCCATCGCACGCCGATCGACCTGCGCCAGGTGATCGAGCAGGCCTCGTCGCTGCTCGCCCACGCCACCGGCGGGCGCATGAACGTGGCCACCGACCTGCCAGCCGAGGCGGTGGTGGCCGACATCGACCGCCCGGCGCTGGTCAATTCCCTGATCAACCTCGGCATGAACGCGCGCGACGCCATGCCCGGCGGCGGCACCTTCCGCATCGGCCTCGGGCTTGCCGCCGCCGCTCCCGCCGAAGGCACCATCCACGGCCAGATGCCACCCGGGCGCTGCGCGGTGATCACCGCCACCGACGGCGGCTGCGGCATCCCGGCGCAGATCCTCACCCGCATCTTCGAGCCGTTCTTCACCACCAAGCCGATGGGCGAGGGCACCGGCCTGGGCCTGGCCGCGGTGTGGGGCACGGTGCGCGCCCACCAGGGCGCGATCGCGGTCGATTCGCAGCCTGGCCGCACCGAGTTCCGCATCTGGCTGCCGCTGTCCCAGGCCCGCCCAGAGGAGCCCGCCGCCGCCCCGGACAAGGACTGGCGCGGTACGGGAACCGTCCTGCTGGTCGACGACGACCTCACCGTGCGCACCCTGGGCAAGACCCTGCTCGAGACCATGGGCTTCACCGTGCTCACCGCCGCCGACGGCGAACAGGGGGTGGCGGTGTTCCGCGCCAATCCCGGCGGCATCCGCCTGGTGCTGCTCGACGTGCTGATGCCGGTGATGAACGGCGAGGCGGCGGCCGAGGCCATGCGCGGCTGCGACCCGCGCGCCTGCATCCTGTTCGTAACCGGGTACACCGGCGACCACGACGCCCAGCGCCTGCTCCAGGGCTCCGCCGGGGTGGTGTCCAAACCCTACCGCTACGAGGAACTGCGCAGCGCCGTGCGCCGGGCGCTGCACGAGTAGCCGCTCAACCGGGCACCAGGCGGTCGAACCAGAAACGGTTGCGCTCACGGGTCAGGTGTAGCCGCTCATCGAGGGCGCGGCGGTCGGGCAGGCGGCAACGCCGCGCCAGCGCCTCGCGCTCCTCGTTCCCGGTGGGGATGTGCGACACCGCGGTGCCGGTGGCGAGGCGGTGGCGGCCCTCGACCATGCGCAGGAAGCGCACCCCCTCCTCGAGATCGCCGGCCGCCTCGCGCGGCATCAGCCCGGCCGCCGCCAGCCGGCGCAGGGTCGGCACCGTCCCGGTGGAACCCGCGAGCAGGACGGAGGGATCGCGGCCCAGGCACAGGTACTGGGCCACGAACTCGCCGTCGACATAGCCGCCCCAGCCGCGCTTGAGATGGTCCTTGCCGGCCACGCTCTGCTCCAGTCGCTGGCGCATGGCCCGCACCTGGGCGGCGGCGTCGGCCGGGGCCGGGGCACCGACCGCACGCGCGCGCAGGGCGTCGACCGCCTCCTGGGCCAGGCGCAGGTCGCCGGCGAGCGGACGCGCCCGCACCATCGCCAGGCGCTCCCACAGGTCGCGCGGCTGCGACCAGTAGCCAGCCAGGGTGGCGGTCGACACCACCAGTTCGCCCTGCTCGCCCCACGGGCGCAGGCGGGCATCGAGCTCGAACAGGCGGCCCTCCTGCATGACCCGCATCAGGTCCTGGGCCACCCGCGTCCAGAAGGAGAGTCCGTCGCGGTCGATGCGCGGGCATGAGCCGCCCGGATCGCACACGAACACCACGTCCATGTCCGAGACATAGCCCAGCTCGTCACCGCCGAGCTTGCCCAGCGCCAGCACCGCGAAGCGCACCGGGCGGCCGTCTTCCAGCGGGAAACCCCACTGGCGGCCGCGCTCGGCCGACAGCCGGCTGAGCAGCACCTGGAACACCGCCTCGGCCACCGTGCCCAGGCGCCGCGCGGTCTCGTCGGCGTCGACCACCGCGAGGTCGCGGATCGCCGCCAGGCACTGCTCGCGCGCAACCAGGAAGCCGAGCGGCTCGGCCGGGGTGCTGATGCCCTGCACCAGCTGACGGGCCTCGGCGAACAGCGCCGGCGCCGGCAGGGGACGGCGGTTGAGCGCATCCATCACCTCATCGATCAGCCCGGGCTGCTCGACCAGGCTCTGTACCAGGTAGTTCGACCAGCCGGCCACGTCGACGAGCATGCCGAGCACGTCGGGACGGGCGGTGAGCAGGGCGAAGAAGGTGGCGCGGCCGCCGGTGGCGGCCACCAGCCGCACCAGGTTGTCGAGGGTCTGGTCCGGCTGCGGGCTCTCGGCCAGCAGGTGCAGCAGCAGCGGCATCAGCTCGGCCAGGGCGCGCTCGGTGCGGCTGCGGCTGAGCACGAAGAAGGGCTCGAGCGCGAGCGTGCGCAGGTTGGCGGCGGCGCGCGCGATGTCGCGCAGGCCCACCGGTTCGAGCACCAGCCGCGCCAGGTCGGCGTCGGCCTCGCCCTGCACCAGCAGCGCCAGGCGGGCGTCGCCGGCGCGGCTGCCTTCGAGGAAGTGCCGGGCCACCACCGCGCGCACCTCGCGGCGCACGCGCGCATGCTCGGCATCGAAGGCGGCCAGGGTGGGATGGCCGCAGGCCACCGCCAGGCGGGCGCGCTCGCCGGCATCCGCGGGCAGGGCGTGCTCCTGGCGGTCCTGCCACATCTGCAGGCGGTGCTCGACCATGCGCAGCCAGCGGTAGTGGCGGTCGAGCAGGTCGGCGTCGTGCGCCGGCAGCACCCCGCGATCGACCAGCAGGCGCATGGTCGGCAGGGTGTCGCGCCGGCGCAGCTCGGGATGGCGGCCGCCGTAGGCGAGCTGGAAGTGCTGGACCAGGAACTCGATGTCGCGGATGCCGCCGGCGCCGGTCTTGACGTCGGCCTCGCGCGCGCGCTCCTCGATGCGCCGGCGCATCGAGCGCGACTCCTCGAGGTCCTCCCAGGCCGGGTCGCTGGGGAAGATCCAGCCGCCCAGCTCCTCCAGCAGCCGGCGCCCGATCGTCACCGCTCCGGCGATCGGGCGGGCCTTGATCATCGCCTGGCGCTCCCAGGGCCGGCCGACGCTGAAATAGTAGTCGACCGTCTCGCGCAGGCTGAGCACCAGCTCGCCGCGGTCGCCCTCCGGGCGCAGGCGCATGTCGACGCGGAACATCGGCCCGGCGTCGCCGGGGGATTCGAGCAGGCGGATCAGCTCGGCCCCGACCCGCCGGAACCAGTCGTGGGCGTCGATGCCGCCGACCTCGCCGCCGGGATGGTCGTAGAGCAGGATGAGGTCGATGTCGGAGCTGTAGTTCAGCTCGCGCGCCCCCAGCTTGCCCATGCCCAGCACCGCCAGCCCGGGATGCAGGGGATGGTCGGCGGGCAGGGCGTGGCCGAAGCGGGCGGCGATGCGCGCCACCGCCAGGTCGAGGCAGGCCTGGGCGAGCACGTCGGTGAGGTCGGAGAGCTCGCCGGTGACCGCCGGCAGCGACAGCTCGCCGGCGATGTCGCCAAGGATCAGGCGCAGCCAGTGGTGGTGCTTGAACAGCCCGATGGCGGTGCCGCGCGCGGCCGGGGTGGTGAGCGCGGCGAGGTCGGCCGCCAGCGCCTCGGCCATGGTCCGGCGGCCCCACACCTGGCGGAAGCTGCGCCCCTGGACCAGGTCCCAGAACACCCCCGGCCGCTGCAGGGCGAGGTCGATGCCGTAGCGGCTGCAGCCGCCCAGGCGCAGCAGCAGGTCGAGGGCGAGGGGATCGGCGCGCAGCTGGCGCAGGGTCGGGCCGGGATCGCCGACCGCGCCCAGGAAGCCGGCGAGGTCGGCCAGGCCCTGGCGCGGATCCGGCAGGCCGGGCAGCAGCTCCTCGGCATGGGCGAGGACCGCGGCCGCGTCCTCGCCATAGTTCGCACACAGGGCCTTCTGCCAGTCGCTGGGCATGGCGCCATGGTCCGGCCCACCGCCACCGCCGCCAGTGGCTCCTGGCGCAGGGGCGCAGGCGGCTACCGTCCCCGCCCATGTTCACCGGCATCATCGAGCACGTCGGCACCATCGGCGCGGCCCAGCACCGCCATGACGCCTCGGTGCTGGAGGTCGAGCTCGGCCCGCTGGCCGACGGCACCCGGCTGGGCGATTCCATCTGCACCGACGGCATCTGCCTGACCGTGACCGCGCTGGAGGCCGGGCGCGCGCGCTTCGACGTCAGCGCCGAGACCCGCCGCAAGAGCACCATCCCGTCGTGGGCGGCGGGCCGGCAGGTGAATCTCGAACGCGCCCTGCGCGTGGGCGACCGCCTGGGCGGGCACCTGGTGGGCGGCCACGTCGACGGGGTCGGACGGCTGCTGGAACGGCGCCGGGAGGGCGATGGCGAGCGCCTGGTGTTCGTGCTGCCGGACGGCGGCGCGGTGAAGGTGGTCGAAAAAGGCTCGGTCGCCATCGACGGGGTCAGCCTGACCTGCTGGGACTGCCGCGGGGCGCGCTTCGCGGTGGCGGTGGTGCCGCACACCCTCGCCCACACCACCCTGGGCGGCATGCGCGCCGGCACCCCGGTGAACCTGGAGATGGACCCGGTCGGACGCTGGGTCGAGCGGCTGCTCAAGGGGGATTGAGCGGCCACGAGCCCGGGGAAGCGGGCGCAAGCGGCAGTTGCCCGCCACCTTGTCCCCCGTGCGGCAGGCCCCAAGCTTGCCGCCCATGTCCGCATGTGTCGGGATCGCGCGGGGGCGGTGGGGCTATCGCAGCTACCGCGAGCACCTGCGCAGCCGTTTCGGCGATCTGCATGTGCGCAAGCTGTGCCTCGATGCCGGCTTCACCTGCCCCAACCTCGACGGCACCGTCGGCCACGGCGGCTGCTCCTATTGCGACAACCGCGGCTTCGCCCCCAATGCCGGCAGCGCCGACTCGCTGCTGCGCCAGTGGGACGCCGGCCGCACCGCCCTGCGCCGGCGCCATCGCCGGGTCGACGGCTTCATCGCCTACTTCCAGGCCTTCTCCAACACCTATGCCCCGGCCGAGCGCCTGCACCGGCTCTACGACCCCCTGCCCGGGCTGCTGCCGGAATGCCTGGGGGTGTCGGTGGGCACCCGCCCCGACTGCCTGGGCGACGAGGCCCTGGCGGTGCTCGACGAACTCGGCCGGCGCACCTTCCTGACCGTCGAGATCGGCCTGCAGAGCGACCGCGATGCGGTGCTGCGGCGGATCAACCGCGGCCATGACGTGGCCTGCTTCCACGATGCGGTGGCGCGCGCCGCCGGGCGCTCCTTCGAGCTGTGCGTGCACCTCATCCTCGGCCTGCCGGGCGAGGGCCCGGACGCCCCCGAGCGCCTGGGCGACCTGGTCGCCTCGCTGCCGGTGCAGTCGGTCAAGCTGCACAACCTGCACATCATGCGCGGCACCGCCTGGGAGCGCCTGCATGCCGCCGGCCAGCTCGCCACCCCCGGGCGCGAGGCCCATCTCGACGCGGTGGCGCGCGCGGTGGCGCGCCTGCGCCCCGACCAGGCGGTGCAGCGGGTGGTCGCCGACGCCCCCGACCGCCTGCTGGTGGGCGACCCCTGGTGCCATGACAAGCAGGGCTTCCTCGGCGCCCTGTCCGGCCGGCTGGCCTGCGTGGAGGTGGCATGAGCGGCAAGCCCGAACAGCTCAAGCGGGACGGCACCGCCTTCCTGATCTCGCTCACCCTGCGCTACCCGCGCCTGGTGCTGGCGATCGTCGGCCTGGCCCTGCTCGCCACCCTGGTCAGCTCGCCGGCGCCGTACCTCGGCAAGATCATCATCGACGACATCATCTTCCGCCAGATGAACGCCGACGGCCGCAGCACGGTCAGCGGCTTCATGGGCGTGCCGATGGTGGTGTGGATGCTGGGCGGGGTGGTGCTGGTGGGGGTGGGGCTCAAGCTGCTCGGCACCATCGTCTACAGCTGGCAGAGCCACTACATCCTGCAGATCACCCGCAACGTGCTCAACGAGGTGCGCCTCGATACCGCGGTGCGCCTGATGGGGGCGCCGCAGAAGTTCTACGAATCGACCGAGCCCGGCCGCATCGCCGCCCGCCTGACCCACGACGTGTTCGGCATGGACGGCACCATCTTCTCGATCCTGCGCCTGCTGGTGCCGGCGGTGATCACGGTGGTGGTGGTGGTCGGCTTCATGGTGTTCATCAACGCCTGGCTGACCGCCATCGTGATGGTGACCATGCCGCTCACCGCCTTCCTGACCTGGCTGAGCTACCGCCGGCTGCACGCCTTCGCGCGCGAGGAGTCGGACCGCGCCGCGGCGCTCAACGCCACCGCCACCGAGATCTTCTCGTCGGTGAAGATCATCCGCGTGTTCACCGCCGAGCCGTTCTTCCTCGACCGCCTGCGCCAGCGCTGCGAGGCGGTGCGCTTCGAGGGCATCCGCCACTGGACCATCTTCCACACCGTCGCCGGTCTGCTCGGCATGCTCTCGGGCATCGGCGCCGACATCTTCCTGTTCGTGGGCGGGATCATGGCCATCTACGGCCACATCACCTTCGGCGAGTTCTTCGCCTTCTACGCCTACCAGGGCATGCTGTGGGGGCCGATCAACACCCTGCTCAACGCCGGGGTGACCATGCAGCAGGGCACCGCCAACGCCGAGAAGGTGAAGGAGCTGATGGACGTCGAGCAGGAGCCGTGGCTGGCACGCGCCGCCGCCACCACCTCCGACGACCAGGAGGAACCGCCCCCCTTCCGCGGCCAGATCGAGGCGCGCAACCTGATGTTCTCGTACGCCGAGGGCGATCCGGTGCTGCAGGAGGTCAACCTGACCATCGCCCCCGGCACCATGACCGCCCTGGTCGGGCAGTCGGGCTCGGGCAAGACCACCTTCGCCAGCCTGCTGATGGGCCTCTACCTGCCCACCGGCGGCAAGCTGCTGATCGACGGCAACGACCTGCGCAACTGGGATCTGCGCCGTCTGCGCCGCAACATCGGGGTGGTGCTGCAGGACGCGGTGCTGTTCAACGACACCCTGCGCGGAAACCTCTGCCTGGGGCGGCCGTTCAGCGACGAGCAGATCTGGGCCGCGCTCGCCGCCGCCCACCTCTCGGACACCATCCGCCAGATGCCCGAAGGGCTGGATTCCCAGGTCGGCATCAGCGGCACCCGCCTGTCGGGCGGCCAGCGCCAGCGCCTGGCGATCGCCCGGGTGTTCCTGCGCGACCCCTCCTTCATCATCCTCGACGAGGCCACCAGCGCCCTCGACAGCGAGACCGAGAAGGCCATCCAGCGCTCCTTCGACGCCCTGCTCGCCAACCGCACCTCGGTGGTGATCGCCCACCGCCTGTCGACCATCTACCGCGCCGACCAGATCGTGGTCATGCACCAGGGCCGGGTGGCCGAGGTCGGCCGCCACGAGGACCTGGTGCAGCGCGCCGACGGCCTCTACCGCCAGCTCTACGAGGCCCAGGTCGAGGGCATGGTGCCCATGAGCGGGGTCCACCGCCGGCCCTTCGCGCAGACCAAGTCATGAACAGCCGGGTCCCCCCTTCGCCGCTCGAAGGCCCCAATCTGCGCGTGCGCGCCGACCGCCTGCCGCGCTCGGAGCCGCCGAGCTGGATGCGCTGGCTGTTCGTGGGCGGGGCCGCCTTCGCCGGCACCGTCGCCACCATCACCCTGCTCGGCCCGCTCGACGAGATGGTGCAGGTGGGCGGCGAGGTGCGCCCGGCGGAATACCGCCTGGTCTACCCCCTGAGCGAAGGGGTGGTGGCGGAACTGGCGGCGCAGGTCGGTTCGCGGGTGGAGCCCGGCGCACCCCTGGCCCGCATCGACGGCTGGACGGTGGAACGCGAGCGCGAACGCACCGCCGCCGAGCTGACCCAGGCCACCGCCGACGCCGCCACCAGCGATGCCGCCCTGCGCCGCACCCGCGCCGCGCCCATCCTCTCGGAATTCCTCTTCAACGGCATGGTGGTCGACCAGGAGCGCAAGCTGGTGCAGCTCCAGCGCGAGGTGCTGGGCCGGCTCGACGACCTCCACCGCCAGGGCGGGGCCAGCGACCTCCAGGTGCTGACCCAGCGCCAGCAGGTGGTGTCGGCCGAGCTGACCCTGGCCCGCCATGAGCAGGCCGCCGCCACCCTCGCCGGCGGCCTGGGCGAGGCCAATGTCGCCGAGGCCGCCGCCGCCGCCGCCGCCGCCCATGCCCGCACCGAGGCGCTGCGCCTACGGCTGGTGCTCCTCGACCGCGAACTGGAGCGCCTGCGCATCACCGCGCCGGTGGCGGGCACGGTCATCGCCGCCTCGGTGCGCTTCGCCGGCGAGCGCGTGCGCCTGGGCGAACCGGTGTTCAAGATCGCGGTCGGCGAGGGCATCATGCTGCGCCTGGCCGCCTCCGAGGACCGTCTGGGCGAGATCCGGCCGGGTCAGGTGGTGCGCTTCCGCCCCAAGTCGGACCCCGACCGCCTCAGCCCGATGGCCACCGGCCGGGTGGTCGAGGTGGCGCTCGACCGCGACCTCGACAAGGAGGAGGGCAGCCTGGCGGGCAACCGCACCTACCGCATCCTGGTGCAGCCGGATTCCGCCACCCGCGCCATCCCCTTCGGAGCCCAGGTCGACGCCGAGATCGTGCTGCGCCAGCGGCCGTTCTGGCGCCTGCTGATGCTCAAGAAATAGGGCGTCTCACCCCGGCAGGTCGCCAGCCGCCCCCAGCA
>JAKLKR010000008.1:57923-58230 GCA_023150565.1 Planctomycetota bacterium
CGGTGATGCAGACATCGCGATCGCCGGGGACCGCCGCCAGGGCCTGGGCGATGCCCGCATGCCATGGACAGGATCGCGCCTGGGGCGGCCACTGGTCCTCGCCGCGCGCCCGCTGCGAGGCGTAGCCGCAGCGCAGCACCGGCCGGCCGGCGGGGATCGCCGCCAGCACCTCGTCGACCTCCTTGTCCGAGGCCAGGCCCAGCACCACCACGAAGCCGGGCCGCAGCAGGCCCTCGGCCACCGCCAGGGTGGCGGCCACCGAGGGGCCGTTGTGGGCGCCGTCGACCAGCAGGCGCCGGCCGCCCTG
>JAKLKR010000090.1 GCA_023150565.1 Planctomycetota bacterium
GGGCTACAAGCGCGGTGCTGACACGCACGCGCGGAAGGATTAGAGCATGACCGAAGAACAAGCCGCAAGCCTCGTCGAGCGCTTCGCCGCGATCCCCTACACCGGCGCCATCAGCGACGTGATGCGCGAGTTCTGCCTGCTCGACCAGGCCCTGCCCTGCCACCTCAAGCCGCTGCGCCCGGAACGCACCGTGGCCGGCCTGGCCTTCACCGTGAAGAGCGCGCCCAATGTGGTGATCAGCGGCGAGATGCCCTTCCGCACCAAGATGCTGGGCGAGCTGCATGAGGACGCCCTGGTGGTGTGGGACACCTCGGGCGACGAGAAGGCCACCCTGTGGGGCGGGGTGATGACCGCCACCGCCGCCGGCCTCAAGGTCAAGGGCGCGGTGATCGACGGCGGCATCCGCGACACCCACCAGATCCTCGAGAAGGACTTCCCGGTGTTCTACAAGCACCGCATCCCCAACGGCTCGCTCGGCCGCTGCCTGATCACCCACTACCAGACCCCGATCCGCATCGGCGACGTCACCATCAAGCCGGGCGACGTGATCATGGGCGACATCGACGGCGTGCTGTGCGTGCCGCGCGACATCGCCTGCGAGGTGCTGGTGCGCGCCGAGGAGATCAAGGCCAACGAGAAGAAGATCTTCAGCTGGGTCGCCGAAGGCCAGACGGTGGGCGAGATAACGAAGAAGGGTGGGTATTTCTGATCGGTCAGAAATCCAGGGTTGGCGGTTCATGGTTGATGGTCCGCAACCGCCCAACCCTGCCCCGATCAACCATCCACCACCAACCGAACACCACCAACCCGAGAACCCCATGAAGATCATCGACCTCCGCGCCCGCACCGTCGCCATCCCGCTCGACAGCCAGCTGCGCCACAACACCGGCGTGCACCCCGGCTACTTCCTGCGCACCATCCTCGAACTGATCACCGACGAAGGCATCGTCGGCCTGGGCGAGGTCGGCGGCGGCGACCAGCGCGGAGCGTTCGAGAAGATCAAGCCGCGCATCATCGGCATGGACCCCTTCCACCTCGAGCTGATCAAGCTCAAGGTCCTGCGCAGCATCTACTACCTGTCCAACGCCCGCATCTACGCCGCCATCGAGATGGCCTGCATGGACATCCAGGGCAAGGTGCTGAACCGCCCGCTGTGCGACCTCATCGGCGGCAAGGTGCGCGACGCGGTGCCGATGATCGGCTACCTGTTCTGGCGCTACGACCGGCCGCAGGGCGGCGACGACACCTGCGCCGAGGACGTGGCCGCGCACTGCCGCGAGCTGCACGAGACCCTCGGCATCAAGGCGATGAAGCTCAAGGCCGGGGTCATGCCCCCGGACGAGGAGGCGCGCGCGCTCGAGCTGATCCGCAAGGACCTGGGCGAGTCCTTCGGCCTGCGCATCGACCCCAACGGCACCTGGTCGGTGGCCACCGCGGCGCGCATCGGCCGCCGGCTCGAACCGCTCAACATCGAGTACTTCGAGGACCCGGCCTGGGGCCTGGAGGGCAACGCCGCGGTGCGCAAGCAGATCCGCATCCCCATCGCCACCAACATGTACCCCAACAAGTTCGACGACCTGGGGCCGGCGATCCGCCTGGGCGCGGTCGACATCATCCTCACCGACATCCACTACTGGGAGGGCCCGCGCGGGGTGAAGGACCTGTGCGCGGTGTGCGAGACCTTCAACCTCGGGGTGGCCATGCACAGCGGCGCCGAGTTCGGCATCGAGCTGGCGGCGATGATCCACACCGCCTCGACCATCCCGCGCATGACCTTCGCCGGCGACGCCCACTACCACTACCTCCAGGACGACATCATCGTCGGCGGCAAGATGAAGTACGTCGACGGCGCCATCGCGGTGCCCAAGGGCCCCGGGCTGGGCGTCCAGCTCGACGAGGAGAAGATGGCCAAGTACGCGCGCTACTACGCGGAAAAGGGCGACTACTACGCGCGCTTCCACCAGGATCCGCGCCGTCCGGAGTGGTTCCCGGTGGTCGGCGGGACCTGAACCGGACCGACCCCCCTCCTGCCGGTGGACGCGCGCGACGTCCGCCGGCTGGCGGGATCCCTGCTCATCCGAGATCAGCCCTGATCAACCGGGATCACTCCACCGCGTCGCGGGCGGTGTAGGATCCCAGGATGGGAGACTCCGCGATGCGTCCAGCCACTGCCGCCCTGGCCCTCGGTCTGCTTGCCTCCTGCGGCGAGGCTCCGCCCGCGCGCAGCGCTGGCGGAACCCCGCCCGCAGCCGGAGCGACCGCCGCCGCGGCGCAGCCGGCGGCACCCGCCACCCGCTGGACCCACCCGCTGCCGGGGGTGGTGCGCCCCGACCAGGGCACCATCGAGATCACCGTGCGACCCGACCGCCCGCAACGCGAGTTCGGCAACGATTGGGATTTCCCCCTCCAGATCGTGCCCGACCGCACCCTGGGCAAGGGCGCCAACACCCTGCTCGGGGTGTTCGTGCCGCCGGCGCCCGACACCGGCCTGGTGGCGCTGATCCGCACCGGCAAGCGCACCGTGCGGGTCGCAGCCACGGACTTCGCCTTCAGCGCCGGCAAACCGGTGAACCTGGCGGTGAGCTGGGGCAAGGAATTGAGCCTGTGGGCGGACGGCCGCCGCCTGGCCACCGCGGCCATGAGCGAGAGCCCGGACGAGAGCCTGTGGCCGGCGCTGATGACCCTCGGACGCTGCGCCCCCTTCGATCCCCAGGGCCTGCGCATCAGCAGCGTGGCGCGCGACGCCGCCAGCCTGGACGCCGATCCCGCCTCCCCCTTCGCCGCCGATGCCGACACCACCCTGGTGGCCGGCGCCGGCTTCGCCGACGTCCGCCCGGCGGTCAGCCGCTGGCACCAGAGCAGCGGCTATGCCGCCGCCAAGCCGGCCTGGCTGCCCGAGGAGCAGTGCCTGGAGCCGGGCGCGGCCGCGGTCTTCCCGCTGATGGTGGCCAACCACGGCGCCGCGGCACGCACCGCCACCCTCGACCTCACCCTCACCCCGCTCGCCGGCGGCCAGCCGCAGCAGGTCCAGCGCCGCGTCGCCATCCCCGCCGGCACCACCGCCCGCCTGGAACGGGTGGCCCTGCCCGCGCTCGCCAGCGACCACTGGCAGGTGGCCTGGAGCGTGGCCGGCGACGGCCTGCCGGCGCTGTCCGGCACCAGCGCGATCGCGGTCTATCCGCGCACCGCAGGCCCCGCCGACGGCGCCCTGGCGGATTTCTACGCCGTGCACGCGCCCGAGGCCTGGGACCCGGCGCCGTTCACCCGCATGGGCGTGCGCGCCACCCGCGCCTGGGCCCAGAGCACCGTCTTCCTCTGGCACCGCATCGAGCCGGTGCAGGGCCGCTTCCGCTTCGAGGAGGCGGACGAATACGTCGCCACCTGCCAGGCCAACCGCCTGGAGCCGCTGGCGGTGCTCGGCTATCCCTCGCGCTGGGCGGCGGTCGAGCCGTCGGAGGAGCACAAGAAGAAGCATGAGCTGGCCCACCGCCCGGAGCGCTGGAAGCCGGCGGACATGCAGGCCTGGGAGCGCTATGTGCGCGCCCTCGCCGAGCGTTACCGCGGGCGGGTGCGCCACTGGGAGATCTACAACGAGGTCAACTTCTGCCCGCCCGGCCTGCCCGCCACCTTCAGCGGCTCGACCGCCGAGTATCTGGAACTGCAGCGCATCGCCTGGCGGGTGCTGAAGGCGGTCGACCCCGCCAACCAGGTGCTGTCCAGCGGCTTTTCGGCCGACGTCAACAAGGCCATGCCGATGGACGCGCTCAAGGGCGGCCTGGCCGAGGTCTGCGACATCTTCAACGTGCACGGCTATTCCGGGGTTGAAGGCACAGCCGAATGGGTGGGCGACTGGCGCAAGCGCCGCCCGGGGGCGCCGGTGTGGCAGACCGAGCAGATGTGGTTCCAGGTCGACGACGACCGCCGGCGCTGGTGGCTGACCGCGGCCCTGCCCCTGCAGTACGCCATCGACGGCTACCGCCGCTTCTACAACATGGGCGTGCGCGAGTGCTTCTTCGACCGCGTCACCCTGTCGCCGACCCGCGACCAGTGGGTGATGGCGGTGCTGAACGACCAGCTGCGGCCGTGCGCCTACGCCGGCGAGGCCGAGGGCGCAGGGGCCAAGGCCCTCGACCTGCACCACCGCTTCCGCCGCAGCGACGGCACCTGGCTGACGGTGGTGGGCTCCGAACGCGGCGCCATGCGCGTGACCCTGTCGGCCGCCCCGACCTCCGCGGTCGACCTGTTCGGCCGCCCCCTGCGCTGCGCCACCGAGGCCGCCGGTGCGCTGCTGGAGGTGCCCGACCTGGCCTACCTGGTCAGCGCCCAGCCGCTCGCCATCGCCGCCGCCGCCCCCCTGGGCGACGCCCCGCTGTTCGTCAACGGCGGCTTCGAGCAGGTGGACGGCGACGTGTCCATGGGCGGCCTGGCCGCCGGCAAGGCGCGCGGCTACACCCTGCGCGACAAGGCCTATGACCCGGAGGGCGCGGTGCGCCTGAGCTCCAAACCGCGCACCGGATCCTACGCCGTCGAGCTGGAGACCTCGGGCAAGGGCCGCGTCTACCTGTTCCAGAACGTGCAGGTGCCCGAGCCCGGCACCTACGAGCTGAGCGGCTGGTTCCGCCGCGACCGCGGCGCGAGCGAGCCCTACCTGTTCCTGTTCGACCAGGACAGCGGCAAGATCCACGAGGCCAAGCTCGCCCCCGGCGGCGACGGCTTCCAGGAACTGCGCCTGGCGGTGACCCTGGCGGAGCGCAACAAGAAGCCGCTGGCGGTCGGCTGGGGCATCCGCGGCAGCGGCAGCGCCACCCTCGACGACATCTCCTTCGCCGCCGCCAAACCGCGCTTCGACGCCCAGCGCTTCCGCGCCCTCGACCTCGGTGCGGCGGCGTCCCTGCCGCGAAGCGGCTGGGCCACCGCCCTGCCGGGGCTGGGCAAGGACGACCTCGGCGCCCTGGCTGCCGGCGAATGCGTGCTGGCGGGACGGTCCTGGGTGGTGGGCGAGCGCCTGGTGGCGGTGGGCGATGCCGCCCACCCCGCCCTGCCGCGCCGGGCCGAGATCGCGGTGGGAGGCAAGGCCGCGGCCCTGTGCTTCCTGCACACCGCGCTGTGGGTGCAGGCCAAGCCCGGAGACGCCCTCGGCCGCTACGTGGTGACCTATGACGACGGCAGCACCGCCGGGCACCCGCTGCTCAACCAGCGCAGCATCGCCGACTGGTACAAGCCGGCGGCGGACCCGGCGGTGCCGGTGGCGACCAGCATCGAGTCGCACGACCGCACCGGCCGCAACCTCTACACCGACCGCTGGACCAATCCCCAGCCGGCCAAGGCCATCCGCAGCGTGGCGCTGGAAGGCGCCGGCAACGCGGTGGTGCTGGTGGCGGCGGTGTCGGTCGAGAGGCCATGAGCGCCCAGCCGCCCATCCCCGCCAGCCGGGCCGAGTTCCGCGCCCGCTTGGCGGAGCACCGCCAGGCCGCCGCCGCGCGTATCGCGCGCGACACCCGCGCCCACCGCATGGCCCAGACCACCCTGCGCCTGACCGGCGCCGACGGCCGGCCGCTGGCCGGGGCTGCGGTCGCGGTCGAGCAGGTGCGCGGCCCCATCCGCTTCGGCGCCAACTCCTTCCTGCTCGGCGGCAACGGCTCGCCGGCGGCCGATGCGCGCTGGGAGCGGCTGTTCGCCGACGCCTTCGACCTGGCGGTGGTGCCGTTCTTCTGGAAGGACGTCGAACCCGAGCCGGGCCGGCCGCGCTTCGCCGCCGACAGCCCGGCGCGCTACCGCCGCCCGCCGATCGACGCCGTGCTCGACTTCTGCGCCCGCCACGACATCGAGCCCAAGGCGCACGCCCTGGTCTACCACCAGTTCAACCCGCCCTGGCTGCCGCGCGAGCAGGCCGCCTGCGAGGCGGCCTACGAATCCTGGATCGCGCGCGTGGGTGAGCGCTACCGCGGCCGCATCCCCTCCTGGGACGTGGTCAACGAGGCCCTGCTGCGCTATTCGTGGACCAGCGCCGACGAGCCCATGCCGCGCGACTGGGTGCGCTGGGGCTTCACCGCCGCCCGCCGCCACCTGCCCGGCGCCCGCCTCATCCTCAACGAGGACACCGCCGCCTGGATGCAGCGCGGCTATGCGCATTTCGCCCGCGAGATGCAGCCGTTCTCGCTGCTGGTCGAGAACCTCCTGCTCAAGGGCGTGCCGATCGACGAGATCGGCCTGCAGTTCCACTGCTTCGACTACCAGGAACGCGACCTGTGGCGGCGCGCCTCCGGGGCCCAGGACCAGGAGCGCCTGCTCGAGCCGCTGCAGCTGCTGGCGGTGCTCGACCACTACGCCGGCTTCGGCCGCCCGCTGCACATCAGCGAGATCACCGTGCCCTGCTTCGGCGAGGACGACGATTCCCTCGCCCTCCAGGCCGAGGTGGCCGAGCTGCTCTACCGCACCTGGTTCAGCCATCCCGCGGTGGCCTCGATCGTGTGGTGGAACGTGGTCGACGGCCACGCCCACGGCAAGGAGGGCGAGCTGCGCGGCGGCCTGCTCACCAAGGACCTGCGCGAGAAGCCGGTCTATGCCACCCTGCGCCGCCTGATCCGCGAAGAATGGCGCACCCGGACCGCGGGGGTGACCGATGCCGATGGCCGTCTTGCGCTCGACGGCTTCCTGGGCGACTACCGGGTGACGGTCAGCCACGGCGGGGGCCGGCAGACCGTCGCCGCCACCCTGTCCGCGGCGGCCCCGGGGATCCTCCCCATTGCATGCACCGGCATTCCGGGGGTATCATGAGACAGGGGAGTGCAGCCATGCGTCGTGCCTTCACCCTCATCGAACTGCTGGTGGTGATCGCCATCGTGGCGATCCTGGCCGGGATGCTGCTGCCGGCGGTGAACCTGGTGCGCGATGCGGCCCGCGCCAGCACCTGCGGCAACAATCTGCGCCAGGTCGCCCTGGCGGTGCAGGCCTATGCCATGGACTGGGATGGCCTGCTGATCCCGGCGTATCGCGGCAACGGAGGCACCTGGACGCCGGCATTCTGGAACTGGCGCGGTGGGCTGGAGCGCTGGGGGGGGATGGACACCGGTCCCTATTCGGCCTACGGGGCCAACACCAAGACCTTTGGCTGCCCGGTGCAGCAGGCTGCACACAAGGACAACCTGTACGGGTTCGCGACCTTCGCGATGAACACCCGGCTCACCGCCCACACCACCGCCACCGGCATGGCCCCCAAGGCCTATTGCCCTGAAGCAGGCACCCCGATCAGCCGCATCGGGCGCAATTCCGAGGTCGTCCTGGTCGCAGACGGCCACTGGTACGCGGGCTCCTACACCCACGCCCACAATCCCGCCGCGATCGATCCAGGCGGGGTGCTGTACTACATCCCGGATGCCGTGCACCGTTCCCGCGCCCAGATGGCCTACCTCGACGGGCACATCGGTTCGCTGACCTCCTCCGTGCTGACCACCCAACGCCCCGACTGGGACACCAACGGCACCGAGGGCCGCGCGTTCTGGCAGGGCGACCTGCGTTAAGGCGGGGAACTGCAGTGACCAAACGCTATAATGCCTTCACCCTCATCGAACTGCTGGTGGTGATCGCCATCGTGGCGATCCTGGCCGGGATGCTGCTGCCGGCGGTGAACCTGGTGCGGGATGCGGCACGTGCGAGCACGTGCAGCAACAATCTGCGCCAGGTCGGGCTCGGCGTCCTCGCCTATGCCAATGACTGGGAAAACGTGCTGGTGCCGTCCTACCGGGCGCGGGCTGGGGTCCGCCCGGCCTGGGCGAACCTGCCAACCGCCCCCTTGATCGGCAATCCGGCCTGGAACTGGCGGGGCGCGCTGGAGATCTGGGGCGGGATGGACATGGGCGCCTACCAGGGCATCGGTGGCAATGCCAAGGTGATGAGCTGCCCGGTCGACTACCCCCAACACCGCACCGGCATCTCCAAGATGGCCACCTACGGTGCCAATGCCCGTCTGAGCGCCTCCAGCAACTGCACCGGCCTCACCCCGTTGGACGACCGCTGCCCCGATGCCGGCACCCCGATCAACCGCATCGGCCGCAGCAGCGAGGTGTTCATCGCCGGCGACAGCCGTTGGGACACTCCGACCAACCAGTTCGTGATCAATATCAACGGCGCCGACGCCGCGTATACGCCCTGGACGGCGCATAAGGACCGCAGCAACCTCGTCTACCTCGACGGCCACGCCGGCAACAAGACCAAGGCTTGGATCACCGCCACCCAGCCCGACTGGAACACCGACGGCACCGAGGGCCGCGCCTTCTACCAGGGCGATCTGCGCTGATCTGATCAGGCGCCGAGGATGCGCGCCAGCCAGGCCGGCCAGGTCTCGCCGGTGGCGGTGCCGGCCCCGGCCAGGTACTGGCCGTTGGTGATGCTGTCGCCCAGGCACACGGTGCGGGCGGGATCCAGGCGGTGGGCGGCGATCGCGGTCGCCACCGCCACCGCGATCGCACGCGCGCCGGCGGCGGTGGGATGGACCCCGTCCGCCACCCCGCTGTTGGCGGTGTTGCGCAGCCAGCTGGCGGGCTCTTCACCCACCATCCCGGCGCCGGCCACCAACGGATGGAGGTCGAGGCACGGATGGCCGTGCTCCTGCGCCAGCGCCGCCAGCACGACGCGCACCTGGGCCAGGCGCTCGCCGGGCGGGATGCCGGCGTAGTCCTCCAGGCGGTGGCGCGTCAGCAGCGCCGGCAGATGGAAGGCGGGCGGCGCCACCACCAGCACCTGGCAGCCCGCCAGACGCCGCAGCAGTTCGCCGTAGCGGGCACGGAAATCCGCCAATGCGGTGAGATTGCGCGAATTGATCGCGTCATTGGTGCCGATCGCCACCGTCACCAGGGTGGGACGGTGGGCGAGCACATCGGCATCGAGGCGTTGCAGGCAGTCGGCGACGTTGTGACCGGGGACCCCGGCATTGATGACCAGCGGCATGACGGCGACTGTGGGGGCGGAACCGGGATTGCGAGCCTGCCGCTACTCCAGCCGCACGTCGGCGATCAGCAGCGACACCGGCGCAGGCGCCGCCGCCCCCGCCGCCAGCTTGCGGCCGTTGAAGAGGAACAGTTCGCCCGCCAGGTCGCCAAGCGGCCAGGTGCAGCGCCCGCGGCCATGGCCGAGGTCGCGGTCGAGCGCCAGGCGCATCTTGCGCCAGACCCCGCCGCCTTCGATGCGCAGGCGGGTGGCCAGGACCTCCTTCCAGGCGCGGTTGGGCAGCACCAGATCCAGCGCGCCGCCGTCCTCGGAGCGCACCCAGAAGGTCAACGCGCTGTAGCCGCCCCGGCCCAGGCGCGCGGCCTCGGCCGGCGGAAGAGCCAGCTTGGCCGCCGGCACCGCCCAGCGGGTGCCCTCGGCCAGCGGGCTGGGGAAGCCCAGCCGCACCGCCGCCAACCCGCCAGGTGCAGGCTGGTCCGCTGGCGCCACCTGCGGCAGCCCCACCCCCTCCGCCCGCACGTCGCCGCCGGCGCGGTCCACCAGGGCCTTCCAGCCGCCCAGGAAGCGCAGCGGGGCAGAGTTGCCCTGCTCGACGGTGATCGCCACCACCAGCGCCACAGCCCTGCCGTCGGCCGGGGCCACCAGGTCGAGGCTGGCCACCGCCGCCTCGGGATGGGGGTTGTCCCAGGCCATCAGATAGAGCCCGACATCGCGCAGCTGGTCGTTGCTGCGGCTGAGCGCCAGGCGCGCCCCCGGCAGCTCGGCGGGGGTCCACCAGTCGCCGATCGCCACCCGCGATTCCACCGGCACCTCGACCACCCGCCCGTCGGCGAAGCGCACGCGCAGGCGGTAGACCTCGCTGCGGGCATTGCCGAGCCAGGCCCCGGCGTGGAGCATGAACAGCCGCGACACCGCGCCGCCCACCGGGATGCCCTCGACCGAGCGGGGCAGGGCCGCGACCTGGTCGTCACGACCCCCGCCGCCCAGTACCACGCACGAGCGCTCCTGGTTGGACGCCGGGTCGAGGATCTCGAACGGCACCCCCGCCAGCAGTTGATGGCCGAGCGGCATCATGCGGAAGTCGTTGAAGCCCTGGTCGGTCCAGCCGCCGCGGCCGTCGCCGGCGACCTCGTCGGCGAAGCCGCGGTTGGCGGCCACGCGCAGGTCGAGGCTGCGGCAGGCTTCGGCCGCCACCCGCATCCCTCCGCCGTCCTCGCGCCAGGGCCGGATGCCCGCCGCCGGCGCCGCCGCGGCATCGGCGAGGTAGCGCGCGAGGTTGCGCAGGTAGACGGTGGCCACGCTGTCGCGGTCCCACTGCCCGAGGGCGGCGAGCTGGCTGGCGAGGATGCGTCCGGCCCCCAGCCGGCCCTCGCACACCACCCCGCTCACCCCCTGCTGGCCGAGGAAGGGTCCTCGCGCCATCAGCACGTCCTCGGCCAGCGGCGCCAGGCCCTGGCGCACCCACAGGCCGTCCTGGGCCAGGTCGCTGGTGTCGAAGCACTCCTGCGACAACCCGGCGAACAGCGGATGGGCCGGCACCACCAGCTCGACGAAGGTGTTGGCGGCGGGCACCGCCACCCGCCCGAGGGCGGGCAGGTCGCCGCCGTCCTGCTCCAGCGCCACCAGCACCCCGCCGGCGCGCACCCAGGCGCGCAGGCGCTCGGCCTCGGCTCCGCCGCAACGCAGCCCGGGGGGCAGGATGGCGACCGCGCTGCCCTCCAGGGCGGCGGCGTCGGCCACCACCTTGGCGCTCAGCCCGAGATCCCCCAGCCAGCGTTGCACCGCCGGCGCATCGCCGCCCGCCAGCACCGCCAGAGTCCGGCCCTGGGCGACCGCCTGGCGGGCGGTGCCCGCCGGGCACACGAAGAGGTCGTAGCCGAGCACCCCGCGCACCACCCCGTCGGCCACCACCTCGACCCCCAGCTGCCACCAGCCCGCGCCAGCGGCCTCGGGCAGGTCGAAGGCCACCGGCAGCTCGACGCGGCCGCCAGCGGGCACCGCCGGCAGTGGCCATTCCCCCAGCGCCAGGGCGCCGGCGCCGTCCCCGGTCAGGCTCAGGCGCGCGCGCGCCCCCGCGAGCGCGCCCGTGGCCTGGTTCACCACCAGCAGGCGCTGCTGATGGCGGCGGCCGGCGATGGGATGGCGCAGGGGCAGGCCGTTGGCGCCCGCCAGCGCGGGGAAAACCCGCTGCGTCCACTGCCGCGCCTCGTCGAGGGTGAAATCCTGGAACCACGGCGCGAAGCCGACGACCGCCTCGCTGCGGCGCAGCATCTCGCCCACCCGGCGGCCGAACAGCCGGCGGCCGTGGCGCAGGCCCTTGGACTCGTCCAGGGCCACCCCGGCGCCGAGAGAGCCCGCGAAACCGATGCCCTCGGGCCGGACCCAGGTGGTGGGCAGCTCGGCGAGCTTGAGGAAGGCGTCGACCTCGCCCGGGCGGTAGGCCAGCGGCGGGCGCGGCCCCCACGAGAACCCCGCGCATTCCCACACCACCAGCGGCAGCGTGGCGGCCCGCCCGCCATAGACCCCGGTCAGGTAGGTGCCGAGCTGCTCCAGGCTGCGCGGCCAGGTGGTCCACGGCCCCTGGCTGAGCCCGAGGTAGTTGTGCAAATCCAGGAAGTCGGTGTCGAGCGCGGTGGTGCCGTAGCCGCGCGCGCAGCCGCTGAACGAGCCCACCGGCCGGCGCTGGAGGTCGAGGGCGCGCAACTGCGCCACCTGGCGGTCGAGCTGCTCGCGCACCGCGGCGCGCTCGTAGTGGATCTCGTTGCCGCACGACCACATCGCCACCGAGGGGTGGTTGTGGTCGCGGCGCACCCATTCCGCCAGCTCGGCGGCGTTGCGCGCGGCGAACCCCGGCGCCAGATTCTCGGTGAAGCACCACGCCCATTCGTCGTAGATCAGCAGGCCGAGCTCGTCGGCGCGCTCCAGCACCTCGGGCACCACCGGCATGTGCGCGTTGCGCACCATGGTGTAGCCGTTGGCGCGCAGCGCCGCCAGGTCGCCGGCGATGCGCGCCGACTCCTCGGCCGGGCTGCGGCCGTGGCCGCCGTAGTCGACCGCGCGCAGGTTCTCGCCCACCAGGAACAGCGGCGCGCCGTTGAGGGTGAAACGGCCGCCCTCGACGGCGAAGCGGCGGAAGCCGAAGCGCTCGCTGCGCAGCGCCGCCACCTCCTGCCGGCGCTCGCCGCCGAGCGCGACCAGCGACAGCCAGTAGAGATGGGGGGCGTCGGGGCTCCAGGCGCGCGCCGCCGGCACCACCAGCTCGGCGCTGCAGTGGTTGTCGCCGGGAGCGAGCACCACCCGCCCGAGGTCGGCCACCACCGGCATCGCCGCGCCGTCGCGGGCGTCGTTCACGAGCGCGCGCAGCGCCACCGTCTCGGAGGCGGATCCGGGGTTGCTGATGGTCCAGGCCAGGCGCACCCGGCGGGTGGCGGGGTCGGCGTCCACCAGCAGTGCGGAGGTGCGCAGGCGCGGAGCGATGCGCAGGTGGCAGGACTGCCACAGCCCGCCCTTGATATTGCCGATGCTCCACTGCGAGCCGTAGGCGTGGTCGTTGGCCTCGGCGGCGCCGAAGCGCTCGCCGAAGCCGCTGCGCACGCGCAGGGCCAGGGTGTTGGCGCCCGGGCGCAGCAGGGTGCTGACGTCCACCTCCCAGGGGGTGAAGTCGCCGTGGTGACCGCCCGCCGCCACCCCGTTCACCCACAGCTCGGCCTGGTAGCCCACCACCCCGAAGTGCAGTACCAGGCCACGGCCGGCAGCCTCCGGCGGCAGTTCGACCGAGCGGCGGTACCAGCCCAGCACATGGGGATCGCCGCCCGCGGCCCGCGCCTTGGGATAGGCGCGGTACCAGTCGAGGGGCACCGCGATGGCGTCCCAGCCGCTGTCGTCGAAGCCGGCGGCGGCGAACGCATGGCCGGCGGGCATCAGGTCGGGGAAGGGCCGGCGGGCGGTGCTCAGGCCCGAGCAGCGCCAGGTGCCGTCGAGGCTGAGGCGCTGCACTGCGCGGGCGTGCTCGACCACCACCCCGCCGCCCAGGTCCAGACGCAGCTCCTGCTCGCCCCGGGCCGGGGGCAGCGCGGCCGGGGCCAGCGGCGCCGGCAACGGCGGCGACAGCGGCTGGGCCGCCACCGGCGGACCCTCGGCCGCCAGCAGCAGGGCGGTGCAGGACAGCAGCAGGACGCTCAGGCGGAGCCGGAGGGAAGCCATGGACGGATCCTTTGCCGACAGGTTCAGGGTGCGAGCGGATACCACAGGCGGTTCTGGCGGGCGGTGCGCTCGGCCACGGTCAGGCCGGTGAAATCCAGTTCGGAGCGCGGCAGCGAGGCCATGTGGCCGTCGTAGTGCACTACCGCCGCCCGCCCGCGATGGCGGTAGGCGGTGGCCAGGGCGTCGCTGACGAGCGGATTGCGCTCCTCGACGTAATTGTCGCTGCCCGGCTCGTTGATCCAGTAATCGAGGGCGTCGGCGAAGGCCAGCTTGTCGGCCGGCCGCCACACCCGCGACACCGGGAAGGCGTAGACCGGGATGGGAGCGGGGATGAAGGCCCCGATGTTGGCGCCGTAGCTGCGCCCGACCCGGTTGAGGCTGCGCTTCACGGTGTACGACTCGGGGCACAGCAGGCGCGCCGGCCAGAACTGGTCGTCCTGCTCCAGCAGTTCGAGGAAGGCGGGGTTGTTGATCCAGGCGTTGACCGTGCCGGCGGTGTTGATCTGCACGTAGCAGCCGTCGTTGTCGCCGGCATAGGCGGCATTGGCGAGCTGGATCTGGCGCAGATTGACCTGGCAGGCGTTCTGGCGGGCGGCGGCACGCACCACATTCAGGGCCGGCATGAGCATGCCGGCCAGGACCACGACGATGGCGATCACCACCAGGAGTTCGATCAGGGTGAACGCGCCGGCAGCCGGCAGCCGGCGCCCAGATGGGGACATGACCATGCCGCCAGCCTAGTCCCCCGGCTTGGGGATTTCAGGACGGTCGGCGACCCACCAGGACGAAATGGAACCTCAGGACTGGAAGCGGCGGCGGTAGGCGACGGGCTGGACACCGATATGGGCGCGGAAAAGGCGTGCGAAGTAGCTGGGATCGAGGATGCCGACCTGGGCCGCGATCGCCGCCACCGGCTGCCTGGTCTGGGCCAGCAGGGTCGCCGCATGCTCCATCCGGCAGTGGGCGGCATGGGCCATCGGGGCGCGGCCGACCACCGTGCGGAAGGCCCGCGACAGGTAGCTGGGGCTGGTGCCCAGCTGCTGGGCCAGGGCGGGCAGCGACCAGTCGCGGGTGAGGTCGGCGGCCAGCAGGGCCTGGCCGCGCTCCGCCAGGGCGGCCAGCGCCACGGCCGGTTGCGGCGCCTGGGCTGGCGCCGGCTCGGCCCCCCTGGCCAGCCCATCCGCCAGGCCGCCCAGCACCAGGGCCAGCACGCCGAGCAGGATGGCCTTGCGGCCGGAGGCGGCGGGCGCCGCCTCCGGAATGGGTTCGGCGACCCGGGGCAGGTCCCGCACCGCCTCCAGCAGCGGGGCGAGCATGTCGAGCAGGGCCGGCTCCAGGCGTATCCGCTGCGGCAGCTGCGGCGCAGGCTGGCCGCGCAGACGGGCGCTCAGCAAGGCCTCCTCGTGCACCCAGGCCAGCTCGCGCTGCAGCAGCTCGGGGCGGAAGCAGCAGTCGAAGCCGCAGAAACCGTCGCCGTCCAGGTACTCGTGCCAGGCCCCCGGCACCAGCACCACGGCATCCCCGCGCGACAGCTCCTCGCTGCCGGCCGCGGTGCGGTGGCGGCCACGGCCGGCGACGATCACGGTGACTTCGATGAAGTCGTGGAAATGCGCGTCATGCCGCGCCCGGTTGAGCCAGCGCCGCACATGCAGCGGACGCTGGGCGCGGAAGACGCCGTTCCAGCGCAAGGTCCCCGCCATGGCCGCGGAGACGCCGCCTCAGCGCGCCGGAGCGGCGGTGGCGGCGGTGGCGGCAACCGCCGGCTTGGCCTGCAGCTCCTTGGGCCAGGTGGCACCCGGCCAGTCGTCGCTGCGGAAGGGGCCGGCGGGCAGGCCGGCCTTGTTCACCAGGTTGCAGTCCGGGTTGTGGGTCCAGGCATAGCGCACCGCCACCGGCTTGGTCACCGCGGCCGCGCTCACCACCACCGCATCACCGTCGATGCGCGCCTGCGCCCACTGGAACTTGCGGTCTTCGCCGGCGAGGGTGAAGCCGGTGAGTTCACCGCCGCCGCGCACCGCCAGCCCGCCACCCAGCTCGGTGAAGCTCACGCGCACCGACGATCCGTCGACCTTCATCCCCTGGTAGACCGGCCCGCTCGCCACCACCGGCTTGCCGTAGGTCTTGGCCAGGGCCTGCAGGGCGAGGCGTTTGCCCACGTCCTGCTTGTTCTTGGGATGGATGTCCTTGGCCTCGCCCACGTCGATGATCACCGCCATGCCGCAGTTCTTGAGGTTGGCGGCGGTCAGGGCCTGGGCCTCGCGCAGTTCCGCCCAGGCCGAATCGCCGGGATCCTTGGCCGGCTCCATGTAGTTGGCGAGCTGGACGATGTAGAAGGGGAAGTCGCCCTGGCCGAAGCGCGCGCGCCAGTCGTTGATCATCGCCGGCAGCAGGGTGCGGTACTGGTAGGCCCGGCCGCTGTTGGATTCGCCCTGGTACCAGATCGCGCCGGCGAAGGCCATCGGAACCAGCGGAGCGATCATGCCGTTGTAGAGCGAACCGGGACCGTGCACGCGGTCGGTGCGCACCGGCAGGGCCGGGGCCTTGGCCTTCTCGACCCCGGTCTGGATCTTCCACGCCCCGCCGAGGGCGATCGGCTCGGCGCCCTCGATGCGCAGCTGGTAGTCGGCATCCTTGCCCTCGCCGCCGACCTTGCCGCCGGTGTCGAGGATACGGATGGCGATGACGTTGTCGCCCGCCTTGAGCACCTTGGCCGGCACGTTGTAGTCGCGGCCGCGCCAGGGCTGTTCGGTGCCGCCGACCTGGCGGCCGTTGATGTAGGTGGTGTCCCAGTCGGTGATCTTGCCCATCACCAGCTTGGCCGGCTTGCCCGCCAGGGCCTCGGGCACGGTGACGGTGCGGCGCACCCACACGGTGCCGTCCCAGTTCGCGGGGATGGCCTTGGCGTCCTCGAACAGGCTGGGCAGGGTGGCGGCGGTCCAGGCGCTGTCATCGAAGCCGGCGTCGGCCCAGGCCGGCACCTTGGCCGCGTTGGGCTTGCTGCCCGGATCATTGCCCTCGTACCATTCCTTGAGCAGGGTGTTGTAGTCCTTGCCGGTGCGCTTGGTCTGCTCCGCCACCTCGGCGGCGAGCTTGCGGAAGTCCTCGACCGACTGGGTGTGGTCGGGCAGGGCCTTGAGCACCTCCTGGCTGGTCCAGGCCTCGGCCGGGGTCCCGCCCCACGAGCTGTGCACCAGGCCGATGGGGACCTGCAGCTCCTGGTGCAGGTGGCGGCCGAAGAAGTAGCCGACCGCGGTGAACCACGGCACGCTGTCCGGGGCGCACACCTTCCACTCGCCCTTGACCAGCTCGACCGGATCCGCCACCTGGGCCTTGCCGATGGCGATGTGGCGGATGCCGGGGTGGTTGGCGTCCTTGGCCTCCTGCTCGGCGTCGCGGCTGTTCTTGACGATCCATTCCATGTTCGACTGGCCCGAGCACAGCCACACCTCGCCGATCAGCAGATCCTTGGCCACCGCGGTCTGGCCATCGCTGCTGACGGTGAGGGTGCAGGGCTCCTTGCAGGCCTGGAAGGGCCCCAGCTGGGCCTGCCAGCGGCCATCGGCCGCGGCGGTGACGGTGGCCGGTGCGCCGCCGATGCCGGGGCCGGTCAGGCCCGCCACCACCTGCGACCCGGGCTTGGCCCAGCCCCACAGCGTCACCGGCTTGCCGCGCTGCAGCACCGCATGGTCGCTGAACAGCGGGTGCAGCAGCGGCTTGACCGCCACCGCCGGGGTGGCGGCGGCGACCGGCGCCGCGCCCTTGGCGGCAGCGCCGGTGGCGGCGGCATCGGC
Organism: Planctomycetota bacterium; assembly: GCA_023150565.1. GTDB lineage: Bacteria > Planctomycetota > UBA11346 > UBA11346 > UBA11346 > JAKLKR01. Next base: position 16,941 of record JAKLKR010000090.1, read on the forward strand.
CGCCGGCAGGGCAGTGGCGGCGAGCAGGGCGAGGGTGGCGACGCAACGGGTCAGGCGGGGCAGGGTGGTCATGGCTTCGTATGGGGTGAGTTGGATGGATCTGGGACGAAGTGATACGCCGGGGTGCATCCCCCGTTGCATCCACAGGTCGCTTTCGCCAACCGGCGAGAGCTTTTGCTACTGGTGTTGATAATCGGAAAAATCCGTTATGGTAGCGCTTCCACAGCCGGCATCAGAGCCCCGGCGAGGTGACCATGGCCAGCTGCAATCCCTACCAGGACGACGCCCCCCCGATGGTCCATCCGGCCATCAAGGCTCGCACCCCGGGGGTGGATCTCGACGTCCCCCCGCCCGAGGCGGTCAAAAACCGCCGTCGTCCAGCCTCTGGCATCGAACCGCCGCCGCCGCACTCATCCCCCACCTCCTCGGCGCGCCTGCGCGCGGCGGCCCCCGCCCGCAGCCACGAACTGCGCATCGGCATCATCGGCACCGGACGCATGGCCGACGCCCACGCCGAGAACTTCCCCAAGCACGGCTGCCGCATCACCACCTGCCTGGACATCGACCAGGGCCGCGCCAAGGCCTTCGCCCAGCGCCACCGCTTCGGCCAGGTGGCCAGGGACGAGCACGAGCTGATGGAGCAGTGCGACGCGGTGGCGATCGTCACCCCCGACGCCTCGCACGCCCGCTACGTGCTGCGCGCGCTGCGCTGCAACCGCCACGTCCTGTGCGAGAAGCCCCTCACCAGTTCGCTGGCCGAGGCGCGCCAGGTGGTCGCCGCCTGGCGCGAGGCCAAGGCGCGCGGGGTGGTGGGCATGGTCAACTTCAGCTACCGCTGCGCCGCCGCCATGCACCACGCGGCGTGGATGCGCTCGCAGGGCGCCCTGGGCGAGCTGCGCCACGTCAGCGCCTCCTACCTCCAGGGCTGGCTGTGCGACACCCACCAGCCCGACGATGCCGCCCTGTGGCGGCTGGGCCGCGCCAGCGGTGGCGGCGTGCTGGCCGACCTCGGCTGCCATCTGCTCGACCTGGTCACCGCCATCACCGGCGACATCACCTCGGTCCACTGCGTGTTCGCCAACCATCCCAAGGTGGCCGCCGACGGCACCCCCTACACCCGCTTCCAGGGCAAGGCGCTCGACGCCGACGACACCGCGATCATCACCGTGGCCTTCGCCAACGGCGGCACCGGCTGCCTGCAGATCAGCCGCTGGGCCGCCGGCCGGCCCAACCAGATCAAGGTCGACCTGCACGGCACCCGCGGCGCCCTGGTGTTCGACCTCGACCACAGCTACGACCAGGTCCACCACCACGACGTGGCGAGCAAGCGCTGGCGCACCGAGCATCCGGCGCCGGCGCCGAGCATGTGGCAGCGCTTCATCGACGCGGTGCGCGCCGGCCGCGCCGACCAGCCCGACCTGGAGCGCGGCGCCCAGATCCAGGCCTACCTGGATGCCTGCCGGCGCAGCGCCGAGCAGTCGAACTGGCAGAAGGTCGAGGCCTGGGGCTGAGCTGGCTCAGCGGGGCGGAGCCTCGACCTGGGACCATGGCCGCGCCACCGCGGCGTCGACGTGGGCGTCGACGCTCCGAAAGAGCCGGCCTCGGCACTCACGGTCTGCGGAGCGGACGGTCCCTGGACGCTACCAGGTCGGCCCGCCGAGGTCGACCGGCCCTTCCGGCCAGCGCGCCGCCGGGTGCAGCGGGCAGAGGTGGAAGCCGCCGTTGACCGCCGGGGGCGCCCCGTCGACCACCAGGGCGCAACCGGCCGGCCGGTAGCCGGACGAGGCGTAATGCCTGGCCGCCCCGAACAGGCCCGACCAGGCCAGTCCACGCTCGCGGGCGTGGCGGTGGCAGCAGGCGAGCAGCGCGCGCACCAGCCCGCGCTGCCGGTGCGCAGGGCGGGTGTAGACCTCGGCGATGCCGATCAGCTCCAGCGGCCCTTCCGCGCTCCCCAGAAGCAGGTCGTGCACCGCGATGTGGGCGGCGATGGCGCCGGTCGGGTCGCGCGCCACCCAGCGCCAGGCCGGGCGCCGGCGCCACCAGCGCCGCGCCGCGAACACCGGCGCCGCGGCCGAGGTCGGGAAGGCCTCGACCTGGCCGGCGCGGATGGCGGCATCGTCGCTGGCGGTCACCGCCTCCTCGTCCAGGCGGTGGTAGGTATAGCTGCTGTCCATGGCGGCGCCCTCTGCCGCCAGCCTAGCGCACCTGCCCTGGCCGGCTTCTCATCCGGCGGGGCGATCCTATCATCCCGCCATGGCCCAGGACCTCGGCCGCGCCTTCCATCACCGCGACCATCCCCACCGCCAGCTCCACCACCACGAGCGCGAGCTGGAGCTGAACCTGGTGGTGCGCGGGCGCTGCCGCTACCTGGTCGACGGGGTGCGCCTGGACCTCGGCCCCGGCCACCTGCTGTGGCTGCCGCCCGGGCGCACGCACCTGCTGATCGACACCGGGCCGGACTGCGCCCTGCTGGTGGCGATGGCCGACCTCGCCGGGCTGCGCCGGCGCAGCCCCCTCGCCCCCCACGCCGCAATGGCCGCGCGCACCTGCCTGCACGCCCCCGCCCGGCCGCTGCCACGGGCGGCGGC
>JAKLKR010000091.1 GCA_023150565.1 Planctomycetota bacterium
CACCTCGCCCATGCCGGGGTGCAGCTGGTGGTGGTGCCCGAGGGCACCGCGGTCGAGGCGGCGCTGCGCCAGTTCCGCGCCGGCAAGCTGGCGACCGGCGGCGAACCCACCGCCTGCGACCACGGCCACGAGCACGCCCATGGCGAGGGTCACGGTCACGGTCACGGCAAGGGTGCCGCCGGCGGCGGCTGCGGCTGCGCCGGTTGAGGTGAGCGAGGGCCTTCAAGCGCAACGGCGTTTAGGAATCGCGTCAACTGCAGGAACAGGCAGACGCGTCCCTGGGACCGCCGGGCTCCAGCCTGGCAATTCGAGCCTCCCAAACTGCCGGGCTGGAGCCCGGCGCTCCCAGGGAAGAGATGCTAAACGCCATTGCCTTTAGGCGGGGGAAGCTCTTTGGGTGCAGGCCCTCGGTCAGGGCCCTGCACCATCCGCAACCGCGGTGAAGGTCCAGATCCCCCCGCCGACGATGCCGTCGGCGGGGCTGCCGTCGGCCTCCAGGCGCATTCCCGCGGGCAGGGCGATGCGCAGGGTGGTGCCGGCCGGTACCGCGAGGGTGATGCGCCACTGTGCCGCGCGACGGATCTCGACCCGGAAGCCGTGGCTGATCACCTCGACCCGCTCCGGGCCATGCCGCGACGGCGCCAGCAGGGCGGCCTTCCAGCCCGGGGCGAGGGGGGCCAGACCACCCAGGCGGCGCGCCATCACCGCCGCCACCGCCGCGCCCCAGCCGTGGTTGCTGTCCTCGCCGAAGCTCTCGGGCAGGGTGGTGCAGGGCGAGGCGATCTCGCGCACGAAGCGTCGGCGCAGGCGCGCCAGGGCGAGGTCGCCGCGGCCGAGGGCGAACAGCGCGTCGAGCACGCGCGGCTCCATGTAGATGGATGACTCCTGGCGCTCGCTGAGCAGGCGGGCCAGCGCCTGGTGGCGGTCGTCCGGCACCAGGCCGGCGAGCACCGCCAGGGCGTTGCCGCGGTCGTCGGCGGGATGGGGGCAGCCGGGGGCGCGGTAGGCGCCGGCGGCCTCGTCCCACCAGGCCTGGAGCCCGCCGGCGATGCCGGCGTGGCGGGCGCGGGCCTCGGCGGCGTCGCCGCGCTCGCCCACCGCCTGGGCCAGGCGCGCCAGGGTGCGCATGGCCCAGGCGTACCAGCCCTGGTCCATCAGCGCCTGGTCCTGGGCCCCGCCCCAGTCGTACCAGGCCTGCAGGCCGGGTTCCCACCGGGTTTCGCCCCAGGGGCCGCGATGTTCGACCAGGCCGTCGGGGCCGCAGCGGTGCAGGTCGAGCAGCCAGTCTCGCACCGCCGGGTAGACCTCGGCCAGCAGGGCGCGGTCGCCGCCGTGCAGCCAGTGCTCGCCCAGGGCGGTGGCGAGCGCGGCCATCACCTGGGCGGGGAAGGAGCGGAAGGTGCCACGGAAGCGCCCGGTGGGCACAGCCGACCACAGCTCGCCCTCGGCGGTGCGCCAGGCCACCAGCTCGCGCAGGCATTTGGCGGTGAGCGCGGCGGCAGCAGGGTCGAGGGCGTAATGCGCCAGCTCGACCATGTTGGCGACATCGCCGATCCACTGGCTGCGCTCGCGGTCCGGGCAGTCCATCCAGTTGTCGCGCATGCACAGGCGCAGGGTGGTGACCGACTTGCTCCACAGCCTCGCCAGGTCGGGATCGCTGCAGACGAAGCTGCCGGTCTCTGCGCTGGCGTAGCCGGTGGGCCGCCAGCCGGCGGCGTGCAGGGTGGCGCCCGCGGGCAGCTCGACCCACAGGCGTTGGCCGTTGAGCCAGGCCGGCGATTCCCAGCGGCGCCGGGTGCCGTCGCCGGTCAGGCGTACGCTGGTGCGGCCGCGGTCGAGACCGCAGCGCAGCACCGCGCCCGCGGGCAGGGTGGCGTCGACCCACGGATAGGCCTGCTGGTTGGCAGGCAGATCGGCCTCGAACTTCCCTGGCCCGGTGCAGGGCAGTCCGGCCGCCGTCTTCGGCTCGCCATCCGCCCAGGCCGGGATCGGCCGCGCCACCAGCCGGCCCCAGGGCGCCGCTGGCGGCGCGCCCAGGTCCAGCGCCGGTGCCCAGGCGCGGTCGTCGAAGCCGGGCTGGTGCCAGGCGTCGTCGTGGGCCAGGTCCACGTCGAGCCCGTGCTCGGCGAGGGTGACGGTGGGCGGTTCGCCGCCCTGGCCGAAGGCGGGATGCCGGCGGGCCTTCCATCCCGCGCCGCTGGCCAGCAACCGGCCCGCGGCGGCGATCTGCACCAGCATCGCGGGCTGGCCGCTGCTGCGGTGCGAAGCGCCATCGGCGCCGAAGTGCCAGGCCAGCACCGCGACCAGGTTGTCGCCGGCGCGCAGCCACGGAGCCAGGTCGAGTTCGTCGGCATAGCCGTCGTCAGGGGTCGGGCCGCGCTTGAGCCCGCCTTCGCGCACCACCAGGGCGCCATTGACCCACAGCCAGTACTTGCTGTCGACCGCCACCAGCGCCGGGGCGTGCAACGGCGTCGCGTCCAGGTGGAGGTGGCCGCGGAAGCAGGCCCAGACGTTGGCGCCGGATGCTGCGGCAGCCCACATCCAGCGCGCGGTGGGATCGGTGGAGACCAGGCGGAAGCCGGCAGGCAGGGGGACGCTCATGGCGGAGGATGGCTGATGGTGGCGGCAAGTCACCCGGCGCGCGGGATGCGCGGCTGGGGGGTGGCGGTCGGGGCGGGAGAGCGGTTGGCGCGGGCGATATCCCCGGCGTCGAGGATGCAGTCCTGGGCACGCAGGCTGGCCTGCAGCTGCGCCACCGGCAGGACGCGCGGGGTGCAGCCGGCGGCGAGCGAGAGGGCGCAGGCGGTGCCGGCGGCCTGGCCCAGCACCATGCATTGCGGCATCACCCGCAGGCTGCCCAGGGCCTCGTGGGTCACGCTCACGCAGCGCCCGGCGGTGAGCAGGTTGTCGATCCCACGCGGCACCTGGATGCGCCAGGGGATCTGGTATTTGAAGCCGTGACGGGGGTGGACCGTGCGCGCGTCCATGCCGATGCCCTTGGTATTGTGGATGTCGATGAAGAAGGAGCCGTAGCCGATCGCGTCCTCCCACGCGCGCTCGGCCATCAGGTCCTCCTTGGTCAGCACCAGGTCGGCGAGGATGCGCCTGCTTTCGCGGCAGCCGATGGTGGGCGGGGTCGAGAGCAGGTGGCAGCGCTCCATCCCTGGCACGTATTTCCGGTACACTGCGATGGTCTCCTCGACCTGGCGGCGGGCCTCGCAGGTGGCGGCGGTGAGCTGGTCGGCGTCGGTGGTGTCGACCCCGGTGACGTGGGTGAAGTTGATGCCCAGCTGGTCGGGACGGGTGGGGGTCCACCACCAGCCCATCACCACGCTCTGGAACCGGCGCATGTCGCCGGCCTCCTGGGCCTTCTTCCAGGTCTGGGCCCATTTGTAGTCGTTGCCGCGTTCGCGCCGGGCCTCTTCGACCCGCGCCATGTCCACCCCGCCGAGCTGGAACATCAGGGTCACCGGCTGGCAGCCGCCTTCGGCGTTGCCCTGCTCCCACGGGCAGCCGGCGCTGGCGGCGGCGTCGCCATCGCCCGAGCAGTCGACGATGCGCCTGGCCAGCACCACCTGGCGGCCGGATTTGCTCTGCAGCACCGCGCCGATGGCGCGGCCGTCCTCGACCAGGGTGCGTGAGAAGAAGGTATGATAGCGCAGGCGCAGGCGGGCGCCGCACTCCCCAGCCATGCGCTCCAGCACCAGCTTGAGGCCCTCGACCTCGAAGTCGGCGTTGCGGCGGTCGAACACCCCCCAGCCGGCGGCCGCCACCCGCTCGGCGATCTCCTGGGCGATGCCGCCCACCACCAGTTCGTCGCTGCCCCAGCCGGGGTTGCCCCAGGACGAGTACAGGCAGATGTGGCCGTGGCCGCCGGCGGTGGCCACCCCGCCCAGGCAGTTGTGCTGCTCGACGATCATCGTGTGGGCCCCCAGGCGGGCCGCGGCGAAGCCGGCGGCCACCCCCGCGGGACCGCCACCGATAATCAGGACGTCGACCTCGGCGAGGATCGGCAGGTCTTCCGCGGGATGGTGATAGGTGGGCATGGCAGGCTCCAATGACCACGATCCTAGCCAGTCCACCGGGTCGGGAGCAATGGCCGCCACTTCCCTCGAACCAGCCCAGAATAACCTATGGCGATGGAACTGCCCGACTGCGAACTGGTGGCCCTGGTGGACGAGGACCAGCGCCGCTTCCCGCCCGCCGAGGCGGGAGCCGCGCTGCGCCCGCTGCTGACCGCGGCGGTGCGCCGGGCGCCCGCCTTCCACGTCCGGCGGGCGCGCCGGCCGGGCAATTCCGGCCTCACCCTGGTGGTGTCCGGCCACGGCATCTGGCGCTGCGGCGCCCAGCAGGCCGCGCTCGCCCCCGGCTCGGCCTACGTCAGCGCCGAAGGATCGCCGCTCGAGGTCACCGGCGCCACCGAGGTGCGCCTGGTGATGGTCGGCGGGGACGGATTCATCGCCCTGGCCGAAGCCGAGCTGGGGGTGCGCGATGGCTGCTGGCGTCTCGGCAACCTGGCGGAATGCCTGCGCCTGTTCGACCTGCTGCACGACGAGGCCGGCGCCGGTCGCCCCCACGCCGCCGCCATCGCCGCCGACCTGGTGCGGGCGCTGGTGCGCACCCTGCGCCGTGGCATTGCTGAAGGCGGGGCGGCCGCCGGCACCCACGCCTTGTTCTTGCGTGCGGCCGAGTGCCTGGGCCGCGATCCCGCCGCCCCGCCGGCGCTGGCCGAGGTGGCCCGGCGCTGCGGCTGCACCCCCATGCACCTCAACCGGGTGTTCCGCCGCCACGCCGGTCTGCCGCCAGGTGAATGGCTGCGGCAACGGCGGCTCGACCGCGCCGCCGCGCTGCTGGCGGGTGGGCAGGGGGTGGCCGCCACCGCCGCGGCGGTGGGCTGGAGCGACGCCTACGCCTTCACCCGCGCCTTCCGCCGCCGCTTCGGCCAGCCGCCGGGGCGCTGGGCGCGCGGGGTGGCGGCGGAGGTGGTGGTCTAGATCCTGATGCGGAAGCGCAGCACCCGCTGGCCGCGGCCGTCGGCGACCAGCACCCAGCTGCGCCACAGCGCCAGCGCGGTGGGCCGGCAGCCGCCCGGGACGGTGTCCAGATCCAGGCTGCCGCAGGGCTCCCCATCGCGGGTGTGCCAGATTTCCAGCCGCCCGTCCGGCGAACAGGTGGCGGCGATCCCGGCCTGGGCCGCCAGCAGGTTCGCCGTCGTCCGCCGGCGCCAGCGCGGCCGGGCCTGTCCCTCGGCCTGGTCGATGGCGAGCAGGCCATCCCGGTCCGCCACCAGCACCATGCGGTCGTCGGCCATTGCCAGCAGGCGGGGCTGCTGCACCGCTTCGGTGGTGCCGGCCACGGCCGCGGGGGAGGCGGCCAGGCGCCCGTCGGCGATGGTCCAGCGCCAGCGCGGCGAGGCGGCGAGGGCGGTGGTGCCGGCCGGCAGGGGCTCGCCCTCCGCAGGCAGCCAGGTGGATTCCCTCCATCCGGTATGCCAGGGGTCGAAGCGCCACAGGCGCGCCGCACCCCGTTCAGCGACCAGGAAGCCCTGTCCATCCCAGGCCAGGGCGGCGGCGCGCGCCTGCCAGTTGCCGCCGACCCGCCACGGCTCGTTGGCGGCGCAGGCCAGGGGCGCGGCGGGATCGGCGGCGATGTCGAGGCGCAGCAGGCGGCCGGCATCCTGGGCCAGCGCCACCAGCGTCCCGTCGGGGGCGGCGGCGAGGGAGGCGATGGCGCCGATGCCGCCCAGGCGCAGGTCGAGCCGACCGCCCTGGCCCAGGCGCACCACCCCCTGGGTGCCGGCGATCCACCAACGGCCAAATTGGTCGCGCGCCGCTCCGCGGGCGTAGAGGCCCCAGGGCCAGGCCGTCCCCTGTCCGGCGCGCGTCGCCGAGAGGTTGGCGGCGAGGCGGGTGAAGCGGCCGCCGCCCAGCGCCCACAGCGCCACGCCATCGGAGGCCAGCAGTTCGGCCAGGCCTTCTCGCGGCCAGCCGTCGCCCAGGCAGGGCGTGCCCTCGGGGCCGAGGCGCAGCAGGGCGGGATGCGGCCAGCCGCGCGCCACCACCAGCGCCCCATCGGCGGGATCGAGGCCGATGGCGGTGTAGGCGCTGCCGGCCGGCGGTGGGGGCAGTTCGTGCAGCTGCACGGTGCGGCCGTCCTCGCCCAGGGCGAGCACCCGGTTGCCGTCCAGCGCCAGCAGCAGGCCGTGGCGGGCCCAGCCGCGGTGGTCGGAGCGCCGGCGCACCGCGACCGGCAGCGCGCGTGGCAGGGTGCCCACCCGCAGCAGCTCCGTTCCGTCGCAGCGCCACACCCCGCCGTCGCCAGCCACCGCGATCAGGCCCTCGCCATCGCCATGGAGCGCGGCGATGCCGCCGGCAAGCGGGATGCGCACGCCGGCGGCCGGGACCTCCTCGCCTTCGAGGGCGAAGGAGGTCAGCCCATCGGCGGCGCCGCACCACAGCCGGCCGGCGCCATCGACCGCCACTCCGGTCGCCTCCAGCCAGGGCAGCGGCGCCGCCTCGGGCGGCTGGCTCTGGCCGAGCACGCCCGACCAGCGCAGCGCCGGTTCCTGCGCTCCGGCCAGGGCGGCGGCCAGCAGCAGGGCCAGGGCGCGCGCCGGGATGGTCACGGCGCCAGCACCAGCCGTCCGAAGCGGGCGGGATCCTTGAGCGTGAACCAGCCCAGGGCCCAGGGCTCCTGTTCGGCGGCCTCGTCGATGTCGTTTACCGTCCCGGCGATGCCGATCTCATCGCCCGCCCGCGGCGCCTCGCCGCCGAGCAGGCGCCAAGGGATGGAGGCCTCGTACACCAGCTCGACCCCGCCGCCGGTGAGCGCGGTGCGGGTGATGGCCAGGGGCAGGTCGGTGGGCGGGATCAGGCCGGCCGGCAGGGCCGGACGGCAGGACACCGTGCGGTAGGCCTGGGGTCCGAGGGGGGTGAGCGCGAAGTCGATCTCGGTCACCCGCGCCCGCCGCCCGGCGTCGATCAGTTCGTTGCCGGTCAGTTCGATGCTCCGGCCGGCATCCAGGTCGATGGCGATCTGCAGGCAGTCGGCCTTCCAGGTGGGGAAGCCGTCGTAGGGCTGGCAGTGGGCGTCGTCGCGCACCACCGCCGCCAGGTGCAGATGCTGGGCATCCCAGCCATAGCGCAGGCTGACGGCGAGGTCGTCGCGACCGCGGCAGCGCTCGGGCTTGCGCACCGCCCAGGAGCGGCCGTGCAGGTTCCAGGCCGGCACCGCCTCCCAGCCGCCCAGGCGTCCGTCGTGTACCGGGGGTCGGGGCAGACGGGCGGCACGCGCGAAGCAGAGCGCGTGTTCGCTGCGCAGGGCGGGCAGGCCCTCGCGCAGCACCGCCACCGAGCAGCGGTAGGTGCGCAGGGCGTCGACGTCGAGGGCGGCGGCCGGACGCAGCAGGACCCGTCCGGTGGCTCCGGCGGCGAGGGTGAAGGGCGCCTCCAGCCGGCCCTCCGGCACCCCCGCCACCACCAGCTGCACCCGGCCCTGGGCTGGCCGGCCCTGGCGTTCCTGGAGGGTGACCTGAAGCGCCGCGGTGCCGTCGGCGAACGTGCTGCCGACCGCCGCCACCACCACCGGCGCCCGCACCGTCAGCAGCACCCCGGCCCCGGCCACCACCCGGCCCTGGACGGTGAGCAGCAGGTTGAGCGGGTGGGGGCCGGGCTCGGCGGCGATCGGCAGCCCCAGCTCCAGGTCGATGCGGGAGCGCTGCCCGGGTGCCAGACGCAGCGAGCGCTCCACCGGGGCCAGGCCGAGGGCTGGGTCGGGCACCAGGGTCAGGACGCCCTCCAGCCCGGCGTCGGGGTCGGAATGCAGCTCCGCCGCGATCGTGAGCGGAGCGCCGGGGAAGCCGTCGACCCGGGTGGCTGCCGGGGTGAGCGGGCGCAGGGCCCCGGCCCCCCACAGGCGCGCCGGCACCCCGGTGACGTAGAGCGGCGCCGGTCCCAGGTCGAGGTGCAGCAGGCCGTCACGCAGCGCCGCCGGGCGGGGGTTGCCCATCCAGTCGTGCACCTGCACCGCCGGCCCGGCCATGGGCAGGTCCACCGGCCGCGGCCGGCCGCCCCAGTCCCACAGCGCCAGCACCACCTGCTCGCCGCGCTGGTAGGCGTAGCCCATGGCGGTATCGCCCAGCCAGTCGATGGCCTGGACCGGGCGGTGTCCGTCGATCAGGCGGGTCATGGCGGCGAAGGCGGGCAGCACCGGCTTGGGCCCGGTCACCGCCGGGTTCCAGTTCTGGCGCGGGTCGAGGTTGTACTGGTAGCCGTAGCCGCGCTCGTTGCCCATGATGTAGTCGTGGGTGTAGAAGCCGAAGCTGAGCCGGCAGCCTTCGCCGATCATGATCAGCTGGCCGCGCACCAGCCCCTGGGCCTGGAGCAGCTCCTTGGCCTCCTGCTCGCCGGTGCTGTAACCCTGTTCGGTGGCGTAGAGCGGCAGTTCGCGGCCCAGTCGGTCGCGCATCCAGGTGCGCAGGGCGCGCATGCGCTCCACCAGGCCGTTGGGCTCCGGCGGCAGGGCGATGTAGGGATGGAACGAGATGCCATCGACGTGGTCGAACAGGCGGTGGGCGTGCAGGCGCTCGTAGTCCGCCACCACCGGGGCGTCCGCCAGGCAGGGGCCGATCACCCGCGCGCGCGCGTCGCCGGCATGCAGCTCGCGGTGGGCGATGGCGTACACCCGCGCCAGGTCCTGGGGCTCGCCCTTGAATCCCCAGGGATGCACCGGCTCCCAGGTGACCTCGTAGAGGTGCTCGGGCAGATCCCGTTCATCGGCGGCCCAGGCCGCCGCCAGGCTGCGGCAGTGGGCGGCGAACAGCTCCTCGCCCTCGGCGGTCAGCCGACCGTGGCCGTGCGCCTCGGTGCCGGGCGCGAGCACCTTCCACGCCGGATCCACCTGCACGATGCGCGTGGCGATGGGGTAGAGCGTCCACGGCCTGCCGTCCGGCAGCAGGTCGGCGGGGCGCGTTGCAGGCAGGCGGCGGCCGGCGGCGATGGCCTCGTCGCGGCGGGCGGGGAACCCCTCCGGCCGCTTCCCCGCCAGTTCGCCCCAGCGGAAGTTCGCCAGGGTCCAGCGGAAGCCCAGGCAGGCGGCCAGGCCCGGCCAGGTGGACCCTTGCAGGCCGAACAGGGATTCGCCCGGCGGCAGCAGCGGCCGGGTGGCGGGGTCGCCGACCACGGCGTAGGTCAGGTAGCCGGCCGGCCGGCTGACCAGCCGCGGCAGGGTGGCGGCGCCCAGGCGCACGCGCGCGCGGTAGAAGCCCAGGCGTCCGGCCGGCGCCGGCACGCTGGCGCTCCAGCCGCCGTCGGCATCGGCGCGCACCGGCAGGCGCTGGCTGGCGACCGCGCGGTCGTCCTCATCGACGATGTCGAGCTGCAGCGGATCGGCCTCGCGGCCGGGAGGCAGGCCGCGGACCTCGAAGCGGAGGGTCACCGCCTCGCCGGCGATGAACACGTTGCGCTCCGGTTTGCTGGTGGAGCCGCTGAGGATGACCGCGGTGGTGGCGGGTTCGGCCGCGGTGAGCAGACCGAGCAGCAGGGCGGGAAGGAGCGGGCGCATGTCAGTTCCCTTGCCAGGCGAGGGCGGTGCTAGGCAGCGTCCAGGGCGTCGCCAGGCTGGCGCTGTGGCCGTCGACGAAGCCGGCGACCAACCGGCCGCGGTGGCGGAAGTCGATGTAGTTGGGCTGGTAGCTGGCACTGTACTCGAAGCCGAGGTTGCTGGCGTAGGTCACGTTGGCCCCATCCATCAGCAGCACCGCCTCGCTCGCCTGCCGCACCCGCGCCAGCGCCACCGAGGAGTAGAACGGCACCCCGGCCACATCCAGACCGACCCGCTTGTGGTACATGTAATTGATGCTGAACATCGTCTGCTTGGTGCCATCGGGGCAGAGGTAGAGCTTGCGCAGGGCACGGTCGGTGCCGGTCGACCAGCCATACCACCAGCCGGCGCCGGCGTCGATCTGGCTGGCGGTGGCGGCGACCCAGTTGCGGTGGTCGGCGCGATCGACGTCTGGCAGGAGTCCCTCCTGCTCGCCGGCGTAGGAGATCACGGCGAGCAGGATCTGGCGCTGCTGGCTGGCACACACGCTCTGGCGTGCCGCCGCGCGCACCAGGTTCACCGCTGGCAGCAGCATGCCGGCCAGCACCGCCACGATGGCGATCACCACCAGCAGTTCGATCAGGGTGAATCCGCGCTGGCGCATGGTCGCTCCGGATCTCAGGTGTCGCCGACCACCAGGGTCGGCGCGAGGGTGATGACCGGGGGTGCGGAGCCCTCCAGCCGGGCGGCCAGGTTGGCGCACAGGGCGTTGGCGGCGGCCAAGGGGTCGATCTCGAGCCGGGTCAGCGCCAGGGGCGGGAAGATCTCCAGGCCGCGGTTGGCGTGGGTGACCAGTCGCACCTCACCGGGCAGGCGCGTGCCCGCCACCAGCAGGGCGCCCACCAGTCCGCGGGCGCTGTTGTCGTCGCCCACCAGCCAGGCGTCAGGGGGTGCAGTGCGCGACGACTGCACCGCACTGATGCCGGTCTCCTGGCGGTTGCCGCCGGGGAACCAGGTCAGCTGGGCGCTGCCGCCGCCCGCCTCGGCCAGGGCCCGCTCGACACCGGCCTGGAACGCGGCGGTGCCGATGTCCGGGTCGGGGGGGATGATGCCGATGCGCTGCACCTGGGCGGCGAGCAGGTGGCGTATCCCGAGGTAGGCGAGCAGCGGGTAGTCGGGCAGGGGGAAGTCGACCACCGGGACCTGGTCGAGGCCGGCGAGCAGTGCGGCGGTGCCGGGTTCGCGCGCGAGCACGATCAGGGCGCGCAGGTGGCCGGCGTCGAGATCGCGCTCGAGGTCGCGGCGCTGGTCCTGGCCGGCGCCGGGCAGGTACAGGCGCAGCTGGAAGCCGCGCGTCACCACCGCCTGGGTGAGATGATCGATGGTCAGGCCATAGACCCGCAGGTTGGGATCGGTGAGCAGGTTGCGCCCCATCACCACGCCGATGACCGAGGAGCCCACATTGAGCGCCACGAAGGTGCCCCGGCGGCGCGAGCGGGTGAGCAGGCCGCGTTCATGCAGGTGGGCCAGCGCGCTTTGCATGGCATGCACGGTGACGCCATGGGCCAGCGCGAGCTCGGCGGTGGAGGGCAGGCGGGCGCCTGGAGCCAGGCGCCCGCTGCGGATGTCGTCATCGAGCTTGCGCGCCAGGTCGCAGCCGGCCGAATGGATCACCATGGCCGATATATATACGATATTATACGATAATCAAATAACGTCTATAAAGTGTTTTGTATAAAATATATACGTAATAAAATAAGTAATTATATGGAAATTATTAGGGAGTCATCGATCGATGTTCCCTGGCCCCCGCCTGCGTCCTCACGGCGCCCACTCCAGCACCCCGTAGCCGGCGGGGGTGAAGTCCTTGCCGATGCCGGCGCCCCATTCCACCCAGCCCTGGCGGCCCTGGCCGCGGCTGCTGTTCACCAGCACGGAGCAGCGCAGCGGGCGGTCGCGAGCGACCATCAGCGGGTAGAGTTCGCTGGTGTCGATGCGGATGCGGTAGCGCAGGCCGCCGGCGATGGGGTCGATGCGCGCGCTGGCGTGCGCCGCCGGGCGGCCGGCCGGGGTCCAGCGCGAGGGCAGGTCGCCGCCCAGCCAGGGGGCGACGTCCTTCCACACCACTGGGCCCTCCCTGGTCAGCGCGATCTGGAACTGCACCTGGTCGCCGCCCAGGCCCTCGCCGCCGGTGTCGAAGCCGATCTGCACGCTGTCGCCCTGCCAGTACTTGCCCGGCTGCTCGGATGCGGCGTGCTCGGGATCGGCGACCTCCACCAGCACCTCGACCTGGCTGCCGTCGCTGGCGAGGGCGAAGCCGGCGCGCACCGCCTCCGGGGTGGCGCCGTCCTGGTACGCGGTCATGGGGGTGAGGGCCGGGGCCGCCGGCAGCGCGCCCCAGAGCGCCGGGGCGTGCGGGACCGGTCCGCTGGCGATCGCCTTGCCGCCGCGCACCAGCGGCAGCGCCTCGCCCATCGGCAGCGCGGTCACCCGCGCACGCTCGGCCTGGCGGATCAGTACCAGCGCGCCGGCGGGCAGCGGCGCCCCCGCCGCCAGCGGGCGGCCCTCCCAGTCGATGGCGCTGCCGCCGCAGGCCGCCAGCTCGGCCGGCATCGCCAGCGGCGCGGTGCCGTCGTGCCACGCCAGCAGCAGGTCGCGCTCGCCGTTGGCGCAGGCCACCACCCGCACCTCGCCCAGGCGGTGCTGGGAGCGTACGGTCATGCCGGGTTCGACCTGGGCCATCACCGTGTGCCAGACCAGCGCCGGCAGGCGCGGCTCCAGGCGCGGGCGGCTGCGGAACAGCCCGGCGGCGTGCGTGAACCAGCCCTCCTGCCGCGCCGGCATCAGCAGGTCGCGCTCAATCTGGTTCTTCATCTCGAACAGGCAGATCAGCCCGGCGCCGCGCGCGAGCTGGCCGAACGAGTCGAGCACCAGGCGCTTGGCGAGGGTGCGCTCGTCGGGGACCTCGCCGCTCATGGCCGGATTGATGAGGATGCCGTGGTGTTCGGAGTCGACCCACGGCCGCGGCGTCAGCCCGGCGGCGCGGTCGACGGCGTGGAAGGGCGAGGCGTCGCAGTTGCTGCCGTGCAGCGACAGGCGGTCGTAGGCCGCGCCGCCACCCAGGCGCACCAGTTCGCGGTAGAACGGCACATAGCGCATGCCCATGCCGCCGATCCACACCTCGGCCTGGGACTGGGCCGCCTTGACCGCCTGGGCGCCGCTGCTCAGCAGGGCGGCGTAGCGCTCCGGGGTGTCGTGCCAGTAGCACGATCCGCCCGGCAGGTGGGGCTCGTTCCATAGCTCCCACACCGCGATGCGGTCCTGATAGCGCCGTACCAGCACGTCGAGGAATCGTGTCCAGTCGCCCAGGTCCTTGGGTGCCCAGTTGGAGAACCCCAGGGTGCAGATGTAGGTCTTGCTGTCCTCGGGATGGGGCGAGGCCCAGCGCGGGGTGCCCATCACCTGGGCGATGATGCGCAGTTTGCGCTCGCTCAGCCAGCCCACCGCCCGGTCCAGGCCCTCCCAGCGGTAGGTGCCGCGCTCGGGTTCGATCGCCGCCTTCTCGTTGGTGCCGTGGCAGCCCCAGGGCACGTGCTGCAGGCGGACGGTGCTGAAGCCGAGCAGGTCGCCGATGCGCACATCGGTGTCGTGGCCGAGGTCGTCCCAGGTGAAGCCGAACAGCGCCGGCCGCGCCGCGATCGGCCGGGTGGGGGCGGCGGCGACCGCGAACGACCAGCGCGCGCGCGGCAGCGACAGGGTACGCCCGGAGGGCAGGCGCGGCTGCCACGACGACACCAGCGGGCGCTGGTTGCCGGCCTGGTCGAGGCCGGTGAAGGAGACCTCGTAGAAGCCCGGCCGCTCCGCCGCCCAGCGCCAGCCCTCGGCGGCGAAGGCGGCCGCCGGCTGGGTACGTTCGTCGATCACGGTGTCGGCGGAGTCGACCACCCGGCTGCGGATGGTCTGCAGCGCGGCCGGCAGGGTGCCGCGTTCGAGGGTGAAGCCGATGCCGGCGCCGGCAGTGGTCCACTGGGCGAACTGGTCGCATTTCAAAGCCACCGCCAGCGAGGGGTCGGGGCTCAGGGCGAGGTCGTCGAACCACAGCCTCCCGGCCGGGGCCTGTCCGGGCAGGCCGCGGGTGGCGAGGGCGATGCGCAGCTGGTCGGCCCCGGCCGGGATGCGGTCGGAGGCGATGGGCACGGTGAGCTCGGTCCAGGCGCGCGGGGCGGTGGTCGGCATCCCCAGGTCGGTGCTGCCCACGAAGCGTCCGCCGGCGAACCACGCCGCGAACACCCAGGGGGCGTTGCCGGCGTAATCCTCGCTGGCGCGCAGGCGCAGGCGCAGCACCAGGCCGCCCTCCGGCGCCGGCAGGGGGGCGCTGATCACCCCCGCGCCGCCCGTGGCCACCGTCGCCACCGACAGCGCCTGGCGCCCCTCGGCGGCACCGGCGGTCTCCAGCCGCACCTGGGCCTGATCGCCGCCGCCGTCCCAGCGGTTGGGCTTCCAGGCCGCCGGCAGGCCGTCGGCGCCGGTCTGCTCGAAGCCGGGATTGTCGAGGCTGGCGGCGCTGGCGAGGCCGGCGCAGGCGAGCAGGGCCGCTGTGGCGAGGTGCATGGCTGCTTCAGGGGGTGGGGATGGGGAAGGCCTGGTTCTGATCGAACCAGCGGCGCAGCACCTGGGCGCGGGCGGTGGGTGCGCTGGCCTTGGGGTGGTGGTTGCGGTCCACCGGCCCATCGGCGTGCTCGACGCTCCAGCCCGGCCACTCGCGGAAGGCGTGGTAGCACCAGTCCCAGCCCCATTCCTCGAACACGCTGATGGCGTCGTCGAGCCAGCGGTCGGCCCCGGGCGCCCAGCGCACAGCGCTGAACTCGCCTACCATCATGTGCACGTTGTAGGCCTTCTGGAAGTCGCGCGCTGGCTGGAGATGGCGCATCATCGCCGCGCGGTCGGCCTGCGCGCCCTGGATCACCCCGGGATAGGCCACCGCGGCGGAGCCGCCGACCACCCCCCAGTTGTTGTGCACGCCCTGGTGGGTGTAGGCGTGCGGCCAGTACATGTGCACCTGGTAGATGATGCGCGGCAACGGGATCGGGCGCATCCAGGGATAGGCCTCGGCGCCATCCCACTGGTCGACCTCGACCGAGATGGGGACCTCCGGGTCGATGGCGCGGATGGCGCGCGCGGCGGCCTCCTGCACTCCGTACCAGTCGAGGACCCCCGGCGGCGACGGACGGTTCTGCACCGGCTCGTTGACCAGGTTCCATGCCCACACCGCCGGGTGGCCCTTGAAGCGGGTGGCGATGCGCTGCCAGCTGGCGATGAAATGGTCCTGGTAGCGCTTCTCGACCAGCATGCGGAAGGTGTTGTCGACCAGGCGGCCGCCGGGCGGGTTGAACAGCACCGGCATCAGCTTCATCCCGCGCGCCTGGGCCAGGTCCAGGGCCTTGCCCAGTTCGTCGAGCTGGCCGTCGAGCCAGCGGTCGTACTCCGCCAGGTCGAGGTCGGTGTCGGCCTTGCCCCAGGAATGGGCCAGGCGCCAGCGGATGACGTTGACCTTCCACGCCTTGAGGTCGTCGAAATCCTCGGCCGCCAGGCGGCTGGGGCGCATCACCCCGCGCAGGCGCGGCAGATCGTGGCCGCGGAAGGCGGGTGGCGCATCCTCAGCCGGCGCCGGCCTGGCCACCTGGGGCATCATCGGCACCAGGCGCACATCGGCGATCCAGGCGGTGCCGGTGGTGCGCTCCATGCCCAGCACGATCTCGCCCATGCCGGCATCGGCGTCCACCGGCGCCATGGCCGAGACCTCCTTCCAGGCGAAGCTGCCCCACATGCCGCCCGGCTCCGGCCAGCGGTCGAGGCCGGAGGGGGTGCGCCAGTGCAGCTGGCACTTGATGCCGTGCCAGTTGACCGCCCCGGTGCTGACCTGGTCGGCGCGCACCTGGGCGGTCAGGGCCATGCGCCAGCCGCGCCAGGGGCGCAGATCGATGGGAATGGCAACCGCCTGCTTGGTTGCGGCCTGGGTGGCGTCGCAGGTGATGCGGAAGCACGGTCCGCCGTCCGGCCCTTCATCGCTCCAGGCGGCGCCGGCCGGCAGCTTCAGCGCCCGCACCGCCGGATCGCGCAGGTCCAGCGACCAGGGTGCCGGGGTGTCGGCGGCGGTGCACCAGACCGCGAGAAGCAGGAGCAGGATGGGTCTGACCATGGGCGTCTCCGTGGTGGTTGTACTGGCTGTATCACTACGGCGTGGCGATGAAAAAGCGGCGGTCATGGCGAATTCCGGTCGCACAGCAGGTCCGTCCACCTATCCAGCCGATTCCCCCATGCGCCCGCATGGCATCCAGGGTATGCTGGAGGCCATGAACCGCCTCGCCTATTTCCGCCCGGATCTGGTCAACGCCCAGCCCGGCACCCTCGACACCGACCTGTGCATCTACGGCGGCAGTTCCGCGGGGGTGGTGGCCGCCGTGCAGGCGGCGCGCATGGGGCTGCGCACGCTGATCCTCGACCCCAGCGACCACCTTGGCGGGCTGACCGCCAGCGGCCTGGGCTGGACCGACTTCGGCAACAAGCGCGCCATCGGCGGTCTGTCGCTGGAGGTCTACCGTCGCATCGGCTGGCACTACGGCCGCGAGCAGGAGTGGCTGTTCGAACCCCATGTGGCCGAGGAGGTTTTCCACGAGCAGGTCGCCGGCCATGGGGTCACGGTGATCCATCGCCAGTACCTCGACGGCGTCGAGCGCGACGGCCGGCGTCTGCGCGCCCTGCGCCTGCTGGGCGGGCTGACGGTGCGCGCGCGCATGTTCATCGACGCCAGCTACGAGGGCGACCTGATGGCCGCCGCCGGGGTGCCGTACACGGTCGGGCGCGAGGCCAACACCCAGTACGGCGAGACCCTCAACGGGGTGCAGGTGCATCCCAAGCACCAGTTCGAGCTGCCGGTGGACCCCTGGCGCATCCCCGGGAAGCCGGACAGCGGCCTGCTGCCGGGCATCGATCCCGCCCCGCTGGAGCCCATCGGCAGCGGCGACCGCCGCCTGCAGGCCTACAACTTCCGCATGTGCCTCAGCGACGACCCCGCCCGGCGCATCCCCTTCGCCCGCCCGGCAGGCTACGATCCCACCGCCTACGAGCTGCTGGCGCGCTACCTGGAGGCCGGCTGGGGGTCCGACCTGTTCGCCAAGTTCGACCGCCTGTGCGTGGAGCACAAGACCGACACCAACAACCACGGTGCGGTGTCCACCGACTTCATCGGCCAGAACCACGCCTGGGCCGAGGCCGGCTACGCCGAGCGCGAACGCATCTTCCAGGCCCACGTCGCCTGGCAGCAGGGGCTGCACTACTTCCTCGCCAACGACGCGCGCGTGCCGGCGCCGCTGCGCACCCGGTACGCGCGCTGGGGCCTGGCGGCGGACGAGTTCCCCTTCACCGGCGGCTGGCCGCACCAGCTCTACGTGCGCGAGGCCCGGCGCATGGTCGGCGACTACGTGGTGAGCGAGCACGACTGCCGCGCCGCGCGCCGCGCCGAGGACCCGGTCGGGCTGGGTTCGTACAACATGGATTCGCACAACTGCCGCCGCTTCGTGCGCGACGGCCGGGTGTTCAACGAGGGCGACGTGCAGGTGCCGCCCACCGATCCCTACGGCATCTCGTACCGTGCCATCATCCCGCCGCGCGGGGCCTGCGCCAACCTGGCGGTGCCGGTGTGCTGCTCGTGCAGCCACATCGCCTACGGCTCGCTGCGCATGGAGCCGGTGTTCATGGTCCTGGGCCAGTCGGCCGCCACCGCCGCCGCCCTGGCGCTGCAGCAGGGGGTCGACCTGCAGGACCTGCCCTACGCACCTCTGCGCGAGCGCCTGCTGGCGGACGGGCAGGTGCTGGAGTGGCGGCGCTGAGAAAGTGCAGCAACGGCTCTTGCGGAGCGTCGACGCCCACGACGCCGCCGCGGTGACGCTGCCATGATCCCGGGCCGGCCTACAAGAGGCTCCGTCGACGTGGACGTCGACGCTCCAAATACGTTCAGCCGCCGCCGCGCCGCCAGGCGCGCGGCGAGCGCCCCATCACCCGGCGGAAGACGCGGGTGAAGTGGAAGGGGTCGTCGTAGCCCACTTCCGCCGCGGCGGCGGCCACCGCCAGGCCGGCATCGCGCAGCAGGGTGGCGGCATGGGTGATGCGCCGCCGTTCCAGCCAGGCGCGGGGGGTGGCGCCGGTGCAGCGCAGGAAGGCGGCGCGGAACGCGGTCTCGCCCAGGCCGCAGCGGCGCGCCAGCGCGGGGATGTCCAGGTCGCGGGCGGGCACCTCGCTCGCCAGGGCGTCCACCAGCGCGCCCACCGCCAGGTCGGCGGGGTTGCCGGCGGGATCGGCGGCGGCGAAGTCGAGCCAGTCCGCCAGCGCCGCCGCCAGGATCCCCGCCGCCGCCAGGCGCGCGCCCGGGCGGGCCTGTTCGCCGCGGGCGTGCTGGCGCAGCAGGGGGGCGAAACGCTCCTGCCAGCGGCGCGGACTGGGGGCGCGCACCACCGCCCGGCAGCGCCGCACCTCGCCGCCCAGGCGCAGCTCCAGCAGCGGGCAGGCGGCGAGCGGCTGGGCCGCCTGCGTCCCGCCGGTGATCACCACCATGTCGGGGGAGGCCAGCGCGGGCTGGGCATGGAGGTCGAAATGCACCGCCAGGTGGCTGCCCAGCGGCACCCCCCAGGCATAGGTGGTGGCGGGCGGAACCAGCGCCAGGTCGCCCGGCAGCAGCGGCCAGCTGCCGCCGGCCTGCTCGTACCACAGCCAGCTATCGCCGCTGAGCTGGAGCAGGAACTGCCAGTCGCGCAGCTGCCGCCGGGTGCCCAGGCCGGTGCCCGGCGAGCGCGTCCAGGCGACCTGGTGGGCAAGCCGCAGCCAGGGGCTGAAGGGCGGTGGTGGCAGGTCGATCAGCACGCGGAAACGTCCAGGTTTAACGGCGAGCATCCATGGCGCGGCGGGCGGTCCAGGCCCATCATTCGGCATGCTCCAGCGCGTGCTCATCGACCGTCCTCCCTTCACCACCCCGCCCCTGCTCAGCCGCGCCCCCTGGGATCCGCCGGCGCAGTGGCCGGCGCGCTGGCTGACCCCGCCGGTGGGCTGGGAGGCGCCGCTGGTGCTCGCCTTCCGCCTGGTGCTGGACTGCCCCGCCGCGCTGGCGGCCCGCCTGCATGTGAGCGCCGACGAGCGCTACGAGCTGTGGTGCGACGGCGAGCGGGTCGGCGGCGGGCCCGAGCGCGGCGACGAATGGCATTGGGCCTTCGAGAGCTGGGATCTGCGCCTGGCCCCGGGACGGCACGTGCTGACCGCGCGGGTGTGGGCCTTCGGCCGCCTGGCGCCATGGGCCCAGCGCAGCCTGGGGGCGGGCTTCCTGTGCGCGGCGGAAGGTGAGCACGCGGCCCTGCTCGCCACCGGCCAGGCGCCCTGGCAGGTGCGGCGGCTGGCGGGCTGGAGCTTCGCCGACCCTTCGATCGCCGCCGGCACCGGGGTCGGCACCGGGCCGAGCGAGCAGTGGGATTCCACCGCCTGGTGGGACCCGGCGGATGCCGCCGGCGATCCCGCCTGGGTCGGGCCGAAGGCGGGCGAGCCGGGCAACAACGGCGATCACGTGCTGCTGTCGCCGCGCCGACTGTTGGAGCCGGCGCGCCTGGCTCCCCAGGCCGAGGCGCCGCTGGAGGGCCTGGCGGTGGCCGCCGCCGATGACCAGGCGGGATCCGCCTGCTGGGCTGGCCCGGGCAGCGATGCCGT
>JAKLKR010000092.1:0-14945 GCA_023150565.1 Planctomycetota bacterium
CCCCGCCTCGGTGACCGTCAGGCCGGTGGTCGGGGCGATGGAGACCCCCACCCCGTCGTTGTCGTTCACCTGCACACCGAGCGAAATCAAGGGTGCCGCGACATAGCTCGCCGCATCGGTCGATCCGATCTGATGAGCGATGCTCAGGATCTGGGTGCCCTCGGCCAGGCTGTCGTCGACCGCCAAAACGGTGACGGTCTTGCCGACGGCAGCGAAGGTGCTCCAGTCGCCGCCGCATTCCGCCCTGGTCCACAGCAGCGAGGTCGGATTGACGCTGAGCCCGGCGGGAGGGAGAATGTTGACCTGGACGAAATTCGAGCCGGCATCGGGCTGGGTGGTCAGGTTGATGAGGTAGGCGTCGGTGCCACCACCCTCAGTGACGATGGTCGACCCTCCGGTCTGGGTGAGGCGGATGCCCGGCACGTCATCGTCTATGTTGGTGCAGACGAGGGTACCGGGGTTGACCCACGACCCGACCGCCTCGACGGGCGCACTCGACACCGTCAGGTCGAGATTGTAGGTCTCGTTCGCGGATCCACCGTCGGCAGTGGTGGCGACCACGACCTCCTGGTCGGTCGCCCAATTGGCCGATGTGAAGACCAGGCTGGCTGGAGCGACGCTGTCGCGCCCCCCCAGGTTGCCGGAGGACAGGGCGGCGGCGATCGTCACATCGCCGGACGGCTGCGCCTTCAGATGGATGCGCAGGCGCACATCGCTCGCCTCCGGCACACTGAGCGCCGTCGCGCTCAGGACATAGCCGGCCACATCGTTGGCGCTGGTGACCGTCACCGTGGTCGATGACAGCCCCAGACCTTCGTAATCGCTGTTGTTGGCGTCGTCGAGCACGGCGTGCACGACCGACTGGACCTCGCTCCCTTCGATCAGGCTGTCGTCGACTGCGGTGACGGTGATGGTCTGGGGCAGGTTCCAGTTGCCGGTGGTGAACACCACCTGGGCAGGGGACACCCCGAAATCGGAGGTCCCGGTCAGGTTGATGGTGGTCTGGGCCACCGGCTGGCTGCCCAGCGCGATGGTATAGGAACCCGCCGTGCCCCCCTCGGCCACGGTCAGGCTGGCCGGGCTCAGCACCAGAGCACGTGCATCGTCATCGACCGTGGTCATGGCCGGATCGTCGTTGTCCCGCCCGGCGTAGACCGGATCGGAGCTGGCGGCCGCGCTGATCACCGCCTGGTAGGCCTGGTTGCCGTCTGCCAGCGCATCGTCGATGCCATAGATAGTCACCGCCTGGGGGGTGGCCCAGTTGGCGGTGGTGAAGCTGAGCGAGGTGGGCGACAGCGAGGCCTCGCTGGGGTCGGAGCTCGACACCGGGATGGTCACCGTGGCGGTCGGGCGCGCGAGCAGGAACACGTCGAGACGGGCGCGGTCGCCGATGGTCACCAGCTGGGCGCTGGCGCTGGCGGTCGGCGTCGGCGAAACGGTCAGCGTGCCCGCGCCCTTGGCAATGATCCGGTAGGAGCCGCTGTTGGTGCCGGCACCGGTGAAGGTCACCAGCATGCCGGTCTGCACCAGGGTCAGGTCGGGGGCCGGCGACAAGGTGATGACCGGACCCGCCACCGCCGACGCGGTGGCCGAGATGCCGCGCTCCAGCACGGGACCCGAGACCGGGCGCAGCACGCGCACGGTCTGGAGCGTCGCGGAAGGCAGCAGCGTGGCTGCGGTCACGGTCAGCTTGTCGGACGAATCATTGACCCCGCCGGCAGCGATGGTGTGCACCCCGCCATTGGGATAGCCGCCCTGGAAGGCCACCTGCATGCCCGGCACCACCTGGGACAGGTCGGTGGGACCGGAGAAGGCGATGGTCAGGCTGTCGGTCACCGTGACCGAGCCGGTCAACTCGATCCAGCCGGCGGCGATCCCGGCCTGGTCGTCATCCACGGTGGTGACGGCGATGTCGCTGGGGTTGATCGCGGCATAGCGGGGGTCGCTGCCGGCGCTGATGGACAGGGTGGTGGTGATGGTGCTCGCCTGGTCGCCATCATCCTCGGCGTCATCGACCCTGGTGATGGTGATGGTCTGCTGGAGGCTCCAGTTGGCGTCGGTGAAGCTGAGGCTGGCCGGCGACACCGTCGCCTCGCTGCCATCGCTGCTGGTCAGGGCGATGGTCACGGTGCTGCCTGGGGCCGGCGCGCAGTTCAGAGACACCGAAACGCTGGCGGTGGCGGGCAGGCCGCTGTTCTCGTAGACCTGCGCAGTCACCGAGTCGAAGGCGACCCCGGAATAGTCATCATTGAGGATGGTGGCCACGTGCTGGGTGTTGGCCCCCAGAGTCGCCTGGCTGGGCGAGGAGAGGGTGACCTGGACGGTCTCATCATCTTCGTGGTAGTAGTCCGCCACCACCAACCAGGGGATGGTCTTGCGCGTCTCTCCTGGAGCGAAGGTCAGGGTGCCTCCGGGCAATCCGCTGTAGTCGCTGCCGTTGGCCGCGCTCCCCCCGGTGACGGCATAGGCGACCTGCACCGTGCGGTCGGAGCGCTCGGACAGGCTCACCACCAGGGTCCGGCTGCTGGTGGACTCCCAGTCGCTGCTGGCGGCTTCCAGGAACTGCACCGTGGGCGGGGAATCGTCGTCGGTGATGGTCAGCACATGGGTGGTGATCGTCCCCTGGGCGGCTGCGCCGCCGGTCCCGGCAGCGACCCCGGTCAGGGCAAAGGACAGGGTCTCGTCAGGTTCGTCGTTGACGTCGGGGATGATCGGGATGGTGATGGTTCCCGACACGCTGCCGGCACTGATGACGATCGAACCGGTAGCATCGACGTCCATGCGCGCGGGGGCGGTGCCGAACAGCAGGTTCGGCACCAGGTTGGAGAGGGCGCTGGTACCGGGGGCGGCGGTGACGGGCCATTGCAGCGGATCGCCGCTGCCGCTGTCGGTGTAGGCATAGAGCGACCTGGCCACGCCGGTGTCGGTGCAACGCACGGTCCCGGAATAGGTGTAGGTCGAATTGTCGAAGCTGATGTCGACGGTCAGGTTGTTGCCGCCGCTGTAGATGAACGGCGTGGAGAACGGCACCGTCACCCGCCCGGTGGCATCGACGGTGAGCGTGCCGCTGAAGACCGTGGTCCAACCGGCGGCCGGCGAGATCCAGCTGGCGGTGGACACGTATTTGGAGGGGGCGGTCTCGATCAGGCGCACGGTGAAGGCGCTCATGGCCTGGCCGGGCACCGCGGTCACGTCGAGGGTCAGGCTGCGGAAGGTGGCCGCGCCGCCCAGTTCGGAGGCCAGGTAGATGGTCTGGATGCGCGCGTCATGGTAGATGGTGTAGAGCGGGAACTGCCATTCATTCGTCCCGCTTCCTAGCTGCACGCCATCGGTGGCGGTGCCGAACCCGTCGCTCGCATAGCTGACGGTGACGGAATAGTCGGCGGCACCGGTCAGGCTCACCGCCACCGCGGCGCTGCCGGCCGATTCCGCCACCGTGCCGGTGGCGGTAGCGAAGGAGGCAACCGGGCAGCGACCCTCGTAGGCGCCCATGTCGGGGTTGCCGCCCAGGGTGCGCGCCTGGCCCAGGATGTCGTTGGTGGTTCCAGTGGTGCCGGTATTGGCGGCAGGGCTGCCGCCGCGCAGGCGGAAGCCATCGTCAACCGTCATCAGCACGCCATCGGTGCCTGCCGGACTTCCCGCTGCCAGGAACAGGGGGTCGGCATCGATGTTGCCGCCGCCGTTGATGCCTGCGTCCACCCAGGCTGAGGACCCGCCGCTGCCCTGGACGCAACTGTTGATGTATGTCCGGGAGTTGAGCCCGGCGATCGCTCCGGCATTGCCCCAGAAGATGCTGTTGATGGCGGTGATGGAACCGTCGTACAGATAGACCGCATGCATGCCTCCCGCCGGATCATTGGCCACCACCGTGCAGTTCCGCCAAGTGGAGGAGTTGGAGAGCCACACCGCCGCTCCATACGTGGCGTTCAGCGTCGTCACCCGGTTACCCGTGAACATGCAGTTGTCGAACGCATGCACCCCACTGCCATTGTAGCATATCACCGCGCCAGCGTACGAACCGGCTGAATTGCCAGTGAATACCGAGTTGGAGACGGTGAGGGCTGAGTTGATCGCCGCGATCGCGCCCCCCCAGTTCGCCGCGTGGTTGTTGCGGAATACGCAATGGTCGATGTTCATGGCAATGCCATTTGCATACAACCCCGCCCCATAGGTCGTCGATCCACCGTCAGCCTGGCCTCCCGCCACCACCACACCATCCAGTTGCGCGCCGGGAGCGCCGATCACCAGATTGTAGGTGTTCCCGGCATTGGTCGCATCATTGTCGATGTCCGCTGAAAGGACGGTCTGGTTGAGCGTCCAGCTTCTCTGCGATCGCAAGGTTTCCGTTCCATTGAACCCCCCGTACACCGCCACCTGGGCCGCTAGCTGGAAGGAGATCGAACGATCGCTGCCGGCGGTGGGCTTGTACGTCCCGGCCTTGACCCAGATCTCGTCGCCGGCACGGGCGGCGGCCAGGGCAGTGGCCAATGATCCGTAGGCGTTGCCCCAGGAGGATCCGTTGGCCAGGCCTGCGCCGGTGGGGGTGACGTAGATCACCCCGTAGGCCTCGAACGGCCCGATGTCGTATCCGCTGCCGGTCGCGCCGACCGGGCGGCTGCGGCCGAGGATGTCGTCTCCGGGCGCCAGGGTGGCGGAGCCCGCATTCACCACCGGCGAGGCGCCGCGGTTCAGCACCCCGTCGTCCGCGGTCATCCATTTGTCGTCGGGTCCATTGTGGTCGCTCGGGTTGACGAACTGCGGATCGACATCCAGGTTGCCGCCTCCATTGGTACCGAAGCTCGACTGCCAGGCTGCGCTGCCTCCGCTGCCCTGGACGTCGCAATTGTACCAGGTGGCGGTGGCCGAACTGAGCGCCACGTTGGGATTGGTGCCCGCGGTGTTGGCCCACACGATGGTGTTGCGGAAGGTGGCGGTGGCACTGCTGGTGATGTTGACCCCGGCGCCATTGGTCATGCCGCCGCCGCCGTTGCCGGCGATCAGGCAGTTGACGAAGGTGGGGGCGGTGCCGGTATCGCTCACGAACATGGCGCCGCCGGCGGGCGAGGCGTAGGCGTTGCCCTGGTTGGTTACGAAAAGACAATTGCTGAAGGTTGGCGTCGCCCCAGCCTGGATCGATACCCCGCCGCCGCGATAGGCGGCGTTGCCCGTGATCACGCAATGGCGCACCGTGCCGGAACCAGCGTTGAGCAGGATTCCGCCGCCTTTGTTGTCGTAGGACCCGGTGTTGTCGGTCCAGCCCCCACTGACCACGAAACCGTCGAGGACGCCGCTGCTGGCCAGCACCACCACGTGGCGGCTGTTGCCGGCATCGAGGCCGTCGTTGTCGACGTCGCCGTTGAGGATGGTCTGGTTGGTCCCCCAGTTGCGCTGGGAGACCGCGGTCTCGCTGCCGGCGAATCCGCCATAGACCGTCACCCCGGCCGGGATGATGAAGGACACCAGGCGATCGCTGGCGTGCGGCTTGTAGGTGCCGGTCTTGACCCAGATCTCATCGCCGGCGTTGGCCTGGGCCAAGGCGTTCTGCAAGGTCAGGGTACTGCCCCAGGAGGAACCCGTGCCTCCTCCCACGGTGTCGACGCGAAAGACCTCGTTGACCGGGTTGACGCTTATATTAATGGTCAAGTAGACGGTTGCCGCGCTGTACGGGAACTGAAAGGGGGCGGTGGCGGACACGATGAACGAAGTGGTTCCCGTCCAGTTGGCAGGCGGGGTGTAAGAGAACCAGGAGTACCGATAGCTGGTACCATAGGACGAGTAGAAATTCGCCGTTCCGACCGATGGGGCGGAATAGACCCCCCAGGTCACATTGCGTGCGATCACATCATTGACAGACAGGTTGATGTAATGGGGGTTGGCATCCTCGTTGACCGCGACCGCCAGGGGACTGGTCTGATCGAAGGCCAGCGACCATGCCGTGGCAGGAACCACAGTGCACAGAAGCACTGAAATCAGGGCCACTCGACGGGAAATGCCCGCCAACCTCATCAATATGCTCATACTTGCCTTGGTAGTACCGTCGCTGGCCGGTGGCACGATGTCAGGCCTTATGTAGCCGACATTAGGTTGAAGGGAAGGGCGGTTCACACAGGGGTTCTGCTATGTTGGCGCATACTTGCCCTGCCAGATCCCCTCTCCAGATTGCCGACGAGACCGCCGTGCCCCAACCGCTCCCCATCCGCGCCCTGGTCGAGACCGCCCAGAAGAAGCGCCTGCTCAACCGGGTGACCGCCGAACGCCTGGGCGAGTTCGCAGCCGGCAAGGGCGTGGCCACCCGCGATGAACTCGACCGCTGGCTGGCGACCGGCGAGGGCCTGTCCCCCGAGCTGGCCAGGAAGCTGCGCGCCCTGCTGCCGATGCCGGCAGTGAAGCCGTTCGGGCCGTACCTGCCGCTCACCCACCTGGCCGATGGCGGCATGGGCAGCGTATGGCTGTCGGCCCACCAGGACCAGCTCGGTGCCGCCGATGGCCGGCTGGTGGTGGTCAAGACCATCAAGAGCGAACTGCCCATCGACCTGGCCTCGTCGCAGGGCAACGAGTTCGTCAAACGCTTCGAACGCGAGTCGAAGATCACCCGCGAGCTCGACCACCCCAACGTGGTGCGCTGCCTCGACAGCGGGGTGGCCGACGGCCGGACCATGTTCATGGTGCTGGAATACGTCGACTCCGGCGACCTGCGCGACCTGGTCGAACGGCGCGGCGGGCTGAGCGAGGCGCTGGCCCTGGCGGTGCTGCACCAGGTCACCGACGGCCTCTGCGAGGCCCACCGCCTCAAGCTGGTGCACCGCGACATCAAGCCGCCCAACATCTTCGTGGCCAGCGACGGCCGCGCCAAGCTCGCCGACTTCGGCATCGCGCGTTCGACCGACGCCAACCGCACCGCCCTGACCATGCAGGGGGCGATCGTCGGCAGCCCCCTCTACATGTCGCCCGAGCAGGTGCTCACCGATCCCACCCTCGACATCCGCAGCGACATCTACGCCATGGGTGCGGTTCTCTATTTCTGCCTCGCGGCCGAACCGCCCTATACCGCCCCCAAGCTGCAGGAGATCCTCCACCTGCACTGCACCGCTCCGGTGCCGGACGTGCGCCGCAAGCGTCCGCAAGTCAGCGATGCCGCGCAGGCGATCATCGCCAAGGCGATGGCCAAGGACCGCAACCAGCGCTTCCGCGAGCCGGCCGAATTGCGCGATGCCATCGTCGCCGCCCTCGACCGCATGGGGGCGCTGCCGGGGCAGGCGGTCGACGAGAGCACCGCGCAGGGCGATCTCTCCGGCAAGGGAGGGGCGTTCCATCCCGCCACCCGCGCCGACATGCGCACCCTCACCGCCAACCTGCGCGGGGACGAGGATGCCATGGAGCCGGCGACCCCAGCGCCGGGTGCCGACCAGCCCACCATCGCCAGCGACCTCTCGGGACAGGCCACCATCGCCAGCGACCTCTCGGGTGGAGCGGAAGGGGTGCGGCAGACCAAGGGCGATGAGTTCGGCGCCCACGCCGAGCTGCCGACCATGGCGGCCAACCTCAACGCCATGCAGACCATGACCGCGCTCCTGCTCAGCCAGGAGCCGGATCCGGCCGCCCCCGTCGCCAACGCCGGGCAGGAACCCGGCACCCATGCCACCGTCGCCGCCTCGGGCACCATCGCCCGCATCCTCTCCGGCGCCGAGCCGGCGATGGTGCCGATCGCCGGGGGCCGGCTCGAGGGCGATCTCGCCAGCGCCATCGCCGGCGACTGGGTGACCCTGCTGCCGCCGCAGCCGGTGGCCGACGGCCCGGGGGTGGTGCTGCTGGCGCGCACCCGCCTGACCCTGGGCAAGCTGCGCGAGGCACCCTGCGACCTGTGCGTACGCAACTATCCCATCACGGTGCACAAGGAGAGCTGCCAGCGCATCAGCCGCGGCCACGCCGCGCTGCGCTACGACGCGGTGCAGAACCTGTGCCAGATCGAGGACCTCAACGCCCCCAACGGCACCATGGTCGACGGCCTGGTGCTGCCGAGCGGCAAGACCGCCACCCTCGCCCTTGGGGCCGAGAACATCCTGGTGCTGGCCGGGGTGGTGTCGCTCTGGCTGCGGGTGGTGCCGCGTCGCGGTCCCAAGGTGGCGTCGCTCGACGGCGCCGCCGCCGGCCCGGCGGCGGCCTGCGGCATCGACAGCGACCACCAGCTCGACGCGGTGGCGATCACCCGGCCCGAGAACCGCCCCGAGCTGGCCTATGCCCAGGTGCTGCGCCGCATCGCCATCGGCGGTCCGGGGGCCGATCTGCCCCTGGCCGGGGCGCGCACCCGCACGGTGGTCGAACTGGCGGTGTTCCAGGGGCGCTGGATCTGGCGCGTCCCGGCCGCCGCCGGCCAGGCCGAGCCCGCGTGGCGCCCGCTCGCCGACGGCACCGAACTGGACTGCGGTGGCCGCGCCCTGCGCGCCACCGCCGGCCAGTACACCCACTTCTGACCATCACCGGGTGCGGGGATCCAGCCAGGCCATGAGCAGGTCGGCGACCAGGTTGAACAGCACCAGCAGCGCGGCATAGGCGAGGGCGGCGCCGGTCACCACCGGCCAGTCGCGCTGCATCGCCCCGGCCACGAAGTAGAAGCCCAGCCCGGGCAGCGCGAACAGGGTCTCGACCGCCATCGAGCCGGTGAGCACATTGGCCGCCGCCTGCGCCACCCAGGCCAGCAGCGGGCCGGCGGCCGGACGCAGGGCGTGCTCGACCACCACCGTCGCCTCGCCGGCGCCCTTGGCGCGCGCGGTGCGCACATAGCCGGCGCGCAGCTCATCGCCCAGGCTGGCGCGCACCAGGCGGGCGGCGGCGGCGGCGAGGGGCAGGGCCAGGGTCGCCACCGGCAGCACCAGGCCCCAGGGCGAATCCAATCCGCCTGGCGGCAGCCAGCCCAGGGCGAGGGCGAACGCCACCAGCAGGGCGGTGCCGAGCACGAAGTCGGGCACGCTCACCCCGAGCGAGGCCCCCGCCAGCACCGCCCGGTCGGCCAGCCGCCCGCGCCGCCGTGCCGCCAGGGTCCCCGCCCACAGTCCGCCCGCCAGGCCGAGCAGCAGGGCGCCGCAGCCCAAGCCGATCGACACCGGCGCGGCGCGCGCCAGCAGGGCACCCACCGGCTCACCGCGCGCCAGCTTGAGGCTGTGGCCGAAGTCGAGCGACAGGCGCGCCAGGACATCGCGGCCGTACTGCACAATCAGCGGGCGGTCGGCGCCGTAGCGCGCGCGCAGTTCCGCCATGGCCTGGGGCGGCAGGGCGCGATCGCCGGCGATGTCGGCCCAGGCGTCGCCGGGCAGCGCACGCATGGCGGCGAAGGTGGCGAGATGCACCACCCACAGCACCAGCAAGCCGCCCAGCAGGCGGCGCAGGATCACGCCCGGCATGGCGCCCAGGATGGGGCGGATGGCCGGGATGGAACCCCATTGATCCACCGACGTTCCCCGGTGGAGGGCGGGTGGTAGGATCGCCGGCCATGGCCTGCCTGCATCGCCGCACCGTGGTGCGCCCCGCCGGGCCGACCTGCATCGACTGCGGAGCGGTGCGCACTGCCGACCCGGCCGCGGCCGTGGTCGCCGCCAGCGCGTGGCCCGGGCTCGACCGCCTCGCCGTGATCCACCTCGCCACCGCCCTGGCGGCGGCCCTGGCGGTGCTCGTCCTGGACGGCCTGCCGCGCTTCATCCTGCGCTACCTCGGCATCCTGGTGCACGAATGCGGCCACGCCGCGGTGGCCTGGCTGTTCGCGCGCCCGGCCATCCCCAAGTTCGATCTCGCCGAGGGCGGCGGCCTGACCCACTGGGGCGAGCGCATGACCGTGCTGGTGCTGGCCTGGCTGGCGGTGATCGGCTACGCCGCCTGGGCGGTGCGGGCCCACCGGCGGCTCCAGGTGGCGGTGCTGGCGGCGGGGGCGCTCTGGGGCCTGCTGCTGGTCGCCGGCTGGGACATGCCGCTGCTGGTGGCCGGCGGCCATCTCGCCGAACTCGCCTGCGGCTGCCTGTTCCTGGTGCGCGCCGCCAGCGGGCGCTGGGTCGCCCATGCCGCCGAACGCTGGCTGTCCGGCCTGGTCGGCTGGCTGCTGTGCCTGGAGGTGCTGGCGCTGTCCTGGGGGCTGCTCCACGACAGCGCTCTCCGCAGCGGATACGAAGCGGGCAAGAGCGGCGTCGACAACGATCTGGTGCTGCTGGCGGGCGAACACTGGAACACCAGCCTCGATGCCGCGGCGTGGGTATTCCTGGTGCTGGCAGTGGTCACGCCCGCGCTGGTGCTGGCGGCCTGGGCGCGCTGGGGCCCGCGCCTGGCGGAGCGCCTGCCCGGCGGTTGAGCTACAGCCCGGTCGCCGCGCGCGCCGCCGCCACCGTGCGGGCGGCCTCGGCGCGCGCCACCGCGGCACCGGCCTTGAGCACTGCCTCGATGTGGCCGGGGTCGGCCATCAGCGCCGCCCGCCGCGCCCGCGGTTCGCGGAACACGTCCAGGATCAGCTCGAACAGCGCCTGCTTGGCGTGGCCGTAGCCGAAGCCCAGGCCGCCGGGCTGGAGCGAGGGATCGCGGTAGCGCGCCGCCAGCTCGACCGTGCGCGCATCGCCCGGCCCGGCGAGGGCGCGCACGATGCGGAACACCGCGCAGGTCTCGGGATCCTTGGCCTCCTGCACCCCCTTGGAGTCGGTCTTGATCGACATGATGCGCTTGCGCAGCGCCTTCTCCTCCTGGAAGGGGTCGATGGTGTTGCCGTAGCTCTTCGACATCTTCTCGCCGTCGATCCCCGGCAGCACCTCGGCGTGCGGCGCCAGACGGTGGTCGGGCAGCACGAACACCTCGGCGTTGAACTCGTGGTTGAAGCGCCCGGCGATGTCGCGGGTGATCTCGATGTGCTGCACCTGGTCCTTGCCCACCGGCACCACCTGGGCGCGCGGGGCGAGGATGTCGGCGGCCTGCAGGATGGGATAGGTATAGAGCCCGACGTTGGCGCTGAACCCCTTGGCCAGCTTGTCCTTGTAGCTCACCGCCTTGTCCATCAGCGAGGTCGGGCAGACGCACGACAGCAGCCATGCCAGTTCGGTCACCTCGGGCACGTCATGCTGGACGTAGATGTGGGTGCGGGCGGGATCGAGACCGAAGGCGAGGTAGTCGACCACGATCTGGCGGCAGGCGGCGCGCAGCGCCAGCGGATCGCGCTGGGTGGTGAGGGCGTGGTAGCTGGCCACGAACACGAACAGCTCATGCCCCTCGGCCTGGAGGTCGAGGAACTGGCGGATCGCCCCGCAATAGTTGCCGAGGTGGAGCTGCCCGGAGGGCTGGATGCCGGAAAGGATGCGCTTGCTCATGGTGCTTTCAGCGGGAATCGCGGGTGGTGACGACGAGCTGCCAGGCGTTGAACAGGCACAGGCCGACGATCATCAGGGTCAGCGGGCTGATGGTGCTCCAGCGCCACCACAGGTAGGCTGCGGCGGTGACGCAGGCCAGAACGAAGGTGATCAGTGCCGCCAGCGGTGGCCGGCGGGTGGCCAGGAGCAGGCCGTTGAAGGCGATCTGACCGCCATCAAGTGGGTAGATCGGCAGGCAGTTGAACAAGGCGAGCGCCAGGTTGATCCACAGTCCCAAGCCCAGCCACAGATCGACCCACTGCCGCATATCCCCCTGGTACCAAATTGGATGAGCCTGCTCCATCCATGCCAGGCCGCCATAGCATAAGCCCACGAACAGGAAATTGACCAACGGGCCCGCTGCCAGGATGGCAAGTTCACGCCAGGGCTTCAACTGGCGCTGCGACGAGCAGACGCCTCCGAGCATCTCGATGGTGATGGTGATGCCGGTGGCCCCATTCCACTTGGCGACAATGCCATGACCGAACTCATGGCATATGATTCCGGCCGCCACCCAGGTCAAAGCCACCAGGAAACTCGCCCAATCGATGCCACGACTGTCGTTTCCGAACCAGGTGAACACCAGATAGACCAGAAATGCCACGCTCCAGTGGACATAGAGCGGGATCGGCCCCAGATGTCCGACGTACCAGCGGCCTTGGGTGAACATGGCGGCACAGTATGGCGAGCCAGGGCGGCGCAATTCGCCACCGGGAGCGGCTCAGGCCTGACGGGGCCTCCATCGGCAAGGTGACTTCGGACAATTTTTGCCAAGATTAGACGACATAATTACGGCTATTAATATAGTTGACATCCGTTGATCTAACTTCGATAAATAGGTTACTATTAACCCATTTGACTTGTCACCGATTTCATTAGATTGTCTCCCACATCTGCCGCCCACACCTGGTCTTTCCCAGGGCGCGGCTTCTCGGCGCACCTGCGCCCGCATGAAGGAGCATCCCATGTCCACCAGGCCACCCACCGGCGGCGAAATGGTCATCCGTTGCCTTGAGCGCGAGGGCGTCGAAGTGGTGTATGGGTATAGTGGCGGCGCGGCGATGCCGATGTTCGACGCCCTGATCGACTCCAAGATCAAGTTCGTCCTCGTCCGCCACGAACAGGGCGCCACCCACATGGCCGACGGCTTCGCCCGCGCCTCGGGCAAGCCCGGCGTGGTCCTGGTCACCTCCGGCCCTGGCGCCACCAACACCATCACCGGCTGCCTGACCGCGCTGATGGACTCGGTGCCGATGATCGTCCTCTGCGGCCAGACCATCTCGCCCATGCTCGGCAAGGACGCGTTCCAGGAAGCCGATGTCACCGGCATCTCGTACCCGGTGGTCAAGCACAGCTACCTGGTCAAGAATTCGGCCGACATCCCGCGCATCATGAAGGAGGCGTTCCACATCGCCACCACCGGACGTCCGGGGCCGGTGCTGATCGACCTGCCCAAGGACGTCACCCAGGGGCCCTGCACGGCGCCCTTCGTCGACGAGATCCGCCTGCCCGGCTA
The DNA here is from genome assembly GCA_023150565.1 of Planctomycetota bacterium. Taxonomy (GTDB): domain Bacteria; phylum Planctomycetota; class UBA11346; order UBA11346; family UBA11346; genus JAKLKR01. The sequence goes on from JAKLKR010000092.1 coordinate 12,889, forward strand.
CAAGATCCCCGGCCGCTGCGACGCCGCCCTGCTCAAGAAGGCCGCCCAGCTGCTGTCCAAGAGCCGCAAGCCCCTGCTCTACGTCGGCAACGGCGCCGTCATCAGCGGCGCCGGTCGGGCCATCCAGCAGCTGGCGGAAAAGCTCAAGGCTCCGATCGTCAACACCCTGCTCGGCAAGGGCGCCTGCCCCGAGGACAGCCCGCTCAACCTCGGCATGCTCGGCATGCACGGCACCGCCTATGCCAACCGCGCGGTCCAGCACTGCGACCTGATCTTCGCCATCGGCGCCCGCTGGGACGACCGCATCACCGGCAAGGTCAGCGAGTTCTGCAAGGATGCGGTCAAGCTGCACATCGACATCGATGTCGCCGAGTTCGGCAAGATCATCCAGCCCGATCTCTCGATGCCCGGCGACGCCCGCCTGGTGGTCGAGGACCTGCTGCCGCTGGTCGGCCCCTGCGACACCGGCGACTGGTGGAAGGAGCTGAACGGCTGGCGCAAGGCCCACCCGCTCAAGTACCCCAAGAAGGGCGGGCTGCGCGCCCAGCACGTGCTCGACCGCCTGGACAAGCTCGGCGGCCGCGACTGCATCATCACCACCGACGTCGGCCAGCACCAGATGTGGGCGGCGCAGTTCTGCCTGACCACCAAGAACCGCCACTGGCTGTCGAGCGGCGGGGCCGGCACCATGGGCTTCGGCGTGCCGGCGGCGATCGGCGCCGCCATGGCGACCGGCAAGCCGGCCTGGGCCATCGTCGGCGACGGCGGCTTCCAGATGACCTCCTGCGAACTCGCCACCGCCATGCTGCAGAAGGTGCCGATCAAGATCCTGATCATCAACAACCGCTACCTGGGCATGATCCGCCAGTGGCAGGAGCTGTTCTTCGACAACCGCCTGTCCGGCGCCGACCTCGAGGGCAACCCGGACTTCGTCAAGTTCGCCGACGCCTTCGGCATGCCGGCCAAGCGCGTGCGCCGCGCCGGCGATGTCGACAAGGTGCTCAAGTGGGCGATGGCCCAGAAAGGCCCCTGCCTGGTCGAGGCCGAGGTGGTCAAGGAGGACAACGTGTTCCCGATGATCCCGGCAGGCGCCGGCTACGACAAGATGCTGATCGACCGTCCCAAGGTGCGGATGGACAAGCCGACCGGATCGACCTGATCCCGTCCAACCGCCACGCACCGCCAACCGGACCGACGCCATGACCACGACCACCCCCCTCCACACCATCAGCCTGCTCGTCCGCAACAAGCCGGGCGTGCTGGTGCGCACCGCCCTGATCTTCAGCCGCCGCGGCTACAACATCGAGTCGCTGGTGGTGTCGCCGGCGTTCGACCTCGAGATCGAGGGTTACCGCAGCGCCCCGGGCGAGTTCTCGCGCATGACCATCACCTGTTCGGGCGATCCGGTGATCCTCGAGCAGATCATCAAGCAGCTCGAGAAGCTGGTCGACGTGGTCCACGCCATCGACCACACCGGCCAGGAGGCGATCGAGAGCGAGATCGCCCTGGTCAAGCTCAAGGCCGGGATCAAGGACCGCACCGAGATCCTCCAGGTGGCCGAGAACTTCAAGGCCAAGGTGGTCGATTTCGCCGCCGAAAGCCTGATCCTGCGCGTCCAGGGCGAGAGCGACAAGCTCGACGCCTTCATCGATCTGCTCAAGCCGTTCGGCGTGGTCGAGCTGGTGCGTTCGGGCAAGATCCTGATGGCACGCGGGTTGGCGACCACCTGAACAGGGCGGACGGCGCCATCGTTGCAGGTGTTTCAGCAGCGGGTGTGCGAATGAACAACTGAGGATGGACCGCGGCCGCGGGGGTGCTATGCTTGGCCCCCTGCGGCCAAATCCATCCCATTCGGCCGTGATCTATAAACCCGCGCTACCTCATAAGGAGGCTCTATGCGCTACCTGTCCTCAACCCGCTCCCAGGGCTTCACCCTGATCGAGCTGCTGGTGGTGATCTCGATCATCGCCATCCTGGCGGGCATGCTCCTGCCGGCCATCAACATGGTCCGCCAGTCGGCCTACAAGGCCAACTGCGGCAACAACCAGCGCCAGATC
>JAKLKR010000092.1:14955-19279 GCA_023150565.1 Planctomycetota bacterium
GGCCATGGCGGTGTACCAGAACGACAACGATCAGGCGTGGCCCGTGCTGCAGGCCAGCGCCGCCAATACCGTGGCGACCGGCGTCACCTCCGCCTCTGCTGCCAACTCGGTCTTCACCACCATGGTGTCGTTCGAATTCCTCGCCAACAGCACCGGCGGCGACCTGACCGGCAAGGTCTTCGGCTGCCCGGCCAATTCCTCGGTCAAGCCCACCACCACCGCCACCGCCATCTCGTGGACCACCACCACCGCGGCGACCTGGGCCACCACCCCGGCCACCGCCAACACCAACAGCGCGGCCGCCTACGCCTATGACTGGGCCGTTCCGTCCAATGCCACGTCAAACCGCGTGGTGTTGGCTGACCGCCCCAAGGCCAGCTCCACGGCAACGGACAACTCGAACCATAAATCAAACATGGTGGTGGTGTTCGCTGATGGCCATGTCGGCAACCTCAACAAGGTCACTTCGGTGACTGTTGCCGGAAATGCCACGATCAACCAAGGCAACGCAGCAGTAGCTGGCGTTTGGGGCTATGTGAACAAGGACGCCGATGCCACTGACAATATCTACGATGACAACACTGACGGCGGCAGCACCCTCACGAATGCCGGTGGTGGCACCACCAAGGCATACGTGAAGTAGCCTTCCCCGCTTCTTCGCTTTGACCTAGTTGGCCGGGCAATCGCCCGGCCAACTTTTTTCTCAAGACAAGACATGAGTCCTCGCGCCGTACCTGATCGCTCCTCATTGGCCCTGATCGCCATCGCTCTGGTTCTCTTCCTCCCCATTCTGGCTGGAGGAACCATCGGGGTCGATGATCGGGTCTATTTCCAGAACAACCCGGTCATCACCCAGCCGGGCCTGGCCGGACTCTGGGGAGCCTGGAGCGAACGGGTGTTCGGCTACGAACCCGTCACCCTGTCCACCATCTGGTTCGACCTGCAGGTGTTTGGGTCGGAGGCATGGGGCTGGTATCGGCTCCATTCCCTGGGCTGGTTCATCCTCTGGATCCTGGCCGTCCGCCGGATCATCACCGTGCTCACCGGTTCGGAAAATCTGGGGTGGGTGGTAGCCGCCGTGTGCCTCGTCCATCCGGTCGACGCTCCGTTGGTGCTGTGGCCCGCCCTCCGACGCCAAGTGGTCTGCCTGGCCCTCTCCTTCTGGTCCGTGGCGCTGATCATGGACGGCTCTGGGCGGCTCACGCGACGGTTCTGGTTTGGCTGCCTGCTGGCCCTGTTCGCGGTCTGGTCGCGGTTTTCCGGCATCATGGTTGCCGCCCTGATCCCGTTGATCGAACGCATGTCATTGCCCTGGAACGCCTTGCCTTCGGCGAGCTGGTGGCGCCGCTGGACCATCCTGGGCCTCGTGTGCGCAGGAGCGGCCGCGGTGGTGGTCCTGGCCGCACATGAAGTCGCCTTCCAACCGTATCGCCTGGGCGGGGATTGGCTTGGAACCATCATCCTTGATGGATCCATCCTCCGTTCCTACCTCTGGCACGTCATCGCGCCCTGGAATCTGACCGCTTATTACGGGATCAATGAAACCATCTCCCTCACCTGCCTTTTCCACTGGCTCTGTGTGATCGGTGCCGTCGTGGGAACCTGGCTGGCCGCTGGTGACCAGCGTCGTCTCGTTGCCCTCTGCTGGTTCGCTGGGGCGGTGTCGCTGGTGCCCTGCCTGAATCTGATCAACCAAGCCTACGTTATGGCAGATCATTACCTGGCGCCGGCGCTGCCCTTCCTCGTCACCATCTGCCTCATCCTCGTCTTGCGGCTCACCAGCTTCCTTGGCCAGGCACGCCTTGCCCCGCTTCGGATGGGCTTGCTCGCCGCCGTCACGATCGCCTGCGCACTCGGGACCATCGCCCGCGGTCCCCAATTCAAGGACCGTGCCCGCTTCCTGGCGGACGGGTTGGAGGCGAATCCGGAAAGCGGATTCCTGCTGGCCTATCAATGCCATTGGGCCCTGCATGAGGGTGGGGACAATGCCAGGCTTGCCGCACCTTCCGGCGCCGCGGCCTGGATGGCCCACGATCTGCGGCGCAGCCCCCTGGATCCGATGCTTGCCGCCACCATGGCGGGCATCCCCCGGCTGATCACCTTCTTCGGTCCAGAAAGGGCCTGGAGCATCATCAGCGCGCAAGCCAACTTCGTGCCCGAGGACATCCTGGCCCTGGCCCAGGCCTGGTACCTGGTGCAGACCAGACAGCCTCGGGCGGCGGACGCCATCATCCGATCGGTGGCCACCCTCGAAGGCGAGCAAGAGGTGTTCGATCGGATGTGGAATGAATTCCAAGCTACCGGACGACTGCCTGACCTCATCGATGGAGAGGATCCGCTGTCTTCGCGCCAGCACCAGGATCGGCTCAACAGCCTCTACACCTCTGCCGCCCTAGTCGTGGTCACCCATGGCCTGCGCGCCCACATCGATCAGCTGAATGGCCGCCCTCTGGAGGCTGCCAAACGCGCCCTGTTCTGCCTGCGGGTCTCCTGCATCTATCCCACCACCTGGGACACCCTGGCCGCCGCCCTGGACGACCTGGGGAAACCTGCCGAAGCTCGCGCGGTGCGCACCCGGGCGGCGCGCATCATCCGCGAGTTGAGCGCGCCAGCAGCCAGCGCTCAGTAAGCAAGCCCGCTCACGGCTTGCTGTCGCATCCGCACGGATCCCGGCCGCAGGTGGTGCAGCCGGCGCCGTACTTGGCCTCGGCGGCGGCAGCCAGGTCGACCCCGGCGAGGTGGGCCAGGCTGGTGAGCCAGGCCAGGCAGTCGGCGAATTCGCCCGGCAGGTCCTGGCGATCGGGTTCGCGCAGGGCCTCGGCCAGTTCGCCCACCTCCTCGGTGAAGTACATGAAGGTGCCGGGGATGCCGCGGGCAGCGTCCTTGGCCCCATAGGTGCGCGCGATGCGCTGCTGGAACGAGCGCAGGTCCATCAGGGCTCCGCCAGCGCGGCGCGCAGGCGGGCGCCCATCTCGGCCAGGGCGGCGGCCTCCGCCCGCTTGCCGCCGAACAGGCCCGCCCGCCGGCCGTCGTCGGGGAAGCGCGGGATGACGTGGAGGTGCGCATGGGGCACCTCCTGGCCGGCGGCGGGGCCGTCGTTGACCACCACGTTCAGGGCCGGGCAGCCGGTGGCGCGGCGCACCGCCGCGGTCAGGCGGGCGAGCGCCGGGCCGAGCCCGGCCAGGGTCGCCGCCGGCAGCTCGTGCAGGTGCTGGGCCTCGGCCACCGGGATGAGCAGGCAATGGCCGGGGGCGCTGGGGTTGATGTCGAGGATGGCCACCCACAGCTCGCCGCGCAGGACGAACTCGCCGGGGATCTGGCCTTGGATGATGCGGGTGAAGAGCGAGGACATGGCCCCAGGCTAGAGCCCTGCCAGCAGCAGGGAACGCATGGGCGCCACTGCCGCCGAGCGCCGCTCCAGGCTTCCCTTCCGCCCCCGTCCGCCCAGCCTGCGCGCCCATGCTGCTCCCCTCCGACGACTGGCAGAAGCTCATCCCCCGCATCCGCGCCGCGTGCCCGCGCCTGACCGACGGCGACCTGCGCGAGGCGCAGCTCCGCCTCGACCTGCTCGCGGCCAAGATCCAGAACCGCCACTGGGTCAGCCACGACCAGGCCCGGCGCACCATCACCGGCGCGCTGCTGGCCGCCGGCATCAAGGCCTGAGCCATGGATGCCAACCCGCTGTTCGACTGCGGCCGGCCGCCGGCCTTCGACCGCATCACCGTCGGGCACGTCGAGCCCGCCATCCGCACCCTGGTCGAACGCACCGCCGCCGGCCTGGCCGAGCTGGAGCGGAACGTGGCACCGACCTTCGCCGCCACCGCCGACGCGCTCGCCGCCCTGACCGAGCCGCTCGGCTTCGCCTGGGGGGTGGTCAACCACCTCAACATGGTGCGCAACAGCCCTGCACTGCGCGCCGCCCATCAGGCGGTGCAGCCGCAGGTGGTGGACTGCTTCCTGGCGGTCGCCCAGAGCGCGCCGCTGTACCGCGCCCTGCGCCAGCTGCGCGACGGACCAGGCTGGAGCGGGCTCGACCCGGTGCAGCAGCGCATCGTCGCCTGCCAGATCCGCGATGCCGAGCTGGCCGGCGTGGCCCTGACCGGCGCCGCCCGCGACCGCTTCCAGGCCATCGAACGCGAGCTGGCCGAGCTCGCCACCGCGTTCTCGAACCGGGTGATCGATGCCACCAAGGCCTTCGCCCTGGTCCTGACCGATCCCGCCGAGATCGACGGGCTGCCCGCCAGCGCCCGCGCCCAGGCTGCCGCCGCCGCCCAGCGCGCCGGCACGGCCGGGGCCACCGCCGAGGCCGGGCCCTGGCGGATCG
>JAKLKR010000093.1 GCA_023150565.1 Planctomycetota bacterium
ACCGACGGGTGGAGCAGGGCCACGCCGTGGGCGCCTTCCAGCGCCGCGCCGCCGCAGGCCAGCCCGGCGGTGAGCAGGGCGGCGGTGGCCACCAGCGCGCGCTCGCACAGCCGCTCCAGCCGCGGCAGCGGAGGCAGGGCGAGGGCGCGCGGGCTGGGATGCTTGAGCTGGCTGGCCGCCAGCAGCCACAGCCCGCCCACCGCCCCCGCCAGCAGCGAGGCGCCCAGGTACAGCGCCATGGTGACCATGTGCAGGTGGCTGACCAGGCGGGTGGAGACCTCCGCCGGCTCGACCGGCGGGCGCGGGAACAGGGCGATGAGCGCCGCCAGCAGCGCCAGCGCGCCCGCCGGCAGCAGCAGCAGGGCGGCGGCCTGGCCGGCGGCCCAGCCGGCGGCCAGGTGCACCGCCGCCGCCGCCGCCCAGGCGCCCAGGACCGCATGGGCGAAGCCGCGCTGGGGCCCGGCGAGGTGGTCGGCGACCAGCGCGGCGGTGAGCAGGGCGAAGCCGGCCCAGGCCGGCCAGGCCGGGGTCGCCGCCCCCTCGCGACCGAGGCCGCGCCAGCGCCACCACGCCCCCAGGCAATAGGCGCAGCCGGCCAGCACCAGGCAGGCGATGGCGAACAGGTGGATCATCTCAGCGCCGCTTGTTCTTGCCGCCGCGGGCGGCCGGGCGCAGCACCTGGCTGTCGTCCTCGTCGTCGCTCGGCACCGGGTAGGCGGGGCCGACGAAGAGGTCCTCCTCGCTCGGCTCCTGCATCGGGTTGGCCTCGTGCGCGGGCGGATCGAGCTCTTCGGTCACCGCCCGGCGGGCGGGCGAGGACTCGCTGCCGCCGCTGCCGGTGCCCAGTTCGGGCTCGGGCGCCGCCGCCGCCGGCTTCTGCTCCGGCCGGCGCTCGGTCATGCGGTGCAGGTGCAGGTTGACGTCGACGTGGGTCTGCTCCGGCATCAGCTCGGCGAAGCGCCGGCGCAGCATCTTCTGCAGGAAGCGGTTGCGGTCGGTGACGTTGGGCACCTCCCACATCGTCACCACCGCCTCGACCACCACCGCCCGGCGCACGCGGTCCTCGAACACGCGCACATGCGCCTTCTTGACCTCGGCCTCGCCCTCGACGGCGCGGGTCAGGGCCTCCTCGATCGCGATCAGCGACACCGAGATCTTGCCGCCGTCGGTGGTATAGCTGATCTCGCGGTTGCGGCGCAGCGCCTGCACCCAGCGCAGCAGGATCATGAACGGACTGGTGAGCAGCAGCGCCGCCGCCACCCCCAGCGAGATGCGGCCCTCGGGGCTGGAGAGGAAGAAGGCGGTGAAGGCGATCAGTTCCGGCCAATACAGGGTCAGGGCGCACCACAGGCCGAGGGCGACCGAGAACAGGTACAGCAGCGAGCGCAGGAACTGGCGCATGGCCGGCACGGTATGGAGGGGACCGGGGCCTCAACCGCCGTCCCGGGCCGGCAGGGCGGGCTACAGCCCGATGGCGTGAAGCCAAGGCGGGGGAATAGCGGAAGGCCGCATTTGGAGCTTCGACGCCCACGTCGACGGAGTCTCTTGTACGCCGATCTGGGACCATGGCAGCGTCACCGCGGCGTCGATGCGGGCGTCGACGCTCCGAAAGAGCCGCCCACGGCACACGCTCAGCCTTAGCTTTCTGCCATCGGATCTACAGCCCGATCTCGACCTCGCCGGCCGGGGTGGTGCGCACCGGGTAGGTGGCGACCTTGAAGCCCTTGGGACCGCGCACCACCTCGCCGCTGGCGAGGCTGAACAACCAGCCGTGGCCGACGCACATCACGGTGCCGTCCTTGAGCGGGCCGCGCGCCAGCGAGACCCCGGCGTGCGGGCACACGTCCTTGAGCGCATGCCAGGCGCCGGCATGGCGGTAGACGCCGATCCGGCGGGCGCCGATGGCCACCAGGCGGCCGCCCTCGTCCGGCCACTCGTCGACCCGGCCCACCACGGTCCACTGGCAGTCGTCCATCAGGGCCTCCGGAAGACGGTATGGCGGGGATCGACCGCGCCCTGGTGGTCGCTGCGGCAGTGGGTGCCGACGCTGGCGGTGCGGCGCTCGGCCGCCGCCGCCACCAGGCTGGCGGCGATGAGCATGTTCTGCAGCTCCCAGCCCTCGCGGGTGCGGAAGGTGCCCAGCGCCTGGTGCGAGGCCCAGAACGAGAACGAGCGCCGGGCGGTGGCGAGGTCGCCGTTGCTGCGCTCGATGCCGACCTGCCGCCACATGGTCGCGCGCAGGCTGCGCGCCAGGTCGGCGATGTCGAGGTCCTCGGCCACCGGCGGCTCCTTGGGTACCTGCACGCGCTGGCGGCCGGGCGCCCCGCCGGCCGCGGCGGCGCCCCGGCCGGCGCGCAGGCCGACCACCAGGCCCTCGAGCAGGCTGTTGGAGGCCAGACGGTTGGCGCCATGCAGGCCGGTGCAGGCGACCTCGCCGGCGGCCCACAGCCCGGGCACCGCGGTGGCGCCGTGGGCGTCGGTCAGCACCCCGCCGCAGTGGTAGTGCGCGCTCGGATGCACCGGCAGCCATTCGGTGCCGGGGTCGATGCCGAAACGCGCGCAGGCGGTGGTGATCGAGGGGAAGCGCTCGCGCACGAAGGCCGCGCCCAGGTGGGTGGCGTCGAGCCATACATGCGGGAAGCCGGTGCGGCGGATCTCGCCGATGATCGCCCGGGTGACCACGTCGCGCGGCGCCAGCTCGGCGTCGGGGTGGTAACGCGGCATGAAGCGCTCGCCCTGGTGGTTCTTCAGCACCGCCCCCTCGCCGCGCATCGCCTCGGTGATGAGCAGGCGCACCCCGCCGGCGATGTAGAGGGTGGTGGGGTGGAACTGCATGAATTCGAGATCGGCGAGCGCGGCGCCGGCGCGGTAGGCCATGGCCAGGCCGTCGCCGGTGGCGCAGGGCGGGTTGGTGGTCTCGCGCCACAGGCAGCCGCAGCCGCCGGTGGCGAGCACGGTGGCCCCGGCCAGGGCCGCCACCAGCTCGTCGCGGCGGTGGTAGAGCACCCCCACCACCCGGCCGCCCTCGCCGGCGATGAGGTCGATCGAGAAGGCCTCGTCGACCACCGTGATGCGCGGGTGGGAGGCGACCGCGGCCGCCAGGCTGCGGCCGATCTCGCGCCCGGTGGAATCGCCGTCGGCGTGCAGGATGCGGCGGAAGGAGTGCCCGCCCTCGCGGGTGAGGTCGGGGCGCCCGCCGCCGTCGAGATCGAAGCGGCAGCCGTGGCTGCGCAGCAGGCCGATGGCGTCCTCGCCGCCGGCGAGGATGGAGGCGGTGGCGGCGGCGTCGCACAGCCCGGCGCCCGCCACCAGGGTGTCCTGCAGGTGCCGCTCGATCGAGTCGCCGGCCTCGCGCTCGTCGGCGCCGATCACCGCGGCGATGCCGCCCTGGGCGCGCACGGTGTTGCTCTCGCCGATGGCGTCCTTGGCCAGCAGCAGCACCTCGGCGCCGGCATCGGCGGCGGCGAGGGCGGCGGCGAAGCCAGCCACCCCGCCGCCCAGCACCAGCACATCGGCTTCGAGATGGGGCCGGCGGCGGAGGTCGAACCCCACCAGGTAGCGGGGACACGAAGGTCCGGTGAGGGTGATGGTGTCCATCGGCTATCCCGCCTGTGTCAGGGCTTGAACGCGACCAGGCTGCCGTCGGCCAGACCGGCCACCACCAGCCCCGCCAGCACCGCCACCGCGGTCACCGGCTTGCCGCACTGGCTCGACCAGGCGGGTGAATCGCCTTTGAACACGTGCAGCATGCCATCCATGGCGCCGGCCGCGACCAGGTCGCCGGCGGCGGCCGGCGGCGAACCGGCGGCGGCGCCCAGGTTCCACGAAGCGAGCACGGTGCCGTCAAGGCCGTAGCGGCGCACCTCGCGTCCGCTCGACACCAGCACCATCTGGCCCTGGATGGTGGGATCGCCGACCGCGGGGGCGCCAAGCGGCTGGCTCCAGGCCGGCACCGCGCCGTCATTGGCGATGCGCCAGCAGGCCAGCCGGCTGCCATCGAGCACCGCCACCAGGGCGCGTTCGCCGGCGACGGTGAGCTGGCCGCAGTCGGCGGCCTGGACGTTGAGGCTCCACACCTCCTTGCGGGTGGACTCCTCGACCCCGACCAGGGTGCCGTCGACGGTGGCGATCACCAGCACGCGGTCGAGGTCGTGCGGGAAGGACACCGGCCCGGCCACCGCCGGCCGGCGCAGGGGGATGCGCCCGACCTCGCCACCGGGGGTGGCGCACGAGAGCACGTCGCCCGCCACCGCCAGCCGCGCCTGGGGCCCGAACACCTCGTTGATGTAGGCCAGCGGGCGGCCGCGCACCTCGCCCGGGGTGACCATGCGCGCCACCGGGTTGCCGCTGGCGTCGAGCACGGCCACATCCTTGCCCGGCAGGGCCACTGCCACCCGGCCATCGGGCAGCAGCGCCGGCAGGCTGCCGCTGCGCACCCGCCCGCCGCCGAGATCGTCGCCGCCCAGGCCGTGGCGCCAGCGCACCCGCCCGTCGGCACCGGCCGCCACCAGAGAATCGCTGGTCACCGCCAGCACCCCCCCCGCAGGGGTGGTCAGCAGGGCAGTGACCGGCCGGCCGAGGGCGGTGCGCCACACCGGCCGGCGCGCCAGCACAACCTCGCTGCGCCAGGAGGCCTGGGCATCCTGCATGCGCACCGTGGCCGGCTCCCAGCCTGCCAGATCGATGCGCAGATCGCCGGTCTGCCCGGGGGGGAAGATGGTCGCCAACGGGGTGGTGCCGAGGGTCCGGCCCTCGAACAGGACCGTGGCCCCGGCCGGCTGGCTCTCGACCACCAGCGGCAGCTGCACGGCCCCGGCCGGCAGCCAGGCGGCATAGCCGCTGAGCAGGTCGCGGCCGGCCTGGTGGGCCTGTTCCCAGCGCTTGGCCTCGAGGTGGGCGCGGTAGGCGGCCAGGGCCTGGTCGCGCTGGCCGAGGCGCTGGCGGGCGGCATCGAGGCGCGCGCGCGCCTGGGCCAGCTGCGGCACCCCGGGATGGGCGGCGATGAAGGATTCGACCGCTTCCGGACGGGGCGAGTCGCCGAGCGCATTCCAGGCCCGGGCGGCGATCTCAAGCCGGTTGGCCGCCTCGTCGCGCACGCGCTTGAGCTCGGCGTCGCGGCCCCAGGCGCGGGCGTCGGCGAGCAGCGCCCCCAGCACCTCCTCGGACTTGCCGAGGTCGGCCCCGGCGATGCGCAGGGCGGAATCCCAGTCGGCGGCGAAGGAGCGTTCGCGCGGCTCCAGCCGCGCCACCGCCTCCTTGGCGGCGGTCGCGCTGTCGGCATGCGAACTGCCGGTGATGGCACGGAAGGCGGCCAGAGCCTCGGCCAGACGGCGCTCCTCCTCCAGTTTGCGCGCCGCTTCCAGCCGGGCGGGGGCGGTCTTGGCCTCGTCATCGCTCAGACGCAGCTCGCGCTTGAGCTTGGCCAGGGCCTCGGTCTGGGTGCGGTACTGGTCGATCAGGGTCCCGGCCCGGAACGAGGCCAGGTAGAGGTCGCAGATGGCCTGGGCGCCGCTGGCGTCACGCCGCGCGATGGCGTCCTTGAGACGCTGCAGTTCGAGCCCGGCCAGGCGGTTCTGGGTCACGATCAGATCGCCATTGGCGTCATCGAGCAGGCGCCGGGCGCGCAGGCCGTGGGCCCCCGGCAGGGTGGCGGCCACCTGGGTGAGGCGGTCGAACTCGCTGTTCACCGGCGCCAGGCCGGCGGGGACCGCCACCGCGGCGATGTCGACGCGCAGGATCTCGACCTGGCCCTGGAAGCGCCAGCCGACCCAGAAGGGATACATCGCGAACCAGCCCAGCAGCAGCAGCACCACCGTCGCCGCACCGTAGATGCCGGTGATGCGCAGGCGGTCGCGCTCGGCGCGCGCCAGCGCGTCCTGCACCGGCTTGACGCGGGGATCCTGCGACGGCAGCAGGCGCAGCGCCTGGCGGTAGCAGCGTACCGCGGCGAAGCAGTGGCGGGCGCGGCGCAGGCGGTGGCCGGTCTCGATCTGCTTCTCGATCGCCACCTCGTGCGACTTGGATTCGAGCAGCTTGAGGTGCGACAGCAGCCGGCTGTTGTCGGGCTGGAGCGAGGCGACCTGGCGCCAGGCGGCGAGCGCCTTGTCGAGGTCGCCGGCTTCTTCGAGGGCCTGGGCCTCGCCCAGCAGCGCTTCCAGGCGTTCGCGCCAGTCGGCGGGCGGCGGGGCGTTGCCGCCGCCCTCGGCGATGGCGGTGCGCGGCCCGGACGAGCTGCCGGAATCGGCGCGCGCCTTGACCTCGGCCGCGATCACGTCGGCGGTGACCCGGTTCATGCCCGAGCCGCGGCGGATCACCCGCGAGGTCGAGGGCGCTCCACCCGGCCGGCGCTGGCCGCCGCCATGGGGATCGACGCCGCAGAAGATGCACAGCCGGTCGGACACCCCCACCACCCGGCCGCAGGACAGGCAGGCGAGCTGGAGCGCGGCCTGGCACTTGGCGCAGGCGGTGGCCTCGCGGTGGTTGACGTGCCCGCACGACACGCACACCACCACGTCCTCGGACTGCTGGTCGTGCTCGACGCGCGAGAAGATGCGCGCCAGCTCGCGGCGGGCCTCCTCGTCGCCGGGGGCGAACTCGAGGATCTGCAGACAGGCGGAACGCGCGTCTTCGAGCTTGCCGGCGGCGACGTGCAGCTCGACCACCTCGCGCAGCACCGCCACCGCCCCCTCGGCGTCTCCGCCCTGGACCAGGCAGCGCACCAGGGTCATGCGCGGGCGGGTGTCGCTGTCGGCGAGCTCGACCGCGCGGCGGGCATGCTCGGTGGCAGTGGCGACGTCGCCCTCCTCGAGCAGGGCGCGGGCGATCTGGTCGTAGCTGGCCGAGGCCTCGACCCCGTCGCCGAGGTGCTCAAGGCAGTTGGCCAGACGGGTGCGGGTGGCGTGGTCGAGCGGATCGGCGGCGAGCGCCTTGCGCAGCAGGTGGGCGGCGCGGCGATGGTCGCCCTGGCCGGCCAGCCAGTCGCCGTGCACGATGAGGTCGTCGCGGGTCAGCCAGCACACCACCCCGGCCTCGATCAGCTCGGCCAGCACCGCGTACACGTCGAGGCGGGTGACCACCGCCGAGGCGCAGATGTCGTCGACCGAGCGCACCGCGTCGACCAGCGGCACCACCGCGGCGGCAGGGAAGCCTTCGCCGGCGGCGGCCAGCTCGGCCTCCTTGCCGTCGACCGGGCCAGGCACCGCGGCCGGGTCGGGGATCTGCTCGCGCAGGCGGGCGAACTCGTCGGCGCGCCGCGCCGCCTCCATCAGCACGCTGTTGGAGTTGATGTTGAGGTTCCAGCCGGCGAAGCGCTCGACCAGGGCCAGCACCTCGGGCTCCTCGGCGCTGGCATCGCGGAAGGTGAAGTCGGCCGCCTCCCAGGTGAAGATGAGGTGGAGCTCCTCCTCGGCCTGCAGGCGCGCCGCCTCGTCGACCTCGGCGCGGGTCACCAATTGGCTCTCGACCAGGGCTGCGATCACCTGGCTGGGCGACCCGCCCTGGGAGATCGCCGAGGCCTCCTCGCCGCCGATCACCCCCTGCATGACCATGCGCTGGAGCAGGGCCTGGCGCTCGGCCCCGGCCGGCAGGGACACGCCCAGGATCTGGCCTTCGCGGAACACCACCTGGCGGCTGGTATCCTCGGCCACCAGGTGAAGAACGCCGGTCCCCTGGATGCGGCCGATGGTCTGGACCACCTCGGCCAACGGGAACGTGCGCAGGTTGCCGGCGAAACCCATGGTCGCAGGGTAGGATCGGCATACCTGGGGTCAACGCGGGCGCTTGCATGGCCGGGTGAGGGGTGTGTGGCGCTGCCGGCAGGGGCCGGCAGCATGCCGCGCGTGCCCTCCGCCTACCTGTGGTGCCCCGCCTACCCCCTGGCCGACGCCGCCCACCTCGCCCGCACCCTGGCCGCCGCCCAGGCCCTGGCCACACGCTGCGGCTGGTCCCTGAGCGCCTCGCCGCTGCTCGGCCGCCATCCCGGTCCCGGCGCCTGGCTGCCGGCGGCAGAGCGCTGCGCCGACCTCCAGGCCGGCCTCGGCCATGACGTGCTGCTGGCGGCCCGCGGCGGCTACGGCTGCCTGGACCTGCTCGATTCCCTGGCCGCCTACCGACGCCCGCTACCGCTGCTGGTGGGCTATTCCGACCTCACCGTGCTGCATGCCTGGTGGTTCCGCCAGGGCGCCGCGGCGATCCACGGCTGCATGCCCGGGGTCGCCCACGGCGAACTGGCCGCCACCAGCACCGCCGCCCTGGCCAGCGGGCGGTCGCTGCATCTGGCAAGCGACGCCGGCGCCATCGCCCCCGGCCGCGCCCGCGGCCGCCTGTTCCCCGCCTGCCTGCGCGTGCTCGCCGGCCTGATCGGCACCCCGGTCATGCCCGACCTGGCGGGGACCATCCTGGCGCTCGAGGACGTGGACGAACGCCCCTACCGGGTCGAGCGCGATCTGCAGCAGCTCTGGCGCGCCGGCGCCCTGACCGGGGTGCAGGCCCTGCTGCTGGGACGCTTCCCCGCCGACCTGCCGGCCGGCTACCAGGGTCCGACGCTGGCCGACCTGGCCCAGACCTGGGCCGCCCGCCTGGGCGTGCCGGCGGTGGCCGGTCTGAATTTCGGCCATGAGGCCGATCCCCAGGCGCTGCCGGTGGGGGCGGCGGCGGAACTGGTGGTGGACGCGCGCAGCTGGCGGCTGACGGTGCCAACGCCCCGCCCCCCAGCCCCGTAGGACCTGCCATGCGCCGCGCCTTCACCCTGATGGAACTGCTGGTGGTGGTGGGGATCATGGCCCTGCTCGCGGGCATCGCGGTGCCCGCCTTCCTGATGATCCGCAAGCAGGCGAAGACCACCACCTGCATCAACAACCTGCGCCAGATCGGCATCGGCATCAAGAGCTACCAGAGCGGCGATGCGCGCGGCCGGCCGCCGGGCCACCTGCGCCAGAACCTCAGCGGCTGGTCGGTGGCCCTGACCGACGCCGGGCAGCCGATGGAGGGCACCCCGGCCAAGGCGTTCCAGTGCCCGTTCGATGCCTCGAAGGGGAACGATCCCACCATGGGGCGGGCCGGATCGGCCCTCGGTTGGGCCGATCTGCAATTGCTGCACGAGGCGCAGAACAGCTACCAGTACGAGACCAGTGACGCCAAACTGCAGGAATCCACCCCCCAGAACGAGCTGGAGTGGTTCTTCCCCTACGCAGGGACGCCAGGGCAGTGGTGCAGCATGACCAGGACCGCGGCGCGACCAGACGGGACCTGGCTCTGGTCTGACGGCAAGGCGCACCAGTTCGCCCACCAGCGGATCAACGGCCAAGTCATCCCCAGCGGCAAGTTCCCCATCCTCCACTGCTACTACCACACCACCTGGGTCGGTGCACCGACCACCACCGCCACCTTCTCCACCAACTGGGCGGCGCCGGCCACCTGTTTCCCGCTCAGTTCGCCGGTCAGCCAGGCGATCGTCGATTATCCGAAGAAAATGCTCAACCTGTCCTGGGACCTCAACGTGTTCTGGTCGCGCCCGCACTGGGAAAGCGATCTCTGACCCCGCTCCCCGCCCCCGGCGCCGTCTGATGGCGCCAAGGGCGGTCGCCATTCAGGACCGGTTCCGCCGATAGACCAGGGTCATGGCCAGGGCCAGCGCCAGCACCATCAGTCCCAGGCCCGAGCCCAGGCCGCAGTGGCTGCCGCTGCTGCTGCTCGTCGACAGGCCGGTCGCGGTCGCGGTGGTGGACTGGTAGAAGTAGCTGTAGGGGTTCACCGGGGTCGCGGTGGCGGTGAACACGGCGGTCAAGGTACCGTCACCCTGCAGGTAGGCGCTGGTGACGGGGTCGCGGAAGTCGGCCACCGTCAGCGACCCGGCCACCTGCCAGCCCACGAAGGTGTAGCCGCTGGCCGCAGTGGCGGTGACGGGGATGGCGGTGGACAGGGGCCGTTGCCACACCCCCACGTCAGGAGCGATGCTGCCACCGGCGGACCGGGCCATGGTCAGCGCGCCGGTGGTCGCCCCGCCCGGCGACGACCACGGCCCGAGGGTGATGGCCATGGACTGCACCCCCACCAGCATGCTGTCCTTGATCTCGGACGGCACCAGTTCCCCCTCGTCATAGGCGAAGCCGTAGGCCATGCCCATGGTCTCGCCACGCTGCGACGGCTGGGAGCCCCCGACGAAGGTGAAGATGGCGCGCCCCGCAGCCTTGCCGGTGTGCAGGAAGTACGAGAACAGGTTCTGCGGCTGCCCCTGGGGGTACCAGCTGGTCTGCTCATTCCACACGCTGGTGGTGGTCTGGCCCACAGCCGCACGCAGATGCGATACGCCGCGGTGCAGGGCGGAGACGATCTGATTCTGCAGACCTTTGACCGTGTCCTTGTCGACGGCCGAGGGACTGGCGGGGACGCCCATCTTGTCGGTCCCCATCAGGCCCATGCAGCCGAACACCATCAGCCCCGGCGAGGCGAAGTAGTCCAGGGGCGCTTTGGAGAAGCGGCGGATGGCGGCATCGGTGGTGTAGTCCTCCGCCGCCGAGAGGGTGACCGCGGTGATCACCCCGCCTGCGCCCAGGGTGATGCCCTGGATGGTGGTGGTGACGCCGGCGCCGAACACCGGCTGCAGGTACATGCCCACGCTCAGCGGGGTGCCCGCCGGCAAGGGGCTCTGGAAGGTCAGCACGCGGCTGCTGATCGTCCCGCGGATGGGCATGTACTGCCCGCCGCTGAGATAGCCGCCGACCGAGAAGCCGACCGGGTTGTAGACGGTGAAGGTCCGCGCCGCATTCGCCTCGTCGGTGAACACCAGGGCCTGGTGGGTGAGGCCGGTGCCGGTGACCGCCGCGGTGGTCGCCGAGGCCGAGAAGGTGGTGCCATTCTGCGCCAGGCGCAGGGTGCCCGGGGCGGCGAAAAGCGCGTTGAGGCTGGCGTCGAAATGGGCGTGGAGCGCGCTGGTGGCCGAGGCGGTGGCATCGAGGTAGGTGCCGGGGTTGCACAGCATGGTCAGGGTGCCGGTGGTCCCCGTGGTGGTGGCATAGGTGGCCGAGGTGGTCAGCGCCAGCTCCTTGAACAGGGTGGCGGAGGTTTCGCCGTTGGCCGCCAGGCCATCCATCCACGGGCCATAGGCAGCGACGATCTGGGACATGCTCACCATGCCGGGGATGGTGGGCTGCCCGACCTCCAACAGGGTGGCGCCATCCTGGTCGAAGGCGGATATGGTCATGGGGAAGGCCAGGCCATCGACCGCCGACACGTCGATGAAAGGCCCCTGGTTGGCCAGCCAGGTCAGTTCGACGAAGCCGAACGGCGGATAGGCTTCCGAGCCCGGCTTCGGCGGGCTGGGCGGCTGGGTGACGCCAAAGACGCCGTCGACGACGCTGTAGGCCAGACGCGGCGCGGCGGCGGTTCCATCAGCCACGAAGACGAAGATCCGCCCCCCATCCACCGGGTTCGCACCCGACAATTCCAGATGGGTGACTTCCCTGCCCACCTCGAGCGCGGCGATCTGCCCGGCCACGGTGGGATTGGGAATGGCGGTGAACCCGCCTTTCTTGCTGCCCGCATCGGTCACCGTCAGGGCCAGCCGGCTGGCGGTGGAGAAGCCGGCCACATAGATGCGGTGCCGGGCGGGATCGAGCCCGGTGGCGGCGACGAGGTTGATCAGGTACCTGGCCTGGTCCCAGCGTTCGAACTCGGCCGTCACCGTGATGGGGGCGCTGCCGCTGGTGGGGGTCACCGAGGTCTGGAGCTTGGTGGCATCAGCGACAACGCCGGCCCCGGCGGGAGCGAGCGACCAGCCCTTGAAGCGGAATCCCCCGGCCGGTGCGGCGGTGATGGCGACCGTGGCCCCGAGCGCGGCCTGGATCGGCGGCGAGGTGGGCGGCGAGACCGTGCCACCGCCCACCGGGGTGAAGCGCATGTTCAGCTCCACCGCCAGCGCCGGCGAGGCCAGCGCCAGGACCAGGATGAAAGACGGCAGCACGCAGCGATGGAACCAGGCGTTCAGGGACATGGACCTCTCCGCAATGGGGAATGCGCACAATGACCTACAGGCAGTGCGTGCCGCGAGTCGCATAGGTGGATATCCCATAATATCTATGCAGCAACTAAGAGATTGTCGTCGTTGGGAGACCGCGGCCGGCCGGGCGGATCAGGACCGCGTCGCCCACCACACCAGGCGATCGCTGGCGGCCTGCGCTCCCGACAGGCTGCGCCAGCAATCCCAGGGCTCCAGGCCGGCCTGGCCGGTCAGAGCATGCAGTTCAAGGCGGGAATAGAGCCGCACCGATTCGCTCCAGCGGCACTCGCGTCCATCGGGATGGCGCACCAGCACATCCTTCTCGACCCTTTCTCCACTCAGCCGGCGGCGCTCCTGCACCACCAGCCCGGCCGGGGTGCGACGCTCGCTCGCCGGCACCAGCCCCGCCGCCACCCGCTCCGGGTCGGGCAGGTCGAGCAGCAGGCAGCCGCCCGGCGCCACCAGACGGGCGAGGGCGCGCAGGCAGGCGGCGTTGCCGACGTCGTCGAAGTAGCCGAAGGCGGTGAACAGCAGCGCCACCGCCGCGCAGGAGGCGTCCGCCAGCGGCGGCGCGCGCAGGTCGCCGCGCGCCAGCCGCCCGCCGGCCTCGGCCCGCCCGGCCGCCACCACCAGCAGGTCGGGGCTGAAGTCGAAGCCCATGACCGGGATCCCGGCATGGCGCAGGGCGGCGAGGTGACGGCCTCCACCACATCCGGCATCCAGCACCGGCAAACCCAGGCGCGCGACGGCAGCACGCAGACGTGGGGCGATGCCCACCACCTCGGCGGCGGCGGCGGCGTCATCGCGGTGGGCATAGACGTCCAGGTAGGCGGCGCCGAAGGCGGCCCGCCACCACTCGTCTGCGACCCCGGCGCTGTTCAGACCGCGGCTTCCGGGTCGATGTCGGCCAGGGTGCTGACCAGGCGGTGGGCGCCGGCCACCAGCAGACGGCCATCCGACACCAGCCCGCGCAGGCCCACCACCCGGCAGCCGGCGGCGCGCGCCGCCTTGACCCCGCTTTCGCTGTCCTCCACCGCCAGGCAGCGCGCCGGCGGCAGGCCCATGCGCTCGGCCGCCAGCAGGTAGGGCGCGGGATCAGGTTTGTGGCGGACCACGTCCTCGTGGCAGACGCGGATGGCCAGGCGCTGGCTGAGGCGGGTGGCGGCGAGGGCGGCGCGGCACAGGCGGCGGTCGGCGCTGGTGACCACCACGCAGCAGATCCCCGCGGCGGCGCAGCGGTCGAGCAGCTTCTCGGCGCCCGGCCGCAGGCGCAGACCGAGCTCCTGGTAGATGCCGATGAGCACGTCGGTCTTGCGCTCGACCCAGGCGGCGGCGTCGCCGCTCACCCCGCTACGCCGCATCAGGTCCTGGTAGAAGGTGCGGTCGCCGCGACCGATGTTGCCCTGCAGGTCGGCCTCGCTCACCGCCACCCCCACGGTGGACAGGAAGCGGCGGTGGGCCTCGAAATGCAGCGGTTCGGAATCCACCAGGGTGCCATCGAGGTCGAGGAACACCGCGGCGGCGGCGCGGGCGCTGATGCTGGCGGTGGACGGGGCGGGGGCGGAAGCTGAAGCGGACATGGGCGGGGGTTATAGGCCGGTTGCCGGACACGGAATACCCCTGGGGATGGCCCCAGGGGTATACGTGCGACGAGCGTGGGAGGAGCGCTCAGATCACGGCCGGCTGGCGGTCGCTATGGCGCTTGAGCCCGCGGTCGTGGATCTTGCGCAGCTGCGAGGCGACCTTGTCGTGGGCCACGTCGATGGCGGCATAGACCGTCTCCTCGTGGTCGTGGACGACCACGTCCTTGCCATGGGGGAGGTGCATGTCCACATCGACGCGGTAGCCGTGCTTCTCGGAGGGGTGGATGGTCACGTGGATCTTGTTGAGACCGGTATTGAACTTGGAAAGGGGTGAAAACTTGTCGTTCACGTAACCGCGGATCTTGTCCGAGATCTGGTAATGCACGCCGGTGATGTGGATATCGACCATGATGGCCTCAAGCTCTGGGCTGACCGCCGTAGCCCTGCGGCGGTGGGGAGTCTGGCTTCAGGGAGCCTCACAGCGCTATCATACGCCGTCCTCCCCTGGGCCGTCAACAGCCAATCGTGCGGCAGTCCGGCGGATGCGGACTGGACCCGGCGGCGGCGGGTCCAGAATCCTACCTCCGTGAACTTCCGCGGCCGTCACATCATCTCCATCGCCGACTTCAGCCGCGAGGAGATCCTGCACATCCTGCAGCTGGCTGGCGAGCTGGAGCGCCGGCCGCGCCCCGACCTGCTCGCCGGCCGACTGATGGCCACCCTGTTCTTCGAGCCGAGCACGCGCACCCGCCTGAGCTTCGAGGCGGCGATGCACAAGCTGGGCGGACGGGTGATCGGCTTCAGCGATCCCGGCTCGTCGAGCGCGCGCAAGGGCGAGTCCCTGGCCGACACCATCCGCATGGTCGACCAGTACGCCGACGTGGTGGTGATGCGCCATCCGCGCTGCGGTTCGGCGCGCCTGGCGAGCGAGGTCTCGCGCGTACCGGTGCTCAACGGCGGCGACGGCGCCAACCAGCACCCGACCCAGACCTTCCTCGACCTCTACACCATCGCCAAGGACTTCCCCCAGCTGGTGGCGGGCGGCCCCGCCCTCACCGTGGGCTTCGCCGGCGACCTGAAATACGGCCGCACCGTGCACAGCCTGGTGGCCGCGCTCGGCCATTTCCGCGTCGACCTGGTGCTGGCGGCGCCGCGCGGGCTCGAGCTGCCCGAGCACTACATCGACGAGGCCAGGCAGGCCGGGCTGAAGGTGACCCAGGTGGCCACCCTGCAGGAGGCGGTCGAGCGCTGCGATGTGCTCTACATGACCCGGCTGCAGGAGGAGCGCTTCCCCGACCCGCTCGAGTTCGACCATGTCAAGGCCAGCTACCGCCTGACCGCGACCATGCTCGCCGGGGCGCGCCAGAGCATGAAGGTGCTGCACCCGCTGCCGCGGGTCAACGAGATCGCCCAGGACGTCGACGCCACCGTCCACGCCCGCTACTTCGACCAGGCCGGCAACGGCGTGCCGGTGCGCCAGGCGCTGCTCGGCCTGGTGCTGGGAGCGCTCTGACATGACCGACCCCATCACCGCCTCGAACAGCCGCGTGCGCCAGGTCGAGGCGATCGCCAACGGCACCGTCATCGACCACATCCCGGCCGACGCCACCCTGCGCGTCGCCGCCCTGGTCTCGGGCACCGACGACCAGATCTTCATCGGCAACAACCTGCGTTCGACCCGCATCGGCCGCAAGGGCGTGGTCAAGATCTCGGCGCGCGAACTCGGCCAGCGCCAGCTCGCCGGCCTGGCCCTGCTCGCCCCCAGCGCCTCGGTGTCGATCATCCGCGACTATGCGGTGGTGGAGAAGGTGCCGGTGCCGGTGCCCGAGCGCTTCGACGGCATCGCCCGCTGCGCCAACCCGAACTGCGTCACCAACCACGAGAAGTGGACCACCCGCTTCCTGGTGGTGTGCCGCAACCCCCTGGCGGTGCGCTGCTGGTTCTGCGAACGCACCTTCGACACCGGCGAATTGACCCTGATCTGACCTGCCTCCCGCCGACATCGTCCCCCCACCAGGCGGATATCGCCAGGTGGCCAGTGGGCGACGATGTGGGCGCGGACGTTCCGACGGACGCTGCGCCGTCTTTCCGGTCGGATCCCCCGCCGGCCCCTCTAGAGTGCCTTGCGGTCAACGCCCGACACCACCCGGACGTATGATTGAAATACACATCTAAAACGTTTTAATGAGGTCAATCATGCGCCTGATCCGATGTGCGCCGCTGCTCCTGGTCGCCTGTGCCGCCCTGACCGGGGCCGAGCCGCGCCCGGTCTATGTGCCCGCCGCCGGCATCGTGCCGGGGGTGCCGGCCGAGCCCGATCGCAGCGCGCCGCCGTGGATCGTCGACGCCTGCCCGGCCTCATGGCCGGTGGTGGATCTCAACGGCACCTGGAAGGTGTCCGCCCATGCCGACGAGTCCTGCGTCGACTACCAGACCATCCTGCACACCTACGGCCCGCTGCGCATCCCCGACCTGCTCAAGGACGGCTACGCCTTCCCCGGCTGGGCCGACAAGCCGGTGCCGTGGCCGGAGTCGTTCCGCCCCGGCCCCGACGGCAAGCCGGGCGAGTTCCGCGGCGTGGTCTACTACCACCGCACCGCCACCCTGCCCGCCTACGATCCGGCGCGGCAGGAGCCGGTGCTGGTGTTCTGCGGCGCCGGCTACCGCACCGATGCCTGGGTGGCCGGGCGCTACCTCGGTCAGCACCTGGGCCAGTGGTCGCGCTTCGAGTTCCCGCTCGCCGATCCCGCCCGCCCCGACGCGGTGAAGCCCGGCGCCAGCGTGCCGCTGCTGGTCAAGTGCGTGAACACCCGTTTCGGGATGTCCTACCACGGTCGGCTGAGCGTCGGCCTGTTCGAGCCCGTGCGCATCGAGATCCGGCCGCTGCGCGCGCTGCGCGCGCTGCGCACGCGCATCACTCCCGACCTGGGGGCGGTGGAGGCCTGCTGGACCCTGCCCGGCGCCCGCGGTCCGGCGCGCCTGACCGCCACCGTGAGCGATGCCGCCAGCGGCGCGGTGCTGGCCACGGTCGAGCGCCAGGTCGACCTGGCCGACCCCGGCTTCGTGCGCGTGCCGCTGGCCGGGGCCCGCCGCTGGACCCCGGACGACCCCTTCCTGCACCGCCTGACCCTGTCCCTCGACGGGGTCGAGGTCGGCACCCGCCGCTTCGGCTGGCGCACGGTGGGCATCGGCACCGACGCCGAGGGCAAGCAGCGCCTCCTGCTCAACGGCGTGCCGTTCTGGATGCGCGCCTTCGAATTCGACTACGTGTGGGCCACCATCAAGGAGGCCCAGGCGCTCGGCTTCGCCGATGCGCAGCGCTTCGGCTTCAACGTGCACGGCCGCCTGCGCGAGGCGCTCAAGGTGCTGAAGTTCGCCAACGTCAACACCGTGCGCCCGCACTCGATGCACCACTTCCAGCACGAGACCTTCTACAACCTGTGCGACGAGGAGGGCATCCTGGTCAACCTCGACTGGAACGGCGGCGGGCCGGTGCAGATCGAGCGGCCCAAGGACAACCGCAAGGGCCTCGACGATCTCGGCAACGTCGACGCCTTCGAGCGCAACCGCGGCGCCTTCGCCGCGTTCATCGCCGCCGTGCACGACCACCCCTCGCTCGCCTTCATCAGCTTCGGCAACGAGATGTACGACTGGGCCATCCCAGAAGGCCACACCTGGGACGGGCTGATCACGCGCTACCGCGACACCCTGCAGCGCGCCGACTGGCAGGGCCGGCCGGGCAGCGGCTCGAGCGGCCGTCCAATGTGGGACTGCCAGGCGCCCACCGACGTCGTCGACCACCACCAGTACATCGGCAGCTACTACGGCACCTGGCGCGACATCGTGCCCTACTTCCGCGACACCGCCGAGGCCATCCAGCGCCGCTTCGGCGCCCGCCTGCCCTTCGTCACCATGGAGACCGGCGACGTCAGCGACGTGCGCGTGCACGGAGTCAACACCCGCCGCGCCCGCGCCCTGGTGGCCAAGGAGCTGCCCACCCGCGAGGAGCGCGGCAAGCTGGTGCAGTTGCTCGGGCTGAGCGACGTGCATGCCGCCTACCTTCGCTTCGCGCCCCACAACGGCGGCCTGCGCAGCTACCTCACCGACCTGCCCACCCACCGCCGCCAACGCGGCGCGCTGATGGTGAAGCGCTACCTCGAGCTGTTCCGCTGGCAGCGCGAGCTGACCGACGGGGTCTCGCTCAACACCATGTTCTACAGCATCGCCGGGCGCGCAGATCCCGACTACAACACCCTCACGCGCAAGGAGCTCGAGATCCAGCCCTGGCCCGACGACGGGGTGCTGCGGCTGGTCGATCCGATCTGGGATTTCCGCGCGGGCTTCGCCCCCATCCAGGCGCTGATGGACGTGGCCAATCCGCACCCGCTGTGCGGCGCGCCGGCGGCCGACGAGCCGCTGGTGGTGGTCAACGACACCCTGGCGCCGGCGACGGTGGCGGTGGCGGCGACCCTGCGCCACGCCGACGGCCGCAGCCTCGAGCTGGGCCGCCTCGAGGGCATCGCGGTGGCGGCGGGCGGCAAGGCCGAGCGCCGCCTGCGGGTGGCGGTGCCGGCCGACTGGCCGGGCGGCGCCGCCAGCATCGAGCTGACGGTGCTGCGCGATGGTGCGGCGGTGGCCGCCAACCACTACGACCTCCAGCTGCTGGCCGCCGCCGAGCGCCGGCGCGAGTTCCCGCGCAAGGCCCTGGCGCTGTACGAGCCGGCGCCGGCCGCCGACGGCTCGACCGGGGCCATCCTCGACCGGCTCGGCATCGCCTATGAGCGCCTGACCGCGTTCGAGCGCCTGGAGCGCTTCCAGGTGCTGGTGATCGGCGCCAACCAGGTCGACGGCGCCCTGCTCGGCGCTGGCGCCCCGCTCAACCAGTGGATCCAGGCCGGCGGCCGCCTGCTGTGCTTCGAGCAGTCATCGGCCGGCGGCATCCCCTGGGCGGCCGATGAGCGGGTGATGAAGCTGGCGCGCAGCACCCAGATGGAGGTGTGGTTCCCCCGCCATCCCATCTTCGCCGGCTGCGCCGGCTACATGCAGTGGACCGCCCCCGGCGGGCGCGGCTCGGCGATCTTCGACACCTGCCTCGACCTCACCGACGGCTTCCTCGCCATC
>JAKLKR010000094.1 GCA_023150565.1 Planctomycetota bacterium
CGGCGACCTGCGCGAGCGGCTCTACCGCGCCTTCGTCACCCGCGCCGCGGCCGGCGAGCTGGACAACCAGCCGGCCATCGCCCGCGTTCTGCTGCTGCGCGCCGAGAAGGCGCGCCTGCTCGGCTTCGCCACCTTCGCCGAGTACAGCCTGGCAGCCAAGATGGCGCCGTCGGTGGCTGCGGTCGACCGCCTGGTCGAGGACCTGCGCGCGGCCGCGCGCCCGCGCGCCGAGGCCGAGCTGGCCGAGCTGGGCTCCTACGCCCGCGCCCACGGCGGCCCCGCCGCCCTGGCGCTGTGGGATGTCGGCTTCTGGGCCGAACGGCTGCGCGAGGAGCGCTATGCCTTCACCGACGAGCAGGTGCGACCCTACTTCGCCCTGCCCCAGGTGCTCGACGGGCTGTTCGCGGTCGCCGAGCGCGCCTTCGCCGTGCGCGTGCGCCCGGCCGACGGCGAGGTGCCGGTGTGGCATGGGGACGTGCGCTTCTTCCGCGTCGCCGACCGCGACGGACGCGACCTCGCCGCCTTCTACCTCGATCCCTACAGCCGGCCGGCGGACAAGCGCGGCGGGGCGTGGATGGATGTCTGCCTCGACCGCAACGGCGCGCGCAACCCCATCGCCTACCTGGTGTGCAACCAGACCCCGCCGGTGGGCGACACCCCCTCGCTGATGACCTTCCGCGAGGTCGAGACCCTGTTCCACGAGTTCGGCCACGGCCTGCAGCACATGCTCACCGCGGTCCGCCACCCGCTCGCCGCCGGCATCAACAATGTCGAATGGGACGCGGTCGAGCTGCCCAGCCAGTTCATGGAGAACTGGTGCTACGACCGCGCCACCGTGCTCGGGCGCGAGGGCCGGCCCGGCCTCGCCCGCCACCACCAGAGCGGCGAGGCGATGCCCGCCGAGCTGTTCGCGCGCATCTGCGCCGCGCGCACCTACCGCGCCGGGGCGGTCACCCTGCGCCAGCTCTACTTCGCCACCCTCGACCTCGAGCTGCACCACCGCGCCCTCCCGGGCGAGCCGGCGCTGGCGGTGCAGCAGCGCATCGCCGCCCGCTTCACCGTGCTGCCGCCGCTGCCCGAGGACCGCTTCCTGTGCGGCTTCACCCACATCTTCGCGGGCGGCTACGCGGCCGGCTACTACAGCTACAAGTGGGCCGAGGTGCTGGCGGCGGACGCCTTCGCCGCCTTCACCGAGGCCGGGCTGGACGACGACGCGGCGGTGGCCGCCACCGGCGCACGCTTCCGCGCCACCGTGCTGGGCCAGGGCGGCAGCCGCCACCCGTTGGAGGTGTTCCGCGACTTCCGCGGCCGCGAACCCTCGCCGGCGGCGCTGCTGGCCCAGTGCGGCCTGCGCTGATCAGCCCGGCTGGTTGAGGATCCCGAACGGCACATGCACGCTGGCGGCGCAGCCCGCCACCAGCTCGGCGTTGGCGCGCTTGTCGTCGAAGAACAGGTGCGGGCGGAACAGGCGCACGATGCGGTCCTTGGGCAGGTCGCCGACGAAGAACGACTCGTCGACCTGCAGCCCCCAGGCGCGCAGGGTGGTGATCACCCGGCGGTCGGCGGGAGCGCTGCGCGCGGTGATGATGGCGGTGCGCAGGCGCGGGGCCTGGGCCGGGTCGGCGGCCTGGCGCGCGGCCTCGGCCGCCTGCACCCGCGCCAGGCGGGTCAGCAGCGGCGCCAGCGGCCCAGGCGCCAGCGGAGTGTCGACCAGGGTGCGTTCCTGCTCGCGGTAGCCGGCCAGGCCGCGCTCGCGATAGACCCGTTCGGACTCGTCCGAGGCCAGCACCCCGTCGAAGTCGAAGGCCACCCGCAGCTCGGCGTCGCCCTCATCCTCGGCCGAGGCGGCCCCCGGCAGCACCAGCCCGGCGGGATGGCCGGCGGCGATGGCGGCGGTGACATCCTCGGCGCGGGCGGTGAGGAACAGCGCCGCCTCGAAGGCGGCGAGGTAGGGCCAGGGCGCCCGCCCGCCGGTGAACACCGTGCGCACCACCGGCAGGCGGTGGTGCTCGATGGCGTTGCGCACCCGCACCCCGGTGTCGGGATCGTTGCGGCTGATCAGCACCACCTCGACCAGCGGCGCCTCGTCGGGGCGGTTGAGGCGCAGCAGGCGGCGCACGAACGGCAGCGCCGGCCCCGGCGGCGGCGGCTCGTGCTCGTGCTCGTGCTGGTAGCGCCGGTAGGCCTCGCGCCCGGCGCTGGCGAACACCGCCTCGCCGGCACCGAGGTCGAACAACGCCGACGAGGCCACCGCCACGGTCAGGAGGGGGTCGGGAGCGGGCATGCTCCCTGGGGTACGGCCGGGCCGGTCGCACGGAAGCACCCTTCCGCATCGCCCCTGGGCGGCTAGGGTGCGGGCCCGTGTCCCTGAGCGCCCTCACCCGCATGACCGTGGCCGACACCGTGCGCCAGCCGGTGACCTGGCTGATGACCCTGGTGTCGCTGACCCTGCTCGGGCTCAGCTTCACCTTCGGGATGTTCAACTTCGAGATCGAGGACCGCATCCGCATGCTCGCCACCGCCGGGGTGGCGGTGGGGGTGGTCAACGGCCTGTTCCTGACCGTGGTGCTGGTGTCGCAGGCGGTGCACGACGAGCTCGCCAGCCGCACCGCCCTGACCCTCTTCGCCAAGCCGCTCGGCCGCGGCACCTACCTCGCCGGCAAGGCCCTGGGGGTGTGGCTGACGGTGGCCGCCACCGCCCTGGTGATCGCCGCCGTCCACCTCGGCCTGCTCTGGATGGGCTGGGCGGGCGAGTTCGAGGAGGTCAAGCTGGCGGCCAACGAAGGCGTCCAGGGCCCGCGTTGGGGGGCGGTACTGACCGCCCACGCCCTCGCCCTGG
Source organism: Planctomycetota bacterium (assembly GCA_023150565.1). Taxonomy (GTDB): domain Bacteria; phylum Planctomycetota; class UBA11346; order UBA11346; family UBA11346; genus JAKLKR01. The sequence continues at coordinate 2,840 of JAKLKR010000094.1, forward strand.
CCCACGGTGCGGTGCTCGCCTGCCTGGCCGCGGTGCTGGCACTGCGCCTGCCCCTGGCCGCCAACATCCTGGTCTGCTTCGCGCTTTTCGTGCTCGGCCACCTGCTCGCCGGCTTCGGGGTGATGGGCGCCGGGGTGGTCCCGGCGCTGGCGCTGTTCAACCTGGATGACCACATCCAGCTCGACGGCATGCGCCTGACGGCGGCCTATTGCGCCGGTACGGTGCTTTACAGTGTGCTATTCTGTACAGGCTGCCTGCTGGTGGGCACGGCCCTGTTCGAACGGCAGGACATTCCCTGACTCACGGAGGCCGCGTGCGCTACGCCCTGCTCGGTGACATCCACGGCAATACCGAGGCGCTCGAGGTCATCCTCGGCTCGCTCGGCGAGCAGAAGGTCGACAAGATCGTGTGCCTGGGGGATGTCGTCGGCTATGGCGCCGAGCCCGCCGCCTGCCTGGAACGCATCCGCGGCCTGGGCTGCGACTGCATCGCCGGCAACCACGACTGGGCGGCGGTGGGCAAGCTCTCGATCGACTGCTTCAACGCCTATGCCAAGGCCGCCGCGCTGTGGACGCGCGAGCAGCTCACCCAGGAGCAGAAGGACTGGCTCAGCGCCCTGCCCCTCAGCCTGACCTACGAGCACTGCGCGGTCGCCCACGGCACCTTCCACCAGCCCGAGGCGTTCAACTACATCCAGACGGTGTTCGACGCCCAGCAGAGCTTCGAGGCGCTCAAGCGCATGGGCGCGCGCCTGGGCTTCCTCGGCCACAGCCACGTGCCGGTGGGGTTCTTCGACACCGACCCGATCACCTACACCCTCGACCCCGAGATCCCGATCGACGAGGAGTTGGCGATCATCGTCAACGCCGGCTCGGTCGGCCAGCCGCGCGACGAGAACAACAAGGCCAGCTACGCGGTCTACGACAGCGACGCCAAGGCGGTGAGCATCATCCGCCTCGACTACGACATCGACGCCGCCGCCAACAAGATCCGCGCCGCCGGCCTGCCCGAGATCCTGGCCGCCCGCCTCTACCAGGGCAAATGACCGCCGGAGCGCGGCCGCGCATCAAGCTGTGCGGCTTCACCCGCCCGGAGGACGTGCGCACCGCCATCGACCTGGGGGTCGACCTCATCGGCCTCAACCTCGCCCGCGGCCCCCGCCGCATCGACCTCGAGCGCGCCGCCACCCTCGCCCGCCTGGTGCCGCCGGGGGCCCAGGCGGCGGCCCTGTTCGTCGACGCCGACGAGGCCACCATCCTGGCGGCGCTGACGCGCACCCGCTGCTCAGTGGTCCAGCTGCACGGCGACGAGCCGCCCGAGCTGGCCGAACGCCTGCGCGCGCGCGTGCCGGTGATCAAGGCGTTCCGCATCGGCAGTGCCGCCGACCTCGCGCGCCTGCGCAGCTACCCCGCCGACGCGGTGCTGCTGGATGCCGCGGTCGCCGGCAGCCATGGCGGCACCGGTGTGGCCTGGGACCACCGCTGGCTGGCCGGGGTCGCGCTGGACGTCCCCGTCTTCCTCGCCGGCGGCCTCCACCCCGGCAACGTGGCGGCGGCGGCACGCACCGTGCGTCCGTGGGCGGTCGACGCCGCCAGCGGAGTCGAATCCGCGCCCGGGATCAAGGATCCCGCCCTGATGACCGCCTTCGTACGCGCCCTGCGTGGCGATCCTCCCGGCTGAGCGCGCAACGTCCGCACCATTTTCCGCCCCCCGTGCCACACACCGCCAGCCGCCATGCGCGCGGCGGCGGTTCTCCGGACCCTGCGCCCGGGGAAACTGACCGGGCTATGTCCTATGACATGAACCAGCTGCTGGAAGTGTGCCTGCAGCAGAACGCCTCCGACATCCACATCGCGGTCGGACGGCCGCCGAGCTTCCGCATCAGCGGCTCGGTCAAGAGCCTCAAGGGGCCGGTGCTGACCCCCGACGACACCGCCGCGCTGATGAAGCAGATCACCCCCGAGCGCGGGCAGGCCGAGGTCGCCGAGGTCGGCTCGACCGACTTCGCCATCGGCTACTTCGACAAGGCCCGCTTCCGCGTCAACGTGTTCAAGCAGAAGCAGTGCCATGGCATGGTGCTGCGCCTGATCCCGCAGAAGATCCTCACCTTCGAGGACCTCGGCCTGCCGGAGAAGATCAAGGAGCTGTGCAACCGCCCGCGCGGCCTGTGCCTGGTCACCGGCCCCACCGGTTCGGGCAAGTCGACCACCCTGGCGGCGATGATCGACTACATCAACCAGTCCGAGGAGGGCCACATCCTCACCCTCGAGGACCCCATCGAGTTCACCCACCCGCACAAGAAGTCGGTGGTGAACCAGCGCGAGATCCACGTCGACTGCCCTTCGTTCGCCGAAGGCCTGCGCCGCGCCCTGCGCGAAGACCCGGACGTCATCCTGGTGGGCGAGATGCGCGACCTCGAGACCATCTCGCAGGCCATCTCGGCCGCCGAGACCGGCCACCTGGTGTTCGGCACCCTGCACACCACCGGCGCCGCCCGCACCATCGACCGCATCATCGACGCCTTCCCCACCAACCAGCAGGAAATGGTGCGCACCCAGCTGGCCGGCAACCTCATCGGGGTGATCTCGCAGGCGCTGGTGCCCAAGACCCCCAAGGGACGCTGCGCCGCCTACGAGATCATGCTGATGAACGCCGCGATCTCGAACCTGATCCGCGAGAACAAGAGCTTCCGCATCGACTCGACCATCCAGACCAGCGCCAACCAGGGCATGATCCTGCTCGATGACTCGCTGTTCGGCCACTACAAGGCCGGCACCATCACCTTCGAGAACATGATGGCATACAGCAAGGACCCCGCCTACCTCACCCGCAAGGTGTCCGAGGCCGGTCTGCTGCCGGCCGGGGTCGAGGCCGCCTCGGCGACCTCCGACAAGAAATAGGCGCCCAGAGCGCATCGCCAGCCCGCCCCACGTCCTCCTACCCACGCGGCCCGCTCCATGCTCAAAGCCTCCGGCATCGACCCCAAGGCCCTCCTCAAGCTGCTGTACGAATGGGAGGAGGTCGACCAGCCGACCGCCCAGAAGATCTTCTCGCGCCACCGCAAGGAGAACATCGACGTCATCCAGGCCTGCCTGGATGGCGGCATCCGCAGCGAGGCGGTGCTGGGCGCGGTGGCGCGCCTGCTCGGCATGGAGATGGTCGCGCTCGCGGGGATGGTGCTGCCGCAGGCGCTGGTCGAAAAAGTGCCGGCCAAGACCGCGCGCGAATACCGCATCCTGCCGGTGCGCATGGACGGCAACGTGCTGGTGGTGGCGACCTGCGACCCGGACAACGTCGCCGCGCTCGACGACCTCAAGTTCATGCTCGGGGTGGCGCAGGTGCGCCCGGCGCTGTGCAGCGAGGAGGCGCTCGACGCCGCCATCACCCAGCACTACGGCGCTGCCGAGGCCGAGGAGCATGCGCGCGAGCAGGAAGAGCTGATGAAGCTCTACAATGCCCAGGAGGTGATCGACGCCGACTCCGGCGGCGACAGCTTCGTGATCAACCCCGAGGAGCTGACCAAGGTCGACACCAACGACGCGGTCGCCGCCGCCGATTCGGCCCCGGTCAAGAAGCTGCTCAACCTGGTGCTGCTGACCGCGGTGCGCGCCCAGGCCTCGGACGTGCACTTCGAGCCGTTCGAGTCGAGCTTCCGGGTGCGCAACCGCATCGACGGCGTGCTCTACGAGATGCTGCCGGTGCCGGTCAGCCTGGCCGCGGCGCTGGTGGCGCGCATCAAGGTCATGTCGCACCTCGACATCGCCGAACGGCGCATGCCCCAGGATGGCAAGATCCCGATCAAGATCGGCGACCGCGAGGTCGATCTGCGCGTGTCGACCCTGCCGGTGATGTACGGCGAGTCGGTGGTTATCCGTATCCTCGACCGCAAGGTGGTGAACCTCGACATCGCCAAGGTCGGCTTCCCCGACGACCAGCTCGCCTACGTCAACGAGGTCATCAACCGCCCCAACGGCATCGTCATCGTCACCGGCCCCACCGGCTCAGGCAAGACCACCACCCTCTACTCGGCGCTGTCGGCGGTGAACGAGGACTCGGTCAAGATCATCACCACCGAGGACCCGGTCGAATACGAGATCCACGGCCTCATCCAGGTGCCGGTCGACGAGTCGGTCGGACGCTCGTTCGCCAACTGCCTGCGCGCCATCCTGCGTCAGGACCCGGACATCGTGCTGGTGGGCGAGGCGCGCGACAAGGAGACGGCGCAGATCGCCATCCAGGCCTCGCTGACCGGCCACCTGGTGTTCACCACCCTGCACACCAACGACGCCCCTACCGCGGTGTCGCGCCTGATCGACATGGGCATCGAGCCCTTCCTGCTCGCCGCCACCCTCGAGACGGTGATCGCCCAGCGCCTGGTGCGCACCATCTGCACCAAGTGCAAGACCCCCTATGAGCCGAGCGAGGAGGAGCTGATGCAGCTCGGCATCAAGGCCCGCGATGTCGCCAACCAGCGCTTCTACTACGGCAAAGGTTGCGACAATTGCAAGAACACCGGCTATCGCGGACGCACGGCGCTGTTCGAGATCATGGACATCAACGACGCCATCCGCGAACTGGTGCTGCAGAAGTCCGCCGCCACCCAGATCCGCATCGCCGCCCAGCGCACCGGCATGCGCAGCCTGCGCGACGCCGGCATCCAGAAGATCTACGCCGGGTTATCCACCATCGAGGAGGTGGTGCGGGAAACCCTTGCCGTGGAGGAGTGATGGGCGTGTAATCCGCCCCGCCACCCCCCGTAAATCTGGTCTACCATGCCACTCTTCACCTACAAAGCGTTCGACCGCAAGGCCAACAAGGAGGTCTCCGACTCCGTGGAAGCCTCCAGCCAGGTCGAAGCCATCGCGGCGATCAAGAAGCAGGGCCTGCTGCCGATCGAGGTCAAGGAGGCCAAGAGCAAGGCCGCCAAGATGGTCGCCCAGGGCAAGTCCAAGGGCGGCAGCATCAACATCCCCGGGATGGGGTCCGGGGTCAAGCCGGCGCAGGTGACGCTGTTCACCCGCCAGCTCTCGACCCTGCAGGACGCCGGCCTGCCGATCGTGCAATCGCTGCAGATCCTCACCGACATGCAGCGACCGGGCAAGTTCAAGGACACCATCTCGCAGGTCACCGAGGAGGTCCAGGGCGGCTCGATGCTGTCCGAGGCCATGGCCCGCCACCCCAAGATCTGGGACCGTCTCTACACCAACCTGGTCAAGGCCGGCGAGACCGCCGGCGCCCTCGACGCCATCCTGCGGCGCCTGGCGGAATTCCGCGAAAAGGCGCAAAAGCTGAAGAAGAAAGTGGTGGGCGCGCTGATCTACCCGGTGGCGGTGCTGACCATCGCGGTCGGCATCCTGTCGTTCATCATGATCATGATCGTGCCCAAGTTCGAACAGATCTTCCGCGAACTGGGCATCAAGCTGCCCGGGCTGACCCTCCTGCTCATCGACATGTCGAACATCATGGGCAACTGGTGGTACATCATCCTGGCCACGATCGTCTTCCTGGTGATCGGCACCAAGATCTTCCGCGGCACCGAGGTGGGCGGCAACATCGTCGACCGCATGATGCTGCGCGTGCCGGTGCTGGGCAACGTGGTCAAGAAGAGCTCGGTGGCGCGCTTCACCCGCACCCTCGGCACCCTGGTGACCTCGGGCGTGGGCTTCCTCGACGCCCTCGAGATCACCCGCAACGCCACCCCCAACATCGTGGTGCGCAACGCCATCCAGGCGGTGCGCGACTCGGTGAAGGAAGGCGAGACGATCAACGAGCCGCTGCGGCGCTCGGGCATCTTCGACGACATCGTGGTGAACATGATCAAGGTCGGTGAAGAAACCGGCGAACTCGACCGCATGCTCACCAAGATCGCCGACAACTACGACGAAGAGGTCGACGCCGCGGTGGCAGGCATGATGGCCCTGATGGAACCGGCACTGATCATCTTCATGGGTGGTGCGGTCGGCTTCATCGTCATCGCCCTGTTCATGCCGTTGATCTCGATCATCGAGCAGTTGAATTCCGGTGGCGGCGCCTGATCCGCACCAGCCTCGCTCGCCACGAAGGCCAGGGCCACCCGCCCTGGCTTTTTCGTTGTAAGTCTTTGTTGCAACGCAGCCTTTGCCAACAATCCGCAATTAGGTTCCTGCCCTTGCCTCGCCTGCCGCCGGCCATCTAATCCGCGCCTTACCTCGGAAGGCCAGCGGTCGCGCGTGCGACGGCGCCCTCCGACGACCACCGGGGTCGGTAGGACGAGCGCCCCCCGCGGCGCGCGCTGGCGCGCGCCTGGGGTGCGGCCCCCTGCCGTGACCGCATCGCGGCACCCCAGCGAAGGAATGGCATGAGCGACAATCAGGATCTTGACCAGTTGAGCGCCAAGGAACTGCGCCAGTTGGCCGGAGAACACAATATCGCCAACCGCAGCCGGCTGGCCAAGGATGAACTCATCCAGGCCATCCAGAGCGCGATCGGCACCCGCGGCGACGGCTCCGCCCCGCTGCTCGCCCCCGAAACCCCGGGCGAGGCGGTGGTCGAGACCCCGGCCCCGGCTCCCGTCGAAGCGGTCGCGGTGGCCGAACCCGCCGCTCCGGTGGTGGCCGAACCCGCCGGCCAGGAGCCCGAAGTCCTGGACGCCGCCGCGGTGGCCGACCTGACCAACCCGTCGCCCAGCCCCGCTCCGGCGCCGATTGCCGCACCAGTGGCCACCGAAGCCGGCGGCGAGCCCTCTGCCGCAGCCGCGGGCGAGCAATCCGGCGATGCCGGCATGCCTGGAGGCGAAGGAGAGCGCCGCCGCCGCCGCCGCCGCCGTCGTCGTGGCCGTGGCCGTCGTGGTGATGAACTGGGCACCCAGGACGGCGCCGGCGCCGACCAGGGCGAAGCCGGCGACAATGGCGATGGCGGCGACGAGGATGACGGCGAAGGCGAAGACGGTGACGACGGAGCCCCCGAAGCCACCGCCCCGGAATCCCCTGCTCCGGCCGCCCCCGTCGACGCGACCACCGCAGCGCAGCCGCAGCAGCAGCAGCAGCAGTCCCGCCCCGACCAGCGCGACGGCCGTGGCCGCGACCAGCGCCCGCGTGACGAACGCCAGCCCCAGGATCCGCGCGCCCAGGCCCCGCGTCCGCGCCTGAACGGGCCCCAGCGTCCGGTTTCGAGCGTGCTCGACCGCCTGCGCACCTTCAGCGCCGGGGTGCTGGAACTGTGCGACCCCTCGACCCCGTCCTGGGCCCAGGCCCGCCTGGGCGAACTGCTGGCCGACTGCGGCGTCGCCCCCATCCCCTGCAGCGGGCTGCCGCACCCCGACTTCCACCGCGTGGTGGGCACGGTGGTGGCTGCCGGCGTGACCGCCGGCGAGATCGCCGAGATCACCGCCCCCGGCTTCGCCCTGCGCGGCGACCGCGGCGACCTCTTCCCGCTGCGCAAGGCGGCGGTGCGGCTGGCCGGCGAGCGCGATGAGCGCACCGAGCAGGTGAGCGCGCCGACCCCCGGCGGCCGCGCCTGGTCGACGGTGCTGCCTGCCGTCCAGCCGGGCGCCGTGGCACCGGTCGAGGCGCGCGAGGAGCGCCGGGACGAACGCCAGCGCGAGGAGCGCCCGCGCGACGAGCGCCGCGAACCGCGCGAGGACCGCCCCCGCGACGAACGCCGCGAACGGCGCGAGGACCGCCCCCGCGATGACCGCCGCGAACGGCGCGAGGACCGCCCCCGCGACGAACGCCAGCGCGAGGAGCGCCGTGAAGACCGCCGCGACGACGGCCAGATCGATCCGGTCGCCGCCGAAGCCGCCCCGGCCGGTGAAGCCGCTCCGGCCGCGGTGGTGCACCCGCCGGTGCCCAGCCCGGGCCGCCCGCCCGAGCGCACCCACCGCCGCGAAGAGCCAGGCGAGGCCCCGCGCCTGCCCCTGGCTCCGCGCGTCGCCGATGAGCTCGCCCAGCTGCCCAAGGCCGAAGGCTTCCGTGCCCTCGGCCTGAACGAGCAGATCCTCGCCGATCTGGCCGCGGTCGGCTGGCAGAAGCCCACCCCGATCCAGGAGATCGCCATCCCGGTGGCGCTGTCCGGCAAGGACGTGGTCGGCCAGGCCCAGACCGGCACCGGCAAGACCGGCGCCTATGTGCTGCCCATCCTCCAGCGCCTCTACAGCCTGGAGGGCGAGGGCCCGGTGGCGCTGGTGCTGTGCCCGACGCGCGAACTCGCGCGCCAGGTGCACCAGGAATACATGCGCATGTCCGGCGCCAGCGGCGCACGCGCGGCGCTGATCTATGGCGGCGTGTCGATGGACGAGCAGTTCCGCGCCCTCGACCGCAAGCCGCACGTGGTGATCGGCACCCCTGGCCGCATCATCGACCACATGAAGCGGCGCACCCTCGACCTCTCGCGCCTGGCGGTGGCGGTGCTGGACGAGGCCGACCAGATGCTCGACATCGGCTTCTGGCCCGACGTCAACTACATCATCGGCCACACCCCCCCGAGCCGGCAGATGATGCTGTTCTCGGCCACCTTCCCCGACCCCATCCGCGAGATGGCGGAGAAGCACATGCGCTCGCCCGAGCGCGTGCACATCGAGCCCGAGCGCGTCACCGTCGACCAGGTCGACCAGAAGTTCATCGCCGTGCCGCGCGAGCGTAAGAACGAGCTGCTGGCGCACTTCATCGAGACCTTCAACCCGCCGCAGCTGGTGGTCTTCTGCAAGACCAAGCACCAGACCGACCGGGTCGCCGAGGTGCTCAAGCGCAAGCACATGAGCGCCGGCGCCATCCACGGCGACCTGCCGCAGTCGCGCCGCGAGCGCACCCTGCAGGACTTCCGCGGCGGCCAGCTGCAGTGCCTGGTGGCGACCAACGTCGCCGCCCGCGGACTCGACATCCCCAGCGTCTCGCACGTGGTGAACTACGACGTGCCCGAGATGCCCGAGGAATACGTGCACCGCATCGGCCGCACCGCCCGCAACGGCGCCAAGGGCGTGGCGCGCACCTTCATCACCCCCGAGGACGGCCAGTTCCTGCTCGAGATCGAGAAGCACATCGGCCTGCTGCTCGAGGAGGAGAAGGTCGACGGCTTCGAGCTGCCGCCGCCGCCCAAGCCGGCCCCGGCCGCCGCCGCCGGCGATCCCGCCGCCCCGCGCCTGCTCAAGCCCCTGGTGGGCGGCATCCGCCTGGGCCGTCGCCGCTAACCCGCCGGAGGCACCCATGATGCGCGCCGTCCTCGTCCTGGTCCTGGCGGCCGCCATCGCCGCCTCCGGCTGCCTGCGCCAGGCGCCGGCACCGGAGCGTCCCAACACCGCCCCGCCGCCGGTGGCCCTGCCGGCGGCGCCGGTGGCCCCGGCCCCGGCCCCGGCCCTGCCGGCCAAGCCGGTGGATGCCGAGGACAACTCCTGGTACCAGCCGCGCAGCGCCTGGACCACCAGCGCGGTCGAACAGGACGCCACCGAACCGATGGCGCGGCCCTACCGCATCACCGTGCACCACAGCGGTGAGCCAGGTGATGCCAAGGCCGAGCCCAAGGAGCTGATGCGCACCTTCGAGCGCAACCACAAGAATCGCGGCTGGGCCTCGATCGGCTACCACTTCCTGATCACCCGCGATGGCCGGGTGTTCGAGGGCCGTCCGCTGCGCTACCAGGGCGCCCATGCCGGCGGCGACAACAACATCGGCAACATCGGCGTGTGCCTGATCGGCGACTACGAGCACAGCCAGGTGCCCAAGGCCCAGCGCGAGGCCCTGATCGACGTCCTCGACCGTCTGACCCGCCGCTACAAGCTGTCGCGCAGCAGCGTCTACGGCCATCGCAACTTCAAGACCACCGACTGCCCGGGGCGCTATCTGATGCGGGTGGTCGAGGATTTCCGCGCCGGCAACTGAGCCGGCGCCCGCCTTGACTGGGGTGCGAAGCCGACATACTCCGCCCCTCCACGCGCGGGTGGCGGAATTGGCAGACGCACTAGCTTGAGGTGCTAGCGAGGTCAAACTCGTAGGGGTTCGAGTCCCCTCCTGCGCATTTATGCAGAACCCTCGGTGAAAACCGAGGGTTCTGGCTTTTGAGGGCGGGTGCATTTCGTTCACCGCGCTAGCACAAAGTACGCTAAAGTACGCTAAAATAGGCTTCCCGGTGTTAGCGCGGTCAATCGTCCGCGCCTGCAGACGTAAAGAAAAATCCCCCTCCCCCTTCCGGGGGAGGGGGTGCCAGATCACTGGTCGCCCACCCTGCCAATTGCTTGCCCATTAGTCGTTCCGGGGTTGAGCCGGCGGATGTCCTCGTCGTACGCAGTGAGGTGGGCGTAGAGTTCGGTCACCTGCGCTGTGCTGTGCCCCATCCAAGCCCCGATCTTGAACAGGCTGACCCCACGCTGGGCCAGGATCGAGGCGAAGGTGTGGCGCATGACGTGGGGACTGACTTCGCGCACATCAAGCTTGGCCGTGATCACTAGATCCACGAAAACATCGCGGAATTCCCAGCGGTAGCGCGCCTTGGGACGGTACTTCTTCTTCGGCGCCAGGACAAAGCCGGCCAGATGCCGGTACCGCTGGAGGATGGCCAGCAACTCATCGCAGACCGGGATCGAGCGGGGCTTGCCCGACTTGGTGGTGAAATCCTCGGTGTTCACCACCTGGGCGACCCGCTTCTCAAAGTCGATGTCGGTCCAGCGCAAGGCGTTGAGCTCGGCCTTGCGCAGCCCGAGATAGACCCCGCAGGCCACCAGCAGGTGGTAATCCCGCCCCTTGGCCTCGGCCGCCGCCAGCAGGCGATCACGCTGGTCGGGGCTCAGAAACCGCGGCAACGACCGGGCGATCTTGGGCAGCTTGATGCTGACCGAGGGGTCCTGGATCAGCAACCCTTCCTGGACCGCAAACGAGCACAGCTTCTTGAGTTGTGCTATGTGCTTGCGAATTGATTCAGCGGATAGGCCGTCGTTTTGGAGCTTCCCAATGGAGCCAAGAAGCATGCCCGTATTCAACGAGGTGACTGGCGTCGCCGGAGGGAGGTTGCGCAGGATGGTCTGCCACCCGAAGCGATAGGTCTTGAGGGTCGAAGCCCGCACCGTGGCGCTGGCATGCGCCTCCATCCGGGTCACGAGGTCCGAGAGCGTCACCGTCACCGCACCCGTTCCTCCCAAGTGCGCGGCATGCGTCGACCAGCCCCCTGGCTCACGGGCCAAGCGCAGGTTCCACGACTTCACCATCTCGGCGTGGAGGGCCGTGACACCGTCCATCGTGGCATGGGCCCCCGGGGGAGTGATGTAGATCTGCTGCTGATGCTCCTTAATGGCTTTTCTCTGAAATAGCCAGCGAAGCACCAGCGTTGAGCCACGGACGTGGAGCGCGACCTGCTCTCCACGTCCGGTAGCATGAGTGCGGAAGTGAGCCGTTCCGAACGGCGTCGTATAACTGCCCAAGGCAGCTTTTGCCTGTCGAGGCATGGGGTGTCTTTCTCGGTTGGACCTCACCCCGCCAGATCACGCGCAAGGTCCCCCAGGACCTCGGCGACCGGCGGAGAAGAGGCGCTGGGGGATGGGGCAAACCTCCCTTGGAGGAAAACCCACAGATCTGCGGTCGTGAACAGGAGGCGATCGCCTGCACCACGATGGGCGTGCAGAGTGCCGGCCGCTACGCGCCGTCGCAGAGTTTTTATAGAGCAACGCAGTTGCTCCGATGCCTCCTGTATAGTGAAGAAACGGGGCAACCCCTCACGCTCGAAGGCAGCGGACGGGGTAGAGCCGGGTACCGGCACTTGGGCTGAGCTGGGAGAATCCACGATGTGCACCCTGCAACAGCGCCGCAGCGGGCCTGCGGCGCGTTCAACAGAACCGGCAAAGCGAAGGTGCTGCTGCCGGTGCTCATCGACCGAGAAGGTCCGACGAGCTGGCGCCCAAGTAGGGTTGTTGTTGCGATGGGTGAGCAGGCGGCCTGAAATAACCGCGAATGCTCGGTAATACTGGTGTTGTTGGCGTTGTGGATCGTGCTGGCGTTGTTGGTCTTGTCGGCGGGCGCCTTAGCCGATGTGTAATGGGCGGGGGCGCCGCGCAAGCCTACTTCCGATCCCCACCGCCAACCCCGCCGGCGCCGAAGATCGCGGTGATCACCGCGAGCCCCACCAACGCTGCGGCGGCCACGGCCCCAACCAGTTCGGCGACGCTTTTCACCTCGTCGGCACGCCTGTGAGCGACCGCGGTGAAGTCAGGCTGCCAGACCGCCGGCGAGTTCACGCGACCTCCAAGATGGCATCCCAGGCCCGCGCTTTCAGCGCGGCCCCGCTGCCGAAAGACGCGCTGAACAGCCTGCTTTCATCGGCATCCCCGCCCTCGGCCGTGCGGGTGGTGCGATCGTGATCGACGTACTCGACCACGGCCTGCAGCAAGCTGAAGGCGCTGTCCTTCGTCCCGCGCACCTGGCTGGTGGGCGAGGCCAAGATGGCGGCGATGCGCTCCTCGCGGGACTTGCGCAGCGACCGCGCCCGGTCGGTTTCGTCGGGGCCAGGCGTGCCGAAGACCTGGGCCATGAAGGTGGATTCCAGCCGGCTGGTCAGCGGCTTGGCCGCCAAGTGCTTCCACACGGAAGCAGTGGTGGCGTGGTCCTGGACCGTGGCCGCGAAGGCGGCCTTGGCCTCGGCCACCGCCTCGTGGATGCCGGGGGTGTGCTTGATGGCGAAGCCGCCAGCGAGACCAGGCCGACGGCGGTTCTCGCGCGCTTCGGCCTCTGCCATCCTCAGCGTGTTCTGGCAGACCACCCGCACGGTCGTCGGCGCGATGATCAACGTGCGGTTGCCGGTGTGGCCGCTGGACACGAGCAGATAGGTCTTGGCCTCGTCATCGCCGATGCGGATGCCGAGGTCAGCGAGATGGGCGAGCGCCCACACCACCTTCCCGCCCTGGAAGGCGCCCGCCGTCTCGATGGCAAAGGGCCGCCCTCCGTCATCCCGACCGACCTGGGCCAGGTCACGGAAGACCTGGAACATGGCGGCGTTCTGGAAGGGCTCGTAGTCGGGGCCGACCACTCCGAGGATGCCGTTGGTGTCGCTGCGGCGGATGGCGCTGAACTCGGGGACGGGATCGAGGGTGTCAGCGCAGCGCAGGTCGACGCGCTCTACCGTCCAGTCGAGACCGGCTTGGCGGATGGCCGCATCGGGGTCGGTGGTGGCCTCGGCCAGCATGGCGCGACCGTTGCGCTGCCAGGGGTTCTGGCGGGTGGGCGGAAGGCCGAGGCGAGTGGAGGAGGGAACCGGCTGGGGCGGAAGCACCGGAGCAAGGGTGGCCGCTGCCGCGAGTGCCGGACCGACGAGCAGATCAGGGAATAGCTGCATGAAATTGCTCCTGTCTCCGGTGGCGGCTGCCACCGGCTTCGGGGTGATGATGAGGCGGGGAGTGCTCAGGCCGCCTGGGCGGCGACCTGCAGCAAGGCCAGGGCGTGCTGGCTGAGATCGAGTTGGCGCTCATCGGGCGAGCGGGTGATCGGCATGATCAAGACCGCCAGTTCGTGATCGGCCCAGTACGCGGGCGCAGTGGTCGCGGCTCGCACAGCGGCGACCGAGATGGCGTCCTCGGACTGCGTACCCGGCACAGCCCACAGGCGCTCCAACCTAGCGGCCGGCTCGACCGGCGAGACGAACAGCAGCGGTTGGCGGTTGCCGCTGATCTTCTGGGCGATGCCGACGAGGGTAGGATCGAGCGTGCTTACGGTCGGCACCCAGCGCCGGCCGGTCGGCCGCGTCCAGACGTGGTCGATGAGCGGGAAGGTGCCGTCGACGCGCCGAGCGATGGAGGAGGAGCCGCCGTGGGTGAGGCGGGCCTCCTTGGGCCCGATCTCGACCGTGATGCGGCCACCCGACTTGGCCAGGCCCTTGAGGGCGGAAGCGAACTGGCCGCTGTCGAGAACGAGGTCGCCGGGCTCGCCGGCGAGGTCCTCGATCGGCACCAGTAGGCTGGCGAGGATGCGGCCGGTGGTGGCGGCGAAGCGCACGGCCGAGGGCGTGATGCGCAGCCCGATGTGGGCAATGGAGCCGGTGCCGGGGTCGCAGGCCAGCGCGAGGCGGGCGATGCGATCGGCGGTGAGACGTGGGAAAGAGAAGGTCGTCATGGGTCAGGATTCCTGAAGAGGGTGAGGAGTGAGACCGGGTCGCCGCTGTTGTGGCAGAGGCGGTAGATAGGACTGCTGCATGCGCAGCGTCATCGTGGTGGTTGTGGTGGTTGCCGGCTGGTGCAGCGGAGCCGATGCCGTTCCATGGCCGATCCCCAGCATGAGGGAAGGACAGTGGGAGTGGGCAGGGTTGTATGGGTCGGGCGACGGGAACGCCGTCGTGTTGACGATGGGCAAGAAAGCCGGCACCCGAGTCGACCTTGGTCCTGGTCGCCGTCCTGTTGTGAGCGAGGTGACGGTTGATGCCGAGGGCGTCCTCAGCGACGGCAGTCGGTTGAGCGACTTGGCTCGGGCCATCACCAAGCCCAATATGCCGCTAATGGCCCGCTGGGTGCGGGTGAGCCATTCCGATGGCATCGAATCGCAGACGGTCACCGTTCCGATGCCAATCAAGGTGGACGATCCGTTTCGCGCCGTCATGCGCGCTCACCAGATGGATCGGCTGACGCTGATCAGGGAGTGGATGACCCTGACCGACGGGGATTCCCGCTCGGTCCCGGCGAAAGAGCCATTTCCCACGTATCAATGGTGCTGGACGGATGACATCCTCACCGAGGTGACCTGGTGGTCTTCTGATCTGGTGAGCACGCTGGACTGGCAGTGCAGCTACACCGGTGGAGTGCATGCCAATACCTATCTGCGGGGACATACCTGGCGGCGGTCGGGGCAGTCGTGGAAGCAGGTCACGCTCGACGACTACCTGGGACCGTTGCCCGACTGGCGACCGCGTGCCATCAAGGCGGTGGTTGACGATCTTGTCCGACAGGAGGCGGGGTGGTTCAAGGCTGGCCAGACCACTCGGCGCCCAGAGGGCGATGAGCTTCTGCGTGTCTGGTCGATCGCAGGCGACGGTCTGGTGATCAGCTTCCCGCCCTACGAGGTCGGTCCCTATTGCGATGGCGTGCATCAGGTGCGCCTCCCGTGGGCTGTGCTGGGCCGGGAGGGCCCGTAGCAATTCAGGCAGCTACCCGCGCATCATCCAAGACGGTAAGAACAGCCTCGGTCACGATCCGGCGGATCGTGCGACCGGTACGGCGACTGAGGACGTGGAGGGCATGGATCTGCTCGGCGCGCAGCGAGGCCGGCAGCGAGCGAGTCCACTGGCGTGCGATGGAGGGACGGCGCAGCAGCATGGCGGGTGCTATGCCGCCATCCCGACCGGACCGATCACCTTGAGGAACCGGGCATGCCAGAGCATGCCGGTCTCGGTCCTGCCCTGGTGCCGGACCAGGATGCGCAGGCCCTCGGGGTGCTGGGCAACCAGCCCAGCGATCTCGGCCGCATCCTGGCCGTCAAAGCCGGTGCCGACTCGTCCGACTGGACGACCCGCTCCGTCGGGGCAGCTCTCGGCCACCTCGATCGCACCGAAGGGGCGACCCGGCACGGTGGTCGGGGTCAGGGCGGTGATGACGACCTCGGTCTCGGCCAAGTATTTGGTGCGGACCATGACCTCGCCAGGGGTCTTGCCACCGAGGTAGCGGGTGCTGCGCTGCACCCAGACCTCGCCCTCCCTGCCTTCGGCCTGCTGCCGCTCGACCAGAGCCCTCTTCTGGGCGGAGGTCCAGGCGGTGGGCACCTGCTCGATGTCGAGGTCGACGACCCCGGCCTTGATCAGGTGGGACTGGGC
>JAKLKR010000095.1:0-244 GCA_023150565.1 Planctomycetota bacterium
CCGCGCTTCCAGGCCCCGAGCGGCGCCATCCCCGCCTACGAATGGAACTTCGACGACTGCAATCCGCCGGTGGTCGCACGCGCCGCCTGGCGCGTCTACTGCATCGAACGCGACCGCACCGGCAGCGGCGACCGCACCTTCCTCGAGACCATGTTCCTCAAGCTGGGCGACTACTACACTTGGTGGCTCAACCGCAAGGACGCCAGCGGCGCCAACCTGTTCCAGGGCGGCTTCCTCGGCCTGG
>JAKLKR010000095.1:254-18327 GCA_023150565.1 Planctomycetota bacterium
GTGTTCGACCGCTCGTCGCCGCTGCCCACCGGCGGCTACCTCGAACAGGCGGACGGCACCGCCTGGATGGGGATCTTCGCCACCGACATGGCGGTGATCGGCCTGGAGCTGTGCCAGCACAACCCGGTGTACGCGCACCAGGTCGAGCGCTTCATCCAGCACTTCCTCTACCTCGGCGTCTCGCTCAACAACATCCAGGGCAACATCGGCGGCAAGGGCGCCGAGCTGTGGGATGCGCACGACGGCTTCTACTACGATGTGCTGCGCTGCGACGGCCAGTCGATCCCGCTCAAGGTGCGCTCGATGGTCGGCCTGCTGCCGCTGGTCGCCTCGCTCGCCTATCCCAACGGCGCCTTCCTCGCCTCGGGCCTGGCCAACCAGGTGCTGCGCGCGCTCAGCACCCGCACCAAGCTGTCCCAGGCGCACGAGACCCTGGTGCACCAGGGCGACAACGGCATCGCCCTCGCCTCGCTGGTGCCCAAGGACCGCTTCGCGCACATCCTGCGCCACCTGCTCGACGAGGCCGAGTTCCTCTCGGCGCACGGCATCCGCGGCCTGTCCAAGCACCACGAGAAGAAGCCCTACACCTTCTACGTCGGCGCCACCCCGTACTCGGTCGGCTACGTCCCGGGCGACTCCGACTCGTTCCTGTTCGGCGGCAATTCCAACTGGCGCGGCCCGGTGTGGATGCCGGTCAACTACATCCTCATCACCGCCCTCAAGCGCTGGCATGCCCACCTGGGCGACGGCTACAAGGTCGAGTTCCCCACCGGCTCCAAGAAGCAGCTCACCCTGCTCCAGGTCGCCGACGAACTCTCCCGGCGCCTGGTCTCGCTCTTCGCCCGCGGCAAGGACGGCCGCCGGCCCTGCAACGGCGGCGTCGACCTGTTCGACCACGACAAGCACTGGCAGGACCAGCTCAATTTCGCGGAATACTTCCACGGCGACAACGGCAAGGGCATCGGCGCCACCCACCAGACCGGCTGGACCGGCCTGGTGGCGGCGCTGATCCAGGAGATGGCGGCGGCCGAGGCGGTGCCGATGCCGGCAGTCGCTGCCGCGCCGGCCAAGGCCGCGCCGGCCAAGGCCCCGCTGCCCGCGGCCAAGCCGGCGGCCAAGGCCGCCCCTGCCGCCAAGGCCAAGCCGGCAGCGGCCAAGCCCGCCAGGCGCAAATAGCCCATCGCCGCGTCCGACCGGCCTGGAGCCCCCATGTCACCCGACCAGCACCTCTCCGACGGCACCATCGGCTCAGCCACCTTCGCCCTGCGCAGCCGCTGGCGCTTCTGGGCCACCCTGGGGGCGATCATGCTGGCGGTGCTGGCGATCGGCGTGCTCGCCCTGGGGGTGGTGCGCAGCGAGCTGCGCCACCTGGCGGAAACCAACCTGGCCACCATCCGCGACTCCGCCGCGCATGCATCCCACGACTGGATGGTGCGCCGCACCAACCTCGCCGCCGCATTCGCGGTGCGGCCGCCGCTGATCGAGGCCTTGGCCGCCCACGCCGGCGGCGACAAGGCGGCCGCCGGCCGCCTGCGCCAGCTCACCGATCCCTTCGTCGCCCCCCTGGGGCTGTCCTGGTGGGCGATGGTGGACCCGGATGGACGCATCCTCGCCAATCCCGACCCCGCCGCCGATGGCCGCACGCTGCCGGCCGCGATCCGCGACGGGGTCGCCGCGGCGATGAAGGGCAAGCCCCTGCTGCTGCCCCCGACCAGGATCGAGGGCAGCGAGGAACCCCATTTCCTCGCCTGCGCGCGCATCGCCGGCAAGGTGCCGGCGGTGCTGATCCTCGGCACCGGGCTGCACCAGGACTTCGCCCGGCTGTTCTCCGCGCACCCCGGCACCACCGGCGAGATCTACGCCTTCGACCGCCAGGGACGCATGCTCACCGAGAGCCGCTTCACCGCGCAGCTGCGCGGAACCCTGCTCCCGCCCGAGGCCACCAGCACCATCTTCGCGATCGAGCTGCGCGACAGCGAAGGCGCCGCCCCCGGGGTGCTGCGTTCGACCCTGCCCTTCACCCGCCCGGTGCGCGAAGGGATCGCCGGCCGCGCCGGGATCGACCTCGACGGCTATCAGGATTATCGCGGGCACCGGGTGCTGGGCGCCTGGACCTGGTGCGAGGAGCACCAGATCGGCATCGCGGTGAAGATGGACCGCGACGAGGCCTACCGCGCGCTCCACCTGCTGCTGTGGATGAACGGCGGCCTGGTGGCGCTCATCCTGCTCGCCGGGGTGGCGGTGGCGGTGTTCCTGCTGGTCAACGCCCGCCTGGCCCGGCGTGCCCGCCACGCCGAGCGCTCGGTCAAGGAGCTGGGCCAATACCGCCTCGAACGCAAGCTGGGCGAGGGCGGCATGGGCGCGGTCTACGTCGCCACCCACCGCCTGCTGCGGCGCAAGACCGCGGTCAAGATGATCACCGGCCGGGTCGATGCCGAGACGGTGGCCAAGTTCGAGCGCGAGGTCCAGCTCTGCAGCCAGCTCACCCATCCCAACACCATCGCGGTGTACGACTTCGGCCGCACCGCCCAGGGCGAGTTCTATTACGCGATGGAATGCCTGGCGGGCATGGACCTGCAGGATCTGGTCGAGCGCCACGGGCCGCTGCCGGCCGGGCGGGTCATCCACCTGCTGGTGCAGGCCTGCGGCTCGCTCGCCGAGGCCCACCGCGCCCGCCTGCTGCACCGCGACATCAAGCCCGCCAACCTGTTCGTCACCGAACGCGGCGGCATCCACGACTTCATCAAGGTGCTCGACTTCGGCCTGGTCAAGAAGCTGGGCGGCAACACCGGCTCGACCCTGAGCCAGGCCGACGTGATCAGCGGCACGCCCGCGTACATGGCGCCCGAGACCATCAACCAGCGCCCGGGGGTCGACGGCCGCGTCGACCTCTATGCCATCGGCCTGGTGGGCTATTTCCTGCTCACCGGCCGCGACGCCTTCTCGGCCGAGGCGGTGATGGACCTGCTCATGGCCCACCTCAACGCCCCGCCGCCGAAGCCGTCGGCGCTGGTGCCGGTGGCGGCCGACCTGGAGGCGGTGCTGCTGCGCTGCCTGGCCAAGGATCCCGCCGAACGCCCGGCCGACGCCGACATGCTCGCCGAGGAGCTGCTCGCCTGCCAGGACGCCGGCAGCTGGACCGCCGGCGACGCCCGCCGCTGGTGGCGCGACCACCCGCTCGAGACCAAGGCCGCCACCGAATACCACGGCGAAGCCACGGTCACGATCGCAACCTGAGGATTCAGCGACGGCGGCCGCCACCGGCGGCGGGCGGCGGGGCGCTGCGCTGCTGGATGCGCTGCTCGCCGCGCTGGCGCAGCTCCTGGGTACGCTGGAAGCTCGCCGCCGGCGGCGGCGCCGGGCGCTGCACCGGAGTCGGCGCCGGACGCTGCGCCGGCCTGGGCGCCGGCTGCGCCTGCGGCCTGGCCGCCGGGGCCTGGCGCTCGGGCCGGGGCAGGTCCTTCCAGTTGCCGTCCTGGCGCATCTGCCAGCCTCCATCGGAGGTCGGCCGACCGATGTTGCCGTCACGGTCGACCGCCAGGTTCTCGCGCGCCGGAGCGCCGGCAGGGCGCTGAGCGACGCGCAGACGCTGGGCGGACTCCTCCAGGCGCGGCCGTTCGGCGCCCTGGACGCGATCATAGAGCGCCGGACGGTTGGCGGTCGCCAGCGCGGCGGGCTGCGCGGTTCCGGCGACCGGCCGCGCCGCGCCGGCGGCGGGCAGGGGATGGGCGCCACCGCTGCCATACCAGCGGTTGACGTGGAATCCGCCCACCGCCACCCCGACCCCGCCATAGGGCCCGCGCACGCCCACCGCCGCCACTCCCCAGCCGGTCACCGGGTTGTAGCGCACCGCCGCGCCCCAGGTGAGCGGCTGCGGGTAGACATGGTGGCCATACCAGCCGTGGTACCAGATGCCGGTGCCGTAGACCGGGCATCCGTAATAGGAGTACCAGCCGAGATAGGCCGGGGTGTAACCGCACCACACGTACTGGGGATCGGCCTGGTAGACCTCGACCGCGGAGCAGTTGGACCACGGGCATTCCGGGGGCAGGCGGCGCAGCGCCTCGGGCACCGAGGTGGCGACCGCGAGCGGCCCATGCGGATCCCCGCCCTGGTACCACACCCCGTCGCGGCAGGCGAAATACTGCGGACCGGGCAGGCGGAACACCGCATCGCCGGTGTTGAGGGCGTACTCGGCCGCGCGCCCTTGGACCTGCGCCCATTGCGGCTCGCCATCAAAGGTCACGGAGATGGTGGCGGTGCGCGGGATGCGCGCGGTCTGCGGCACCTGCTGCTGCGCCACCGCCTCGGCCGCCTCGCGGGTGCCGGGGACGTGGGTGCGCAGGCGCGCCCACGGACCGGTCTTGGGCAGATCGTCGAACGCAGCCGGCAGCTGATCGGGCGGCACGTCGGTCCAGAGCACACCCTCGTCGATGCGCGCAGCGCTGAACCAGCGCCCAGCCAGCAGCAGGTAGTGGCGGCCGGTGGCCACCTCGATCAGCACATCGTCGTCGCTGTTGCTGGCGCCCAGCAGGGCGCCGTCGCCGATCGCCTCGAACGACGGCTTGCCATCGAACAGCACCAGTTCGGCCGGCTCCTGCACCAGGATGACCTCGGGCGCCTTGTCCTCGCCACCGCGCAGCACCGAGGTGGCGAAACCAGCCTCCTTGGCGGCGTCGGCCACCGCCTTGGGCGGCCAGCCGGTGGGGATGGACCAGGGCCCGGTCATGGCCGGGGCGGTGAGCCAGTCCTGCTCGCTGCGCAGCCACCAAACCCCGGTGGCATCGGCGGCCACGAAGGCCGGCGTGTTCACCACCCGGCGCACGCCACCGAGTTCCTGCACCTTGGGCTCGCCATCGCACACCACCAGCAGGGCGGGAGCGGTGCGCACCAGGATGCGCGGAGGCCTGACCGCGACCGCGGCGGTGGCGTCGTCGGCCGGCTCCTCCAGGGTCGCCACCAGGCGGTCGAGGTCGATCTCGATGCCCTTGGCGAGCACCGCGTCCTGGATCGCCTTGCGCGCCGCCTGCCCCTCGTCGGGGGACTTCTCGCCCTTGGGCGTCACCACCCGGGTGATGGCCAGCGAGCGCGCCCGCGCCACATCATGCTCGCGGTCGATGTCGAGGGTGGCGGTCATCCACATGGCGCCGAACACGCGCTCGTCCTCACCCTTGCCGGCAGGTAGGAACGAGACCGCTGAACGACCCTTGAGCTGGTTGCCGTCGAGGGTCTCGGGCTGGGGCTGATAGAGGGTGATGACCCCGCCGCTGATGGGGATGTCCATCGGCCAGGGCGGGACGGCGGCAGCCGCCGTGGCCGGCCCTTCGGCTGAGCACAGGCAGGCGGCGACCAGGCAGAGCAGCGGGCGGAGAAGGTTCATGGCGGCGGGGACCCTTCCGGCAGCATGGCCCCGGGTGCGGGCAGTCCGCACCCAGGACGGTCAAACACGGGGCATGGATGACACGCAGGAAGCGCGTCAGGGCTTCTCGACCAGGATCGCCACCGATTCGGTCAGGGTGAAGCGCACCTTCTCGCCGGCCTTGCGCTTGGACAGGTCGATATCCGGGCGCACGGCGACGGTGCGCACCGCGCCATCGGCGAAGGTCAGGGTGGCGGTGCGCTTGCCGGCGTCGATCGCGGTCACGGTGGCGGTGACCTGGACCGCCTTGACCGCCACCGCACCGGGCTTGGCGCCCACCGGGGCGAGGGCGACCCCGGCGGCCACGCCCTCGGCCGGCTTGGCGCCGTCCTCGACCATCGCCACCACCAGCTCCTCGGCCAGTTCGACGCGCACGCTGTCGCCGACCTTGATCTGGGGGAAGTTCACCGCCGCATCCGAGACCCGCACGCTGCGCACGGCGCCATCCTGGCCCTTGAGGGTCAGCATGCGCGTGGTCGCGTCGATGGCGGTGACGCTGGCGGTCATGGCGACCTTGTTGGCGAACAGACCGCCAGGCACGCCGTCGACGGTGAGGGCGATCTGGCCGCCTTCGGCCGCCAGCAGCGGGGCGGAGGCCAGGCCGGCGAGGAGGAGGGCGAGGATGGGATTGGGCATGTGATGCTCCGGGGTGGAAGAGGGACCGCACGCGCTCCAGGCGAGCAGGCACCGCCGGCAGGAGCGGAGCGGCGGCAGGCCGCCGGTCACTGGTGCGGCTGCGCCGGGGGCTCGGCGGCGGCAGGCGGGGTGGCCACGGCCTTGCCCTTGCCCATCACCAGGCGGAAGAAGGCCGGGATCAGCAGCACGCCGGCCACCGTGGCCACGGTCATGCCGCTGAACACGCCGATGCCCATCGAGATGCGTCCGGCGGCGCCGGCGCCCGAGGCCAGGATCAGCGGCACCACCCCGAGGATGAAGGCGAAGGAGGTCATCAGGATCGGACGGAAGCGCAGCCGCGCCGCCTCGACCGCGGCTTCGGACACGCTCTTGCCGGCATGCAATTGCTCGGCGGCGAACTCGACGATCAGGATGGCGTTCTTGGCCGCCAGCCCGACCAGCACCAGCAGGCCGATCTGCACATAGATGTTGTTGGGCAGGCCGGTGATCCAGCAGCCGAGCATGGCGCCGCAGATGCCCAGCGGCACCGCCAGGATCACCGCCACCGGCATGCGCACGGATTCGTACTGGGCGCAGAGCACCAGGAACACCAGCAGCAGGCCGAAGGCCATGATCGGCCCCGCCTGGCTGCCGGCGCGGCGCTCCTGCAGGCTGGCGCCCGACCACTCGACCGCGTAGCCCTCGGGCAGCTCCTTGGCCAGGGCCAGCACCTCGTCCATCGCCTCGCCGGTGGAGTACCCGGGGCCGGTCGCGGCGGTGAACGAGGCGGCGGGGAAGTTGTTGAAGCGGGTGATCAGGTTGGGACCCGCCTTCCAGGTCGGCTTCACCACCCCGGACAGCGGCAGCAGCTCGTTCTGGCTGTTGCGCACATACATGCGTCCGATCATCTCGGGCGAGCGGCGGTAGTCGGGCTCGGCCTGGATCTGCACCTTCCACACCCGTCCGAACTTGGTGAAGTCGTTGATGTAGAGCGAGCCGAGCTGGGCCTGCAGGGTCTCGAACACGGTGCCCACCGGCAGGCCCATGGCCTTGATCTGCTCGCGGTCGATATCGACCAGCAGCTGCGGCTGGGTGAAGCTGTAGGTGGTGGTGGTGCCGCTGAACACCGGCTTGGGCGCCATCTTGGCGAGCAGCTCCTGGGTGGTGCGGGCGAGCGCCTCGGGGCCGTGGCCGGCGCGGTCCTGGAGCTGGAACTCGATGCCCACGCGGGTGCCCAGGCCGGGCACCGGGGGCGGGTTGAAGGGCAGCACCAGCGCGCGCGGATCGTCCTTGAAGGCCTTGTAGACCCGGCCCAGCACCGCGCGCACCGACAGCTCGGGGGTCTTGCGCTCCTCCCACGGCTTGAGGGTGATGAACAGGGTCGAGGCGTTGGTGGTGTTGGTGCCGCCGGCGAGCAGGTTCATGCCGCCCATGGCGAGCACGCCGTCGACCGCGGGATCCTTGAGGTAGTGCTGCTCGACCTCCTGGACGATGGCGGTGTTGCGTTCGAGCGAGGCGCCTTCCGGCAGCATGACCTGGGTGATGACATAGCCCATGTCCTCGCTCGGCACGAAGCCGCCCGGCACGCGCTTGAACAGGTCCATGGTCGCCCAGCCGACCGCGCCGGTCACCACCAGGCCGATGATCGAGAAGCGCACCAGCCGGCGCACCACCCCGGTGTAGCCGCCGGTGACGCGGTCGAACAGCCAGTTGAAGCCGGCGAAGAACCAGGTCAGCGGGTTGAGGCCCTTGCCGTGGCCGTCGCCATGCACGTGCGGCTTGAGCAGCAGGCGGCACAGCGCCGGCGAGAGGGTCAGGGCGACCAGGCCCGAGATCGCCACCGACACCGCGATGGTGAGGGCGAACTGCTGGTAGAAGCGCCCGGTCAGGCCGCCGAGGAAGGCCACCGGGATGAACACCGCGCACAGCACCAGCACGATCGCCACCACCGGCCCGCTGACCTCCTCCATCGCCTGGATGGTGGCGTCGCGCACGTTCTTGCCGGTCTGGGCCATGATGCGTTCGACGTTCTCGACCACCACGATGGCGTCGTCGACCACGATGCCGATGGCGAGCACCAGCGCGAACAGGGTCAGGGTGTTGATCGAGAAGCCGAGCAGCATCAGCCCGGCGAAGGTGCCGATCACCGACACCGGCACCGCCAGCAGCGGGATCAGGGTCGAGCGCCAGCTCTGCAGGAAGATGAACACCACGATCAGCACCAGGATGATGGCGTCGCGCAGGGCCAGCACCACCTCGTGGATCGAGACCCGGATGTTGAGCGTGCTGTCGAAGGGGATCTGGTAGCGCATCCCCTGCGGGAAGCTCTTCTGCGCCTCGTCGAGCGCCGCCTTGGTGCGCTCGGCCACGTCGAGGGCGTTGGCGCCGTCCTGCAGGTAGGTGATGAGCAGGGTCGACGGCTTGCCGTCCATGCGCCCGAACAGGTCGTAGCTGGTGGCGCCCAGCTCGACCCGGCCGACGTCGCTGATGCGCACCTTGGAGCCGTCGGTGTCGCTGCGCAGGATGATGTCGGCGAACTGCTTGGCCTCGTCGAGGCGGCCGCGGGTGGTCACCGTCACGGTCAGCTCGACCTCCTTGGGGCCGGGGCGCTGGCCGATGCGGCCGGCGGCGTAGAGGCCGTTCTGGTCGTTGATGGCGTTCTTGACGTCGGTGACGGTGAGGTTGCGGGCGGCCAGCTTGTCGGGATCGAGCCAGATGCGCATGGCGTAGTCGCCGGCGCCGTAGACCACCGCGTCGCCGATGCCGGGCACGCGCTTGACCAGGTCGAGCAGGTTGATGGTGGCGTAGTTGGCCAGGAACAGCTCGTCGTGGGACGGGTCGTCGGAGCGCAGGATGGCCACCTGGACCATGTTGGTGCTCTTCTTGAGCACGGTCACGCCCTGGCGGGTGACCTCCTGCGGCAGGCGCGCCGCGGCCTGGTTGACGCGGTTCTGCACGTCGACCTGGGCCATGTCGAGGTTGGTGCCGACCTCGAAGGACACCGTGGTGGTGAGCTTGCCGTCATTGCCGCAGGTGGACTGGAAGTAGAGCAGGCCCTTGGCGCCCGAGAGCTGCTGCTCGATCGGCGCCGCCACCGTGTCGCTCACCGTCTTGGCGTCGGCACCGGGGTAGTTGGCGCTGATCGACACCGTCGGCGGCACCACCTCGGGGAACTGGGCGATGGGCAGGGCCTTCATCGACACCAGGCCGGCGACCACGATCAGGATCGACAGCACCGCGGCGAAGATGGGACGGTCGATGAAGAACTTGCTGAACACGGGGGCACCCGGCTGTGGCGAGGGGATGAGGTCGGGACGGGGGCGTCAGTGGGCCGCGGCCGCGCTCGCGGGCTTGGCCGCGGCGGCGGTGGCGGGCTTCTCGGCGGCGGCTTCGCCGGCCTGGACCTTGGAACCGGCGCGCACCTTCTGCAGGCCTTCGACCACCACCCGGTCGCCGGCCTTGAGCCCGTCGCGGATCAGCCAGCGCTCGCCCATCCAGTCGCCCAGCACCAGCTGGCGCTGGCTGGCGGTGCCGTCGGCGGCGACCACGAAGGCGGTGGCGCCGCTGGGGCCCTGGGCGACCGCGGCCTGGGGCACCAGCACCGCGCCCACCCGCACCATGCCCACCACCGCCACGCGCATGAACTGGCCGGGATGGATCCTCCCCTCGGGGTTGGGGAAGCGCGCACGCACCAGCGCGGTGCCGGTCTCGGGACGCAGGCGGATGTCGGCGAAGGAGATCTGGCCGGTGTGCGGATAGACCTGGCCGGTGAGCAGGGTGGCGCGCACATCGAGGCGGTCGAGGCTGGGCGAGCGGATGCGGCCGGCCTCGATCTCGCGGCGCACGCCCAGGATCTCCGACTCGCTGAGGGTGAATTCAACGGCGATCGGATCGAC
The DNA here is from genome assembly GCA_023150565.1 of Planctomycetota bacterium. Lineage (GTDB taxonomy): Bacteria > Planctomycetota > UBA11346 > UBA11346 > UBA11346 > JAKLKR01. The sequence goes on from JAKLKR010000095.1 coordinate 10,185, forward strand.
CTGGTCGAGGGTCACCAGCGAGGCGATGCTGGGGCTGACCACCGCGCCGGGATCGATCGAGGCCTTGCCGGCTCGGCCGGCGAAGGGCGCGCTGATGGTGGTGTAGCTGAGGCTGAGGGCGGAGTTGGCGACCGCCGCCTGGGCGGCGCGCACGTCGGCCTGGGCCGACAGCAGCGAGGTGCGGGCGTTGTCGAGGTCCTGCTGCGGCGCGGCGCCGGCCTTGGCCAGCGGCTCGACGCGCTTCAGGTCGACCTCGGCCTGGGCGAGCTTGGCCTCGGCCTGGGCGAGCTTGGCGCGCGAGCTCTCCAGGTCGGCCTGGAACTGGCGGGGGTCGATCCTGAAGAGCACATCGCCCTTCTTGACCATGCCGCCTTCGGTGAAGGGCCGTTCGACCAGCTCGCCGGTGACCCGCGCCTGGAGGTCGACGCTGATGTCGGTCACCGCGCGCCCGACCAGCACCTTCTCGACCGGGATGTCCTCGGCCTTGAGGGTCAGGACCTGCACCACCGGCGGGCCGGCGGGCGGCGCGGCCGGCGGCTGCCCGCAGGCGGCCAGGACGGCCAGGGTCAGGACGAGCGCGGGGGCGAGGGCGGGGATGCGGGGCGTCATGGTCGGGCTCGGGTTCATTTGGCGATGATCTTGGAGGCGGGCAGCTGGTCCTCGGCGGTGGGCGTCGGGGCCTCGAAGCCGCCGCCGAGGGCGAGATGCAGGTCGACACGGTTGGTCAGGCGCTCGACCTGCACCGACAGCGCGGCCAGGCGGGTCTGCAGGGCCTGGCCCTGCACCGTGAGCAGGGTCAGCTGGTCGATGCTGCCGGCGTCGAAACGCAGGCGCGCCAGGCGGAAGGCCTCGCTCTGCTCGTGGTCGGCGGCCTGCACCAGCTCGATGCGCACGCCCAGCCGGCGGTCCTCGGAGAGGGCCTTCTCGACCTGCTCGAAGGCGGTGAGGGCGGCCTTGCCGAAGTTGGCCAGCGCCTCCTGCTGGCGCGCGGTCTCGAGCACCACCTGCTCCTTGAGCTTGCCGCCGTCGAAGATCGGCCCGGCGAAGTTGGCGGCGGTGTTCCAGAACACGTCCTGGAGCTTGAGGTTCTTGAGGTCCTGCGACGTGACCCCGGTGGCGGCGGTGATCGACAGCTTGGGCAGGCGCGCCGCCTTGGCCGATTCCACCTGGTTGAAGGCGGCCGCCACCTGGCGGGTGGCCGAGATCAAGTCGGGGCGGCGCTCGAGCAGCTGCGAGGGCAGCCCGGCGGGCGGCGGCGGCGGCATCGGCGGCAGGTCCTTGGCCACCGCCAGCTCGGCCTTGGGATAGCGGCCGAGCAGCACCTCGAGCGAGCGCACCGCGCTCTCGCGCCCGGAGGCGGCCTGCTCGACCTGGTCATCAGCGGTGGCCAGGGCCGAACGCGCCAGGGCGAGGTCGTATTGCGAGGACTTGCCGCCCTTGGTGCGCAGCTCGGTCAGGCGGGCGGAGTCGCGCTGGATGGCGGCGAACTCCTTGGCGATGTCCTCCTGCTGCACCGCCTGCATGACCAGGAACCAGTCCTTGGCCACCTGCGCCGCCAGCGACTGGCGGGCGAACTCGTAGTCGGCCTGCTTCGACGCGTAGGTCTCCTGGGCGGCGCGCTGGGCCGAGGAGATGCGCCCCCACACGTCCAGCTCCCACGACAGGTTGAGGCTGGTGCCGAGCTTGTCGGTGCGCGCGCTGCTGCCGCCGGTGCCCTGGGTGGCGGCGTCCATGGCGAAGCCGACCTGGGGCTTGAGGTCGGCGCCGGCCGAGCGCGCCTGCGAGGCGGCCTGGTCGACCCGCGCCTTGGCGGCGGCGAGGTCGCGGTTGTATTCCAACGCCTCGGCCACCAGGGCGTCGAGGCGCTTGTCCTTGAAGGTGGCGAGCCAGCCGTCGACCACCGCACCCTGGTTCTGCACCGGGGCGGCGAACTGCTCGGGCGGCTTGCCGGCCGGGGGCAGGGCGCCCTTCTGCAACTCCTGGTCAGGCGGCGTTTCGCGCGCGCAGCCGGCGAGGAGCAGCAGGACCGGGATCAGGCGGATGGACGTGCGCGGCATGCGGAGGGCCTCAGAGTCGCGGCAGGATGGGCCGGGGCGGATAGGATCAAATGCCTAATATCAATCAACGAGGCGGGCCGATCACCGCGATGCCCTTGGCCGCCAGCTGTTCGACCGCGCAGTCGAGATCGCGGGTCAACTGGCGCGCTCCATACCAGCCGCGCGGGGTGAGGTCGCAGCCGGCCGCGCGCAGCAGGTCGGCGGTGAAGTCATGGCAATTGCAGGAGCGCGTCCAGCGCTGGTCGGTTTCAATGTAGGTCGTTGCAGGTCCTTGGGTTGAGGAATTGGTTCCGCCCGTTGCCCAATGCCGCCGCAGGCGCTCCTGCCAGGCCCGCCAGCCGTGCTCGTCGACCTGGAAACGCCAGCAGCGGGCACGCTCGGGATCGAAGCCGACATAGGCGAGGTCGCGGGGACCGACGGCGAACAGGCGGTCCATCTGCACCAGTCCAGGGCCGCCGATGAAATACAGGGTGAAGGCATGCCAGGTGCCGGTGGCGGGATCGGTCATCCATTCCCGTTCGCCGAAGTGGAGCGAACGCCACGGCGTGGCGGGATCGGCGGGAGCGACCCAGGGCACCAGGGCGGGATCGCAGTCCTCAGCCTTGACGATCACCGCGCTATGGAAGTGGTCGACCCATATCTGCAGTTCATGCAATGACTTGAGACTGGATGGGGGAACCTGGCGCACGGGCCGTGCACAGCCGGCGAGCAGGAGGAGCAGCAGGGCGGTGCCGCTGAGAAGACCCCAGGCCGGGCCAGGGGTCCGGTGAGGCCTCACTTCCCTGGGACCGCCAGGCTCCAGCCCGGCAATGCGAGGCCTGGGCACCCCAGCCAGACGGCTGCCCAGGTCCGACCAGCGGAACTGCCGGGCTGGAGCCCGGCGGTCCCAGGGGCGCCACGGCCGTATCCGGATTTCATCCCCGCTCACGGCGGCGGCCCCACCACCGTGATGCCGCCCTCGGCCATCTGACGCACCGCCTCGTCCATCTGCTTTGCCAGGCGGTCGTTGTCGTAGATCGACAGCACCTCCAGTTCGAGCCCGGCGGCGCGCAGCACTTCGACGGTGAAATCGTGGCAATTGTGGAAGATCGACCAGCGCCGGTTGGCGAAGCGGAAGGTGGTCGGCCGGGCCGGGGGACGCAGCATCTGCGGGGCTTCGAAGTTGCCCCAGGAACGGATGCAGGTGTCGAGCCGGCGCCGTCCCTCGGCGCTGAGCGGGATGATCCAGGTCCTGAGCGGGATGTCGGCGCTGCGCGGCGGCCGCGCCAGTTCGGCCCGGTGGCAGAGATCGAGCACGCCGCCCGAGGTGCCGAATGCCATGCGCAGCTTGGTGCCGCTGCCCGGCTCGCTGGCGGCGATCCACTCGTCGGCGGCGAATCCCACTTCCAGGTAGGGCAGCGCGGCCGGCGGCCCCTCGGGCTGCGGGTCGAGGTCGGCCAGGACCGGGCTCATCGCCACCACCACCCCGCTGTGCAGACCATCGGCGAACACCAGGATGCGCTCGGACTCGGGCAAGTTGGGCGGCGGCAGGCGCTCCAGCCGGCCAGCGCAACCCGCGAGCAGAACGGCGGTCAGCAGGAGGCAGGCGGCGAAGGGGTTGACGGAAGCGCGCATGGCCTGCGCATCAACCAAAAAAAGACGCCCCTGGCAAGGCCAGGGGCGTCATCAAGCGAACTGAAGCGGTTGCCCGCGCCGCGTCAGATCACTCGCCGTGCACCACCACGGTGTAGCTCTTCATGAGGCCGAGCAGGTTGGTGGTGTGGTAGTCGACGTAGCTGATCTTGGTCACGCCGCCGACCTTGGCAGCGGACTCGATCGACGCGTCACCGGTGTTGATCCAGCCCAGGATGCCGCTGGCGGTGGCCTTGCCGACCTTCGAGCCGACGGCGATGCCGGCGTTCTGGTGGTAGACGTCGGCGTAGTTGCCCTTGACGTCGGTGTAGCAGCTGCCGCCGAGGCCTTCGACGTTGCGGGCGGGGCCGCAGCCGGCCAGGGCGATGGCGCCAACGGCGACGAGGGCGGGAGCGATAGTGGAGAACTTCATGCGAACCTTTCTGAGGTTTGCGGTGTGATGGGGGGCGAATTTATGGGGCCGTCGTGACTGTCAACACGGTTGCTGACGCAACACCCCTCAGGCGGCTGCATGGGTGTCTCACCCTCATTTGCCGCTTGCGGCGCTGGCGGAGGCAGCTGTAGCCGGGACCGTGGTGGCCGCCGCGGCGGTGGCAGGCGCGGACGCGGCGGGCGCCGGAACCACCGCTGCAGCGGTTGCCATGGCGCCGGCCGGGGGCAGCTGCATGGCCTGGATGTGCACGCCCTGGGTCGACGAGGTGCGGCGCTGGACCACGCGCAGGAGGGCGCCGTCGGCGCCCTTGGCGCGGTTGCGCACGGTCAGCGCCGGCACTGGCGGCTCCTCGAAGGTGAGGGTCGCACGGAAGCCGTTGACGTCGAGGGTGCGCAGCTCGCCGCCGAAATCGATCGCCGTCCACTTTCCCTGCCACGGAGTGGTGAGCGCGCCCAGATCGGTGCGCACGCCGTCGAGGGTGACGTACCCGGTGAAGGGGACGTTCACCGGCACCGGCACCTCCACATCATAGGGCTCCACCTCGAGCTGATAGACGGTGGGCTTGGCGCGCGGGCCGCAGCCGGTGCAGAGGACCAGGGCGGCGGTCACGAGACCGAGGGAGCGGAGGGGATGGTTCATGGGCGAGGGAGTACCGCCCGCCCGCCGGGCGGCAACGCCCACCGTCCCCGCACCCCATCCTGGCAGGTGCATGATCCCGCCTTTACCATGCCCGCGGCGATGCCCGCAACCTGCCCATCCTGGCCCGCCGGCATCGCCGCACTGGTGCCGGTCTACAACCATGGCGGCCGGGTCGGCGCGGTGGTGCAGGGACTGGTGAAGGCGGGGGCGCCGCTGGTGCTGGCGGTCGACGACGGTTCGTACGACGGCTCTGGCGCGGCGGCGGCGGCGGCCGGCGCCACCGTGCTGCGCCTGGCCACCAACCAGGGCAAGGGCGCCGCCCTGCGCGCCGGTCTGGCCGAGCTGGAGCGGCGCGGCTGGTCCCAGGCCCTGAGCATCGACGCCGACGGCCAGCATCCGCTCGCCGCCGCGCTGACCCTGGCCGCCGCCGCCAGCGCGGCGCCGCAGGCGCTGCACGTCGGCCACCGTGCCATGGGCCACGCGCCGCTCGCCAGCCGGGTCGGCCGCTGGTGCTCCGACCTCGGCGCGCGCTGCGCCGGCGGACGCTGGCCGGGCGACAGCCAGTCGGGCCTGCGCGTCTACCCGCTGCCCGCCACCACCCGCCTGGGGGTGGGCGCCGGCCGCTTCGCCTTCGAGATCGAGGTGCTGGTACGTGCCGCATGGGCGGGCATCGAGGTGCACGCCCATGCGGTACCGGTCGACTATCCCGCCGACCGCATCAGCCATTTCCGGCGGCTGCGCGACAGCGCGGCCGCCGCCGGGCTCATCGCCCGGCTGCTGCGCGAGCGGCTTGCGCGGCGAAGGGCAACGTCCGCCCCTCCTTGGCGCTGCGGTAGGCGAGGTTGATCACCGCCAGGGTGTCGGCGGCGTCCTCCAGGGTGGCGGGGGCCGCTCCGCCGCGCAGGTGGTCGAGGAAGGCCTTGGCCTGGCCGGCGAAGGAGTCCTCGTAGCCGGTGGCGTCGTCGTAGGCGGTGCCGTCGACCACCAGCTTGTCGGCGATGGTGATCGCGCCGGCGGTGCCGAGCAGGTTGATGCCGTCCAGCCGCCCGCCGTGGCCGGTGGTCCAGCCCTGCAGGATGCTGGTGGTGGTGCCGTCGGCGTGGGTGAGGGTCACCAGCGCCTGGTCCTCGCCCTCCATGCCCGTGAGCACCAGGCGCGAGGTCACCGCCGACACCGACACCGGACGTCCGCGCAGGGCCAGGGCCTGGTAGACCTGGTGGTGGCCGCTGTCCATCAGCGCGCCACCGCCGGATTCCGCCAGCCGGCCGCGCCAGCCGCCGGCATGGGCGGGCGAGATGGTGTGCACGCTGGCGAAGGAGGCGTGCATCACCTGGCCGATGCGCCCCTCGGCCAACAGGCGGCGCGCGTGCACCACCGCCGGGCGGTGCAGGAAGTTGTGCGCCGGCACCAGCGGCACGCCGGTGGAGCGCGCCAGCGCGGTCAGCGCCGCCAGGTCGGCGGGGTCGACCGCCACCGGCTTCTCCGCCAGCACCGGCTTGCCGGCGCGCAGGCAGGCCTCGATCTGCGGACGGTGCAGCGGATTGACGCTGCCCACCAGCACCGCCTCGACGCCGGGGTCGGCGACCAGGTCCTGCCAGCGCTCCCAGGCGCGGCCGCCGAACTCCGCCACCTGGGCGGCGGCGCTGCGGCCGGCGAAGCCGGCGATGGCGGCGCCCTGGGCGCGGAAGGCCCTGGCCTGCCACGAGGCGATGAAACCGGTGCCGATGAAACCGATGCGGACAGGAGCCGAGGAAGCCATGTCAGTTGCCCTCCCAGCCGATCACCACCGCGCCGATGCCGGCCCCGCCGGCGGCCAGCTCGCGGTACACCGCCGGCGCCTGCTCGGGGCGGATGCGGTGGGTGATGAGCGGGGCGACCGCCAGGCGGCCGCTGGCGATGGCGGCGAGCGCCACCCGGCTGTCGCGCGCGAAGCTGTGCTTCACGAAGCGGTCGTCCTCTACCGGGCGCACCCACTCGTGGGCGGCGCGCAGGGTCAGGGCGCGGTCGGCGAGGTGGAACGAGCGCAGCACCGCCGCCAGGTCGGTGTTGAAGGCGGCGCGCGGGGTGCCCAGCAGCATCACCTCGGCGCCGCGCGCCAGCAGGGGCAGGGCCTCGACCAGGGTGGCGGCGCGCCCGCTGGCCTCGATCAGGGCCGAGAAGCCGCGCCGGGCGCAGGCCGCCTGCGCCGCGGCCGCGCCGCTGGTGGCGGTGCCGGCGATGGCGCCGTCGATGCCGCAGGTGCGGGCGAAGGCCACCCGCTCGGCGGCCGGGTCGAGGGCGGTGACCGCGGCCCCCTGCAGGGCGGCGAGCTGGGCGGCGAGGTTGCCGACCAGCCCGAGGCCGGTGACCAGCACGTCATCGCCGAGCTCGATGCGGGCCTGGCGCAGGGCGGTCATGGCGATGGTGGCGAGGCGGGCGAAGGGCGCGTGGTCCCATTCCACCCCGTCCGGCAGCCGGCACAGGAAGTCGCGCCCCGGCACCGCCGCCTGCCACTGGCGGTGGCCGCCGTAGTGCAGCACGCGAGTCCCGGCGCTCCAGCCCTGGACCTCGGCGCCCACCGCCACGATCTCGCCGGCGGCGCAGTAGCCGGGCACCGAGCCGAAGGGGAACCACGACGACTCCAGCCCGGCCAGGCAGGCCAGCTCGGTGCCCGGGCTGACCAGGGTGCGGCGGTTGCGGATCAGCACCCCGTCGCGCGGGCAGGCGGGCGCCTCGCCGTCGCGGCGCAGTTCCAGCACGCCGGCGGCGGCGACCACCAGGCGGGCGTCCGGGCAGGGCCCGGCGGCGGCGGCAAGAGGGGCGGGGGCGATGGCGGCAGCGGTCATGGCTGGTCTCCGCCCGCATCCTGCCCGCCGGCGCCCCGGCCGTCGTTGGCCGCGCGGGGGAGCGTTTAACCCGGCGGAGGGTCCGCCGCCGCGCTCGGGGGAATCCCGGTGGCGCGGTGGAAGGCGCGGCTGAAGGCGTGGATGCCGGCGAAGCCGCAGGCCTCGGCGGTGGCGGTGACGCTGGCGCCGCCGGCCAGCAGCTCGCGCGCCCGGCGCACGCGCAGGTGCAGCAGGTAGCGCCGCACCGAGGTGCCGAGCTGGACGCGGAACAGCTCGGGCAGGTAGGCGCGCGACAGCCCGGCGCCGCGCGCCACCGCCGCCAGGTCCAGCCCGGGATCGTCGAGGCGGTCCTGCATGCAGCGCACCGCGCGGTCGAGCGCCGCCCACGCCCGCGACGGGCGCGCCGCCGGGGCGGCATGGGTGGCGCCGGCGCCGTGCTCGAGCACCAGCGCCAGCAGGTCGAGCAGGCAGGCGCGGCGGCGCAGGTGGTCGGCCGGCCCCCCGCCGGCGCAGGCCCGGCGCAGCTCGGCGAAGCGGGCGCGGAAGGCCGCCGCCGC
>JAKLKR010000096.1 GCA_023150565.1 Planctomycetota bacterium
CACCACCACCTCGAGACCCTGGTCATGCAGCTGGGCCGCGCGTTCGAGGTCGCTCACCATCACCCGGTAGGGGATGTTGCGCGCGCGCAGCTTGGCCAGGAAGGGCGCGTCCTCCTCGTGGTAGCGGGTGAGCAGCACATGATCGGACAGGGCGGCCGGCACCTGGCGCGGGGTGCGGGTGCGCCGGCGCACCTCCATCATCGGCTCCCACAGGAAGTTGATCACGGTGAAGGGGATCAGCACGGTCTGGAACACCACCCCGGTGATCATCACCACCACGCTGAAGGCGCGTCCGCCATCCTCGACGAAGGTGATGTCCCCGAAACCGAGGGTGGTCATCACGGTGAAGGTCCAGTACAGCCCGCTGACCAGGCTGAACGAGCGGCCCTCATCGGCCATGAAGTGGTGGAAGAGGGCGGTGAACAGGCCCACCAGCACCAGTCCGAGCACCAGCATCTCGCCCAGGGTGACCAGGTTCTCGCGCCGGCTGCGGGTGAGCAGGAGGTGGGCGATGAAGATGCGCAGGAAGGACATGGGCGGAGAAGAAAGGAGGAAGGAGGAAGGAGGAAGGAGGAAGGGTTGATGCCCCGCATCCTGTGTCCGTCGCCCCTCCTTCAGGGCTAGTCCCCGGCGCAGGATGTGAGGGGCATCCCTTCCTCCTTCCTCCTTCCGACTTCCTCCTTTCGATATCCTCTGTGCGCGGCTCCACCTCCAATCCCGGCAACCGCTTCGAGCGCCTGGTCCACACCTGGGACCAGGATCTCGATCCTGCCGCCGAGCCCGACCCCCGCACCGTCTTCATCGACGACCGCAGCCGCAGCGTGCTGACCCGCAATACCAGCCCGGATGTGCCCTTCGCGGTCGGGCTCAATCCCTACCGCGGCTGCGAGCACGGCTGCAGCTACTGCTACGCCCGGCCCTACCACGAGTACCTGGGGATGTCGGCCGGGCTCGACTTCGAGACCCGCATCCTGGTCAAGCACGACGCCCCGCTGCTGCTGCGCAGCGAGCTGGCGGCGCCGGGCTGGCAGCCGCAGGCGATCGGCATGAGCGGCGCCACCGACTGCTACCAGCCGGTCGAGCGCCGCCTCGGGCTGACCCGCGCCTGCCTGGAGGTGCTGGCGGAGTTCCGCAACCCGCTGCGCCTGATCACCAAGAACGCGCTGGTGGCGCGCGATGCCGACCTGCTCGGCGACCTCGCCCGCCACCGTGCGGTGTCGGTGGCGATCTCGATCACCTCGCTCGACCAGGACCTGGCGCTGAGCCTGGAGCCGCGCGCGAGCGTGCCGGCGGCGCGCCTGCAGGCGTTGCGCCGGCTGGCGGATGCCGGGGTGCCGGTGGGGGTTATGGTGGCGCCGGTGATCCCCGGGCTGAACGACCACGAGATCCCCGCCATCCTCGCCGCCGCCGCCGCCCATGGCGCCGGCCACGCCGGCTACCAGCTGGTACGCCTGCCGCACGGGGTCGAGGAGCTGTTCGCGGCCTGGCTGGAGCGCCACCGCCCGGCCGAGCGGGCCAAGGTCATGGCGCGCATCCGCGCGGTGCACGGTGGCGGCTGCGATTCCCCGGTGTTCGGCCAGCGCAACACCGGGGCTGGCGGCGAGCACGCGCAGATGCTCATCGACCTCTTCCGCATCGCCGCGCGCAAGGCCGGCCTGGCGCTGGACTGGCCGGAACCGTCGGCGGCGGACTTCCGCGTGCCGGGGCCGCGCCAGACCTCGTTGTTCGACTGACCTAGGCGAAGTGCTTGGACAGCCGCGGCCCGTCCTGGCGGGCGTAGGTGTTGCCGCAGGCGCCATAGAGCGTGCGGCAGGGGCGCTGGAGCACCTCGTAGGCCATGGTGCAGATCGGCTGGCCATGGCGCAGGATGAGGTCGTCCTGGTGCGGGCGCACCTCGAGCACGGCGGGGGCGCCGCGCACCACCCCGTCGTACACCCCCCAGCCGGGATCGAAGAAGCCGGCGTAGTGGGCGCGGAAGTCGCCGGCGGTGGGGTCGTAGGGCACCATCTCGCAGGCGAGGTCGGCGGGCACCGCCACCCGCTCGCGGGTGACCAGGATGTAGAAGCGGTCCTGCTCGAGGAACAGCAGGCCGCTGTCGGGGCGCGCCACTGGCTCGAAGAAGTCGGCCGGGCGGTGCGCGCCCAGGCGGTCGAGCACCAGCGGGTGGTGGGTGGGCTTGGCGACATAGCCCACCACCGGCCGCTCGAGGTCGGCGCCCATCACCGCGCGGCCGTCGAACAGCGCGCCGGCCGGCGCCGGGGTGCCGTCGGGGTGGAACAGCAGCGGCTGGGCGGCATGGCGTTCGGCCAGGGCGTGGGTGCCGAGCACCCGGCGGTCGTGGAACACGATCGCCTGGTTGAGGCTGACCCCGGCCTGGGCGACGATGTGGAACGAGCGCGGGATTAGCTCGACCCACAGCTCGCCGTGGTAGCCGGCGGGCACGCGGTCGTAGCGCGGGCTGCCGTCGGTGAGCACGCGGGTGGCGAGGTCGACCCGGCCGGTCGAGCTCTTGCCGTTGCAGTAGGCCTCGAGCGGCGCCGGCAGGGCCAGCTCCTCCTCCAGGCGCACCACATAGACCTGGTTGCGCGCCAGGCAGGCGGGTTTGGACAGGTCGATGCGCTCCAGGGCCAGGCCCTGCACCAGGTCGCGCACCCGTTCGCCCGCCACCGGCAGCACCGAGCCGGGCATGCGGTAGCCTTCGGCCGCCAGGCGCAGGTCGAGGCTGGCGGGCTGGATCTGGCCGGGGGCGAGGCCGCCGGCGCAACGCACGGCACCCCGCTCGACGAGCAGGCGCAGGCCGTCGTCGGCGAGGGTGCCGGGAGCGAGCAGGGGGTCCATGGCGGCGCGGATGTTCGCGACCCCAGGGCCCCCCGGCAATGGCCTACTTGGCCGCGGTCAGGCCGAGGGCGGCCTGGCGGTACTTCTCGTCCGGGCGCGCCACCAGGTGGTCGATGGTGGCGGCGGGCAGGGTGCGGATGCCGCCGGCGGTGAGCGCGCCCAGGCGGATGCGCGCGGCCTTGATCGCCATGGCGGTGATGTTGACCGCCTCGCCGTGGCTGGCGGCGAGGGCGATCAGGCCGTGGTTCTGCATGTACACCACCTTGGGCGCCTCGCCGAAGCGGGCGATGTAGCCGTCGACCCCGGCCTTGATCGCGCTGGCGAGGGGCACGCCCGGGTCGGTGTAGGGCACGAACACCGAGTCGCGGCCCATCACCACCGCCTCGTCGGGGAACATGCGCCCGGCCAGGTTCACGTCCCAGCCCGGGCTGCAGGTCAGGCTGTTGACGAAGGTGGGATGGGTGTGGGCGACCACGTTGATGCCGGGGTAGCTGAGCAGCACGGCATGGAACAGGGTCTCGACCGAGGGCCGGCGCTTCTGCGCCGGGTCGACCTTGGCCGCCTCGTAGGTCGACGAGATGAGCTTCTCGTCGGCGGCCTTGCCCATCAGGCCGAGGATCTCGCGGAAGCGCAGGTGGACGAAGTCGCCGGCGCCCATGCTGGCCAGGGTGCAGCCGCTGCCCTTGACCCAGAAGGTGTCGCCGTCGCAGCGCGCCGAGGTGTTGCCCTCGCCGAGGATGGCGGCGTCGAGCGCAGGCGCGCCCAGGGCGTTGGACATGGAGACGAGGTCGTTGAGCGAGGTCATGGATGTGCCTTCAGGGGGTCAGCGGGCGGCGGCGGCGGTCTTGGCGCAGCGCGCCGCGAGCACGGTCTTCTCGTAGGCCTTGACCTCGGCCAGCCAGGACTCGCCGACCGGCACGCCCTGCTGCTCGCAGTAGCGGTCCCACACCGCCGCCCAGGGCAGGCTGCGGGCCTCCTCCAGCAGCGCCAGGCGGCTGGTGTAGTCGCCGGCCGCCTCGGCCTTGCGGATCTGCGCCACCGGGGAGAGCATGGCCATGAGCAGGGCCTTGCTCATGTTGCGGGTGCCGATCACCCACGCCGCCACGCGGTTGATGCTGGCGTCGAAGTAGTCGAGGCCGATGTGGGTGCGGTCGAGGAAGCCGTTCCACACCAGCTCCTGGGCGATGGCCTGGATCTCGTCGCTGAGGGTGATGACGTGGTCGCTATCCCAGCGCACCCCGCGGCTGACGTGCAGCAGCAGCTCGGGCACGTACTGCAGCACCGACGAGATCTTGTCCGAGATCACCTCGGTGGGGTGGAAGTGGCCGGAATCGAGGCACATCAGCTTCTGGCGGCTGATCGCGTAGCCGAGGTAGAACTCGTGCGAGCCGACGGTGTAGCTCTCGGTGCCGAGACCGAAGAGCTTGGGCTCGACCGCGTCGAGGTTGAACTTGGGGTCGATCTTCTGGGCGAAGATGGCGTCGAGCGAGTCGCGCAGGCGTTCGCGCGGGGCCAGGCGGTCGGCGGGGACGTCCTTGTAGCCGTCCGGCACCCAGTGGTTGGTCACCACCGTCTTGCCCAGGGCCTTGCCGATCTCGCCGGCGATCTCGCGGCTGCGCTTGCAGTGCTCGATCCAGAACTGGCGGATGCCCTTGTCGGCGCTCGAGAGGGTGAAGCCGCTGGCGGCCTTGGGGTGGGCGAAGCAGGTGGGGTTGAAGTCGATGCCGATCTTCTGCGCCTTGGCCCACGCCACCCAGCCCTTGAACTGGTCGATCGAGATGGCGTCGCGGTCGATGGCCTTGCCGTTGTATTCGCCATAGAAGGCGTGCAGGTTGATGCGGTGGCGGCCGGGGATGAGCGACAGCGCCTTGGCGAAGTCGGCGCGCAGCTCGTCGGGGGTGCGGGCGCGGCCGGGGTGGTTGCCGGTGACCGCGATGCCGCCGCTGAGGGCCGAGGCGTTGGGCTCGAAGCCCATCACGTCGTCGCCCTGCCAGCACTGCATCGACACCGAGACCCCGGCGAGCTTCTTCATCACCTTGTCGGTGTCGATGCCGAGGTCGGCGTAGCGCTGCTTGGCGAGCTGGTAGGACTGGTCGATGGTGGAGGGCATGGCTGATCCTGGGCCCGCGGGTGGTGGCGGTGCGGTGGGCCCATCCTATCCGCTCCGGTGCATCCGTCAGCCGGAGCTTCGGACGCCCGGACTAGCACGGAGTTGACCGGATCAGTAGGGCGAGGGCCCCCCGGCGGCGGCCGCGGGCTGGCCCCACAGCAGGGTCCAGGCCACCGCGGCGGCGCCGAGCAGGGCGGGAATCCCCCAGCGCGCCGCCGCCTGCAGGCGGGGATGGCGGCGGAACCAGGGCAGCCCGGCGAGCAGGCCGGCGGGCAGGGCGGCGAGCAGCAGCACGGCCGCCGGCCAGGTCAGGGCGGAATACAGCCAGGACAGGTTGGTACCGGCCTGGGCGGCGGCGAGCAGCGGCACCGCCCAGCCGATCCCGGCCTGGGCGCGCGCCCACGGCCAGGCCAGCACCAGGCCGGCGGCGGCGGCGGCGGCGCAGCCGGCCAGCTGGCCCTGCACCAGGCTGCCGGCGAGGACCGCGGACAGGGCGGTGGCGCCGAGGGTGGTGGTGGCGGCGCTCGCCGCGCAGGTGGCGCCCCAGCGGCTGGTGCTGGATTCGCACCAGCGGCCGAGGCCGATGGCTGCCACGGTCAGCCCGGCGGCCAGGGCCAGGGCAGGGACGGTGGCGATGGTGTGGGGATGGAGCGGGGTGATCGCCAGCCACCAGAATCCGGCAGTGATGGCGGTCAGCGGCAACCAGCGCCAGCGCTCGGCCAGCGGCAGCAGCAGGACGAGGCCGACCGCCAGGGTGTACCACAGGACCCAGTGGAAGCCGTTGCGTGGCGGCAGCAGGGCGGCGCCTTGGGTCAGCGCCAGGCCGGCGTGGCCGGCGGCGGCGGCGAGCGCCAGCGCCGCCCCGCCCCAGGCCGGGCGGGCGGAGTCGGCTGAGGACGGGGAGGCGAGGAAACGCGCCGCCACTCCCAGCGCCAGCGCGACGCCGGCGGGGAGGGCGACGCCGGCGAGGGCTTCGCCGGGCGAGATCACTTGCGGATCGCTTCGATGGCGACGATCAGGGTCACCTCGTCGCCGGCGAAGGCGAGCTTGTCCTTCATGTCGAAATCCGAGCGCTTGAAGGCGATGGTGCCCTCGAAGCCGACGCGGTGGTCCTTGAAGGGGGTGTCGCCCTTGCCGGTCAGGGTCACCGGCACGGTCACCGCACGGGTGGTGCCGTGGATGGTGAGGTCGCCGGCCACGTCGAAGGTCTTCTCGCCGGTCTTCTTCCACGACTTCGAGGCGAAGGTGGCCTCGGGGAACTGCTTGGCGTTGAAGAAGTCGGCCTGCTTGAGGTGCTGGTCGCGCTTGGCGTCGGCGGTGTCGATCGAATCGATCTTGACCGCGATCTTGAGCGCGCAGGCGGCCAGGTCGGCATCCCAGGCGAGCGAGCCGCTGACGTCGTTGAAGCGGCCCCAGGTGTTGCTGATGCCCAGGTGGCTGACCTTGAACAGGGCCACCGAATGGACCTTGTCGAGCTCGTAGGTCTCGACCGCCGAAAGGCTGCCGAGGGCGAGCGAGGCGAGGACGGCGAGGGTGAGGGAACGGACCATGGAACCTCCGGTTGGGAGTGATGGGGGGGGACGGTGGTGGGGATCAGCGACCGCGGATGCGTTCGCAGAGGTCGATGAGGGTGGTGAGTTCGGCGTCGGACAGGCGTCCGATGCTGTCGGCGTGCGCGGCGGTGCGCTGGCGGTCGAGGTCGGCCTGGTCGATCTGCGCCAGCCCGGCGGCGGTGATGCGCACCAGCACCACCCGGCGGTCGCCGCTGGCGCGGGTGCGTTCGACCAGGGCGCGGCGCTCCAGCCGGTCCACCAGCCGGGTCACATCCGGGTCGTGGGTGACCAGGCGGGCGCCGAGCTCGCCCACCGGCAGGCCGTCGGCGCCGGCGCCGCGCAGGATGCGCAGGACGTTGTACTGCGGCTGGGTCAGGCCCTGGGGCTTGAGGATGTGCTCGACGGTGCGCTGGACCAGGTCGGCGGTGCGCACCAGATTGAGGTAGGCCTCCAGCCGCAGGTCGGCGAAGGGCTTACCCTGCTTGATCTCGATCTGGAGCAGGCCGGTCATGACACCAACAATATGTTTAAACAGATATCGTCAAGACGGGTAAAATCCACCATCGCGGCATGGGGGAAGTACCAGCGCCCTACTCGGCGGTGACGGTGATCTGCGGATGCAGGGCCACCAGGGCGTCCTGCAGGAAGCGCGCGGCGGTGGGGGCCTGTTCCGGGGCCAGCCCGGCAAGCTTCAGCTCGACGCGGAAATCGTCGTGCAGACCGGTGATCTCGGCGTTGACCGCGGTGCCGGGGAAGCGTTCGGGCAGGATCCGGCTGCAGACCTCCTGCACCTTGCCCATCTTCTGCATCAGGCCGAGAGGCAGCCAGGCGCGGTCGGCGTCGTTCCAGTCCTGGCGGCGCTTGCGCACATAGGTGGGGGCGTCGGGCGGCGGCGGCAGCAGTTCGACCGTGGGCAGTGCGGCCTCGGCGCGGGCCTGGAGGTCGGCGAGGAAGGCGAGGTCGCCGGCCGGCACCGCCGGGGTGGCGGGATCGTCGCGCAGCAGGCTTTCGACCTGGTCGGCGCCCAGCCGGCAGGCGTCGGCCACGGTGCGGCCGCGCGCCAGCTCGGTGAAGGCGTCGGCCAGCGGGTGGCTGGCCAGGCTGCCGAAGGCGAGGAAGCGGGCGTCCTCGATCACCGTGGTCTGCAGGTCGACCAGCCAGTAGATGCGCGCCTGGCCGCCGCCGTCCGCGACGGTGAGCAGGCCGAGCTTGCGGCGCGCCGCCTCGACCGGCGGGAAGTGGCCGCGGGTGCGGGGGCGGCGCAGGCGTTCGTCGGCCTTCAGCGAGAGCATGGGCGGGATGGTGGCCGCCCGGCGGGCGGCGCAACCGCAGGGGGTGCATGGCCTCTTGGCGCGGACGGTAGGGGCGGCACCATCCCGGCCCCATGACCAAGCCCCGCCTGCTCAAGCTCTCCGGTGAAGCCCTCGGCGCCGACGACGGCATCTTCGACCCCGCCAAGGTGGCCGCGGTCTGCCAGGAGGTGGTCGCGGGCGCGGTCCACGGCCCGGTGGCGATCGTGGTCGGGGGCGGGAACATCATCCGCGGCGGCGGCCTGCGCGGCATGGCCGATCCCACCCGCGGCGACCGCATGGGCATGCTCGGCACCTGCATCAATGCCCTCGCCCTGCAGGACGGCATCGAGCGCGCCGGCGGGCGGGCGCTGGTGATGGCGCCCTTCGCCCTCGCCAACGTCTGCCAGGCCTTCGAGCGCTCGGCCGCCCTGGCGGCGATGGCCGCCGGCACGGTGGTGGTGTTCGGCGGCGGCACCGGCCACCCCTTCTTCACCACCGACACCGCCGCCGCCCTGCGCGCGGCCGAGATCGGCGCCGGCGAGCTGCTCAAGGGCAGCAAGGTCGACGGCATCTACACCGCCGACCCGCGCAAGGACCCCAAGGCCACCCGCATCCCGGCCATGACCTTCGACCAGGCGGTCGACGGCCGCTACGGGGTGATGGACCTGGCCGCCTTCGCGCTCTGCCGCGAGAACCGCATCCGCATCCGGGTGTTCGACATGACCCGCCCGGGCACCATCTGCGCCGCCCTCGGCCCCACTCCCCCCGGCACCCTGGTCGGGGACTGAGCCGACGCTATCCTGCCCCCCACAACCGAACCCCCCCAGGACCCCGCCATGTCCATCGAAGCCGACCTCGCTGACGCCAAGACCAAGTTCGACAAGTGCCTCGCCCAGCTGCAGCACGAGTTCAAGGGCATCCGCACCGGGCGCGCCTCGACCTCGATGATCGAGCACGTCCAGGTCGAGGTCTACGGCCAGCGCATGCCCCTGACCCAGGTGGCGGGCATCAGCGTGCCGGATTCGACTCAGCTGATGGTCAAGCCGTGGGATGCCGACGCCCTCAAGCACATCGTGCGCGCCCTGTCCGAGGCCGATCTGGGCATGACCCCGATGAGTGACGGCAAGGTCGTCCGCCTCAACCTGCCCCCGCTCTCGGGCGACCGTCGCAAGCAGCTCGCCGGCCAGGCCAAGGAGGTGTGCGAGAAGGCCAAGGTGGCGATGCGCAACGTGCGCCGCGACGCCATCAAGCACATCGAGACCAAGGGCAAGGCCGAGAAGGCGCCCGAGGACCTGATCAAGAAGACGGTGGCCAAGGTGGACGAGCAGCTCAAGGCGCACGAGGCCAAGGCCGAGGCCGAACTGAAGGCCAAGACCGAGGACATCCTGCGCGTCTGAGCGCGGGGCTCAGCCCCATGGCGAAAAGCCAAGGCTGATCGAGTACCGTGGACGGCTCTGTTGGAGCGTCGACGCCCACGTCGACGCCCACGTCGACGCCGCGCTGACGCTGCCATGGTCCCAGATCTGCGCACAAGAGACTCCGTCTACGTGGGCGTCGACGCTCCAAAGACGGCCCTCCGCCATTCCTCAGCCTTGGCTTTACGCCACGGGGCTCAGGCGCCGGCGAGGTAGCGCTGCAGGGCGAAGAACGCCGGCCTCCGGCGCAGGCCGCCACGCGCATCCACCAGGCCGTAGCCCGGTGCCGCCAGCTGCCACCAGTACACCCGCTCGACCAGGCCGCTGGCGGCGGCGGTGCGGATGTATTCGAGCAGATGGGCGGCGGCGGCGTCCTCGCCCACCGCCTCGTCGTCGCTGGTCGGGCTCCACGCCCCGGTGCCGCGCAGCGGCCAGTTGAACTCGGTCAGCCACAGCGGCGCGCCCGGCGCCAGGCGCGGCGACAGCGCCATCACCGCGCGGGTGAAGCGGATCTTGGCCGCGAGGTCGAAATAGCCGTACTGGCGGCTGGCGGGCGCGCCGCGGCGGTCGACGTAGAGCAGGCTGGCGCAGGCGTCGAGGCGGAAGCGCCGGTGGTTGAGCAGCATGCGCTGCAGCAGCAGGGGCTCGAAGTCGATCACCGACGGTCCCGCCAGCACCACCCCGGGATGGGCGGCGCGCACCTCCTCGGTGGCCTCCAGCAGGTCGAGGGCGTCGCCGGCGTGGTAGCAGCCCCACTTGGTGCGGTTGGGCGCCTGCAGCACCTGGAAGGTGCGGGTGAAGGGCGCCAGCGTGGCGACGGTGCGCTGCAGGGCGTCGCGCCAGCGCGGCGGGCAGCACACCGCGGCGCGGTCCTGGGGGATGGCCACCAGCCAGTCGGCGTGCGGGAAGCGGGCCATGAACGCCGCCAGGCGGTCGAGGCGGTCGCGCTCCCACACCGGGGCGCGCACCAGCAGCCGGCGCACCCCCAGCTCGCGCACCAGCGCCGGCAGTTCGCGATCGTGCGCCCCCGGCGACACCCCCACCCCGGCGAAGGCGCGCGGCGGCGGCGCCGGCCGGCGCAGCGCCGGCAGCAGGGCGTGGGCGGCCGCCACCAGCGGCGCGGTGAACACCCCGGTGGCGCCGGTGCGCAGGTATTCGCCCGCCGCCAACGCGCGCAGCGGGCGCTTGGCGAAGCGGATCTGGTCGGGCTGGTCGCTCGGCCAGTGCCAGGGCAGATCGTGCCAGGGGCGCTTCTTCACGCCCGCCTCAGTGCTGGTGCGCGCGGCCGGCCAGGCGGCGGCGCCAGGGTCGGGTGCGGTCCTTCACCTGCCATTTGAGGCGGTGCCAGCCGGCGACCGCCTCGAAGAAGCGCCGCGCCCACGGCAGGGGGATGCCGCGCACCCGGCAGTAGCCGGCCAGGGTGCGGCCCTGGCATTCCAGGCTGACCAGCCGGGCCAGGCCGGCGCGGGCGCTCACCGGCACGAAGCGCATGCGGTTGCAGTCCACCAGCAGGTGCTCGTAGCCGTCGCCCTGCGGGCGCAGCAGCACGTTGCCGGGGGTGAGGTCGCGGTGGTCGCAGCCGGCCTGGTGCAGGCGGCCGATGAAGGCCCCCAGCTCCTCGCAATGGCGGTCGGCATCGGGCAGGGCGTTGTCGTGCAGGTTCCACACCGAGCGGCAGCCGCCGATCCAGGTGCAGGCGAACCACGAGCGGCCGTCATCGCCCTCGACCGCCGCCAGCGGCTCCGGGGTGCCCAGGCCGCGGCGGCGCAGCTCGGCGGCGTTGGCATAGGCCTTGACCGCCTTGCTGCTGCGGCTCCACAGGCGCTGCCAGCCGGTGCGCGGCGGGAAGCACTTCACCACCGCGGTGCTGCCGAGCAGGTCGAGCCGCACCAGGGTGTTGCGCGCCTTGTACACCACCGCCTCGGGGGGCGCGGCGGCGGCCAGCCCGCCCAGGCGCAGGGCCAGTTCGCGGCCGGCGGGGGTGTCCCAGGCCGGGCAGAGATGGCGGATCTTCGGCACGGGCGGCACGCTAAGGCCCTGGCGCAAGCGGTCATCCCCTGTTCCTGGCACCGCGACCGGATTCCCGGTAATGAGGTGGCCGCTATCGTCATTGATGGGGTGAGACCATGGACCATGCCACCTCCATCCAGCGTCTGGGCGCCGCTCCCGACGACCGCGAGGCCTGGGCCGCGGTGGTCGCCGACCATGGCGGCCTGTGCTGGCGCATCGCCCTGCGCATGCTCGGCGACGAGCAGACCGCCGCCGATGCGGTGCAGGACTGCCTGCTCGCCCTGCGCGCCGGGGCGCCCCGCTTTCGGCCCGGTCCCGACCCGCAGGGGGCCGCCACCGCCTGGGTGGCGCGGGTGGCCGTGAACTCCTGCCACCGGTACCGCCGCCGCCGGCCGACCTATGCGCTGGCGGGCGACCTGGCGGCGGGCGAGCCGCCGGCCGACCATGCCGAGCACCTGCCCGAGCTGCGGGCGGCGATCAGCGAACTGCCCGCCAACCAGCGCGAGGCGGTGAGCCTGCGCTACCTCGCCGGCCTCGACTATCCGGCGCTGGCCGCCGCCCTCGGCATCGGGGTCAATGCCGCACGGGTGCGTGTCCATCGCGCCCTGTCGGCCTTGCGCGGCCTGCTGGAGCGGCGCGGGGTGGCGTTGTCGGCGGTGGCGCTGGGCGGGTGGCTGGACGACCTCGCCGCCTCGCCGCCGCCACCGCCGCCGGCGACGGCGGTGACGGCCTGGACCTCGGCAGCCCTTCCATCCCTTCCCCTACTCGGAACCGGAACCATCGCCGCCATGATCTTCATCCCCGTCCTCCTCGCCGCCTCACTGGCCGTCGTCTGGGCGCCCTCGTCGCCGCCGGCGCCGGAGACGGCGCCACCGCCCGCTCCGGCTCCGCTGGTAGCCGGGAGCGATGAAATGCACGACCGCCTGCACACCCGGCTGGCCTGGCTGGCTGGCCGCCAGCGGCCGGACGGCGCCTGGCCGGGTGCCGGGGGAGGGGCTGATCCCGCCATCACCGCCCTGGCGGTGTGCGCCTTCCAGGATGCGGGGTACTACTCGGGGGATCCCCACCGCTACCGGCCGGTGGTCGACGCCGGCCAGGCCTGGCTGCGCGCCCACCGGCCGGCACCGACCGCGCCGGTGGCGGAACAGGCCCTGGTGCTGGGCGCCATCCTGCAGCACGCCATCAATCTGCGGCGGGACATCGCCGCCCTGCATGCGCGCGAGGTGGTGCACCTGCTCACCCTGCGCAACGGCATGGGCTGGCCGGCGCGCCCGGGCGAGCCCGGCATCGACGCGCGCGCCACCGCCTGCGCGGTCATGGCCCTGGCCCATGCGCGGGGCACCGACGTCCCGCTGGCGGGCGGAGGATTGGAGCAGGCCTGGCGCTGGGCGGTGGCGGCACGCGGGGACGGCGGCCGCCCCTTCCCCGCCCGCACCGACGGGCAGGGCCGGCCGGAAGGCGGGGCCGGCGACGATGCCGCCGGCCTCATCGTCGCCGCGTGGGCCGACCACCGGCGCTTCGCCGCCGATCCCGGCTGGCGGCCCGGCCTGGCCCGCGTGCGTGCGGCGGGCTGCGCCCGCCTCGACCGCTGGTTCCTGGCCTCGGCGGCGTTCTGCCGCGGGCTCGGGGGGGAGCGTTGGCAGGAGGAGAGCCGCGATCTGCCGCATGTGCTGGCCGAGGGCGACCGCCTGGTCGCGGCCGGTGATCTGGAGGGGGTGCTGGCGGCCACCCTGACCTGGGAGGTCCATGAACGGGCCGCGATCATCGCCAGGGCGAACGCGCAGGCGGCCGCCTTCGCCCGCCCCGCCGTCGCCGACCCCGAGCCGTCGGTGCCCGCGGCCGGGCAGTAGCCCGGCCCATCCCACCCGGTGGCCGGCGCCGGGGGCGCCACCGCCGCGCCTTCGCCCCGGCCATGGGCCGCGCAGTAGCGGCGCCACGCCCGGCGCTACCGTGCCGGCCATGAGGCCGGCGCTCTACATCTGCGGGGACGTGCACCTGCGCGACGGCGGCGAGGGGCCCTTCACCGCCTTCCTCGACCGGCTGGCGCGGCGCCCGCCGGCGCGGCTGGTGATCCTCGGCGACCTCTTCGAGTACTGGCTGGAAGGGCCGGAGTCGGTGGCGCGCTACCGCGGGGTGCTCGACCGCCTGCGCGCCCTCGGCCGCGCCGGCTGGCGCCTGGACCTGGTGCGCGGCAACCGCGAGCAGGTGGCCGGGCGCCGCCTCGAGGCCGCCAGCGGCTGCCGCCAGCACTGGCCCGCCCTCGACCTGGCGGTGGGCGGCCGCCGGCTGCGCATCGTGCATGGCGACCGCCTGTGCCAGGACCCCGGCTACCGCGCCCTGGCGGCCTGGCTCAACGGCTTCCCCCACCGCTGGTGGCAGCGCCTGCATCCCGCCTGGGTGCAGGAGGCGGTGGCGCGCTGGCTGCGCCGGCGTTCGCAGGCCGCCCAGCGCGCGCGCGCCGCCGGCTACGTCCGGCGGCGGCCGTTCCTCGACCCGCGCCGGATCGCCGCCGCGGGGCGGCGCGCCGACCTGCTGGTGGCCGGCCACGTGCACGAGCAGTGGCGGCGGCGGGTGCGCGGCACCGACACCGTGCTGGCGGGCGACTGGTGCGATGGGGTGGCGCGCTGGGTCGAGATCGCCGCCGACGGCGGCGTGAACCTGCGCCGGGCGGCGCCCTAGTGTCCTGGCACTAGGCCGGGTCAGATCCGCTGGCGGGAGGCCCGGCTGCGCGTGCGCCAGGCCAGGGGGGCGAGGCCGGTGGCGGTGCGGAAGGCGGTGGCGAAGCGCTGGCTGGTGGCCCAGCCGCAGGCGTGGGCGATGTCGGTCACCGCCCGCTCGGTGGTCCACAGCAGCTGCTTGGCCAGGCGCAGCCGCCGCCGGCGCAGCCAGGCCGCCGGGCGGTCGCCGACCTCCTGGTGGAAGCGCTGGTGGAACACGCTGCGCGACATCCCCGCCGCGCGCGCCAGGGCGGCGACGTTGGCCGCCCCTTCGTCGGCGCGCGCCTGGGCGCGGGCGATCGCCGGCGAGGGTTCCGCCGGATGGGCGGTGAGGGCGGCGGCGAGCAGGCGGTGCAGGGCACCGCGCACCGCCAGTGTGGCGAGCGGGTGCTCGCGGCCGGTCTCGTCCCACAGGTCGCGCCACAGGGGCGCCAGGCCGGGGGCGTGGAAGGCGCGCGGGGCCCGGGTCAGGGCCAGGCGCAGGGCTCCGGCGGGGGGGTGGGCGAGTTGCAGCCAGTGCAGGTCGCAGGCCTCGAGCCGTCCGGTGAGCGAGCCGTGGTGTTCGCCCGGGCGGGTGAGGAAGCACCAGCCGGCGGACAGTTCGTGCAGGCTGCCGGCAGCCCACCAGTCGGCGGCGCCGTGGGCGAACCAGCACAGCTCCCAGGCCCCGGGGTGGTGGTGGCTGGGCAGGTCGAGATCGGTGCCGGCCTGGCAGGTGCGGCCGAGCAGCAGCAGTTCGCCGATGCGGGTGGAGGGCGGCAGCAGCAGCCGGCGGCGGATGGCCATGGCGGCGAGCGTCGGCGGCGTGGCAGCCTGGCCAGTGTGTTTTCGCACCGCCTGCTAGCGTGCCGCGCATGACGCAGTTCACCCCCATTCCCGAGGTCATCGCCGCCATCCGCCAGGGTCGCATGGTGGTGCTGGTCGACGACGAGGATCGCGAGAACGAGGGCGACCTGATCATCGCCGCCGAGCATGCCGATCCCAGATCGATCGCCTTCATGGCCACCAAGGGCTGCGGGCTGATCTGCCTGGCGATGGAGGGGCGCATGCTCGACCGCCTCGGCCTGCCGCTGATGACGCGCGACAACCGCGCCAAGCTCGCCACCGCCTTCACCCTCTCGATCGAGGCGCGCGAGGGGGTCACCACCGGCATCAGCGCCGCCGACCGCTCGCGCACCGTGCAGGTGGCGATCGCCGACGACGCCGGGCCCGAGGACGTGGTCAGCCCCGGGCACGTGTTCCCGCTGCGTGCGCGCGACGGCGGGGTGCTGGTGCGCCCCGGCCACAGCGAGGCCTCGGTCGACCTCAGCCGCCTGGCCGGGCTCAAGCCGGCGGCGGTGATCTGCGAGATCATGCGCCCGGATGGCGAGATGGCTCGCCTGCCCGACCTCGAGCCCTATTGCCGCGAGCACGGCCTGCCCCTGGCCACCATCGCCGACCTGATCGCCTACCGCGAGCGCACCGAGACCTCGGTGGCGCTCGCCGCCGAGGGGGTGGTGCGCACCGCCGCCGGCGACCTGCGCGCCTTCGCCTACGTGAACACCCTCTCGGGCGAGCACCACCTGGCGCTGGTCAGCCATCCCGGCCTCGCTCCCGGCGGCGAATGCCAGGACCCGGTGCTGGTGCGGGTGCAGAAGGAGGACCTGCTCAACGACGTGTTCGCCGGCGCCGGCGACGCCCTGCCGGCGGCGCTGCTGGGCCAGATCGCCCAGGGCGGCGGGGTGTTCCTCTACATGCGCGACAACCGCGGCCTGCCCGAACGGCTGGTGCGCCGCGGCGGCAAGGACCACCGCGCCAAGGTCGAGCCCGAGATCCAG
Organism: Planctomycetota bacterium; assembly: GCA_023150565.1. Taxonomy (GTDB): domain Bacteria; phylum Planctomycetota; class UBA11346; order UBA11346; family UBA11346; genus JAKLKR01. The sequence continues at coordinate 15,753 of JAKLKR010000096.1, forward strand.
ATGGACCCGCGCGACTACGGGGTTGGGGCGCAGATCCTGCGCCACCTCGGGGTGCGGCGCATGCGCCTGCTCAGCGGCCACGAGCGCCACCTCAGCGCGCTCTCGGGCTATGGGCTCGAGGTGGTCGAGCGGGTGAAGCCGGAAGAAAGTAGGAAGTAGGAAGGGATTAGAAGAAAGGCAGAAGTAGGAAGTAGGAAGGAGGAAGGATTGCCCTTTGCCATTTTCTGCGTCGCTCCTTTTTGTCCCGCATCCCTCGTATCTGGACTGACGTTCTCCTTCCTCCTTCTGCCTTCCTCCTTCCTCCTTCTGCCTTCCTCCTTCCTCCTTTTGCCTTCCTCCTTTCTCCCGCCGTATCCCGGCCATGCCCCGCGCGGTCTGGACTGGTTGCCGTCCGCCGCTATCCCACCCTTCCCGCCCACCACGAGGTTGTCATGGCCATCACCAAGGTCTGGATCGAAGACGGCTGCATCGTCTGCAATGCCTGCGAGACCACCTGCCCGGAAGTCTTCAACGTCACCGAAGACACCTGCCACATCCGCGCTGAAGTGCGCGAGGACGGCGCCAAGGATACCAACCTGGCCGCCAAGGGACCGCTCAAGGCAATTGCAGCCAAGGATTTGGAGATCCAGATCGAGGAGGCCGCACAGGGCTGCCCGGTCGAGGTGATCAAGTTCGAGAAGACCTGAAAGGGTCAGCACGGACCCATCTAGGCGAATCGTCCAAGCTGGGGCTCAAGTTCCCTGCGGCGCCACCGATGCTATCATTGAGGCCCGGTGGCCGCCGGAGACCGTACCATGAACATCCCGCCTGAATTCAGACCGGTCGACCCTGCGGTCCGCCGGCGTCAGAGCGAAGCGGCGGGCAAGCCGGGTGCGGCTGCACCAGTGGGTGCCGGCGCCCCCCCCGCCACGGTCAAGGCTGCCGACCAGGCCACGGTCAAGACTCCCTTCGACGAGGCCAGCGTCGGCCGGTTCGTCTCCATCCTCAAAGACATGAACCCGCTCGACCTGCACCGGGTCGAGGACCTGCGCCAGCGCATCGCCGATGGCAGCTACAGCACCGATCCCGATGAACTGGCGGATCTGCTGCTCGGCGGCGAGCCGGCGCGCGAACCCCGCGACAACCGTCCGGCCTAGCCGGAGCGCAGGCCATGAAGCTCCTGCGCCCACTCCTACCGGCAGCGTTGCTGGCGGCGATGGCCGTCGGCTCCCTGTCCGCGGTCGAGCTCACCGAACTCGAGGACGGCTCCACCGCCAAGCTCACCAGCCTCGGCAACGTGCAGATGGCGCAGGGGCGCTACGAGACCGCCATCGCCCACTACCAGCAGGCGCTGGCGGTCGACCGCACCTACTTCACCGCCCTCTACAACCTCGGCCTGGCCTTCCAGCAGCTCGGCAACCGCGACAAGGCCCGCCAGTGGTACCTCGAGGCCCTGCGCGCCCGCCCCGACCATCCCGAGGTGCTGTGCAACCTGGGGGTGATCGCCTACCAGGACGCCGACTACCGCACCGCCGCCGACCGCTTCACCGAGGCGGCGCGCATGGCCGCCTCGTCGCCGCGCGACCAGGCCGACTACTGGTTCAACGCCGGCACCGCCTTCGAGCGCGGCGGCAACCTCGCCCAGGCCCGGCGCGCCTACGAGGAATGCCTGGCCGCCGACGGGCGTCACTACGGCGGCCACTACAACCTCGGCACCCTGCTGCTGGGGGCGTTGGGCGACGGCCCGCAGTCGCTGCGCCAGGCCCAGGGCCACCTCACCGCCGCCGCCGAGATCGCCCCCGACCGCCCCGAGGCCTGGCTGAACCTCGCCCTCTGCCACGAGCAGACCGGCAGCGGCGACGCCGAGGCCGACTTTACCGCCGCCGCGCGCGCCGCCGCCAACGATGTGGCCCAGCTCAACCGCGTGCGCTGGCAGCGCGCGCTGTGGCTCGACCGCCGCCAGCCGCCGCAGAAGACCGCCCTGCGCGAGGAGCTGCGCCGCATCCTCGCCGACGATGCCGCCTTCCCCGACGCCAACGGCCTGCTCGGCCAGTACCTCTACGACATCGCCGACTTCGACCGCGCGGTCGAGCACCTCGAGCGCGAATGCGCGCGCGACCCCGGGGCCGAGCCCTCCCGCACCTGGCTGGAAAGCCACTACCTGCTGGCGGTGATCTACACCGACCACCGTCCCGACCCGGTCAAGGCCCTCGGCCACGCCCAGGAATACTACAAGCGCCGCCCCGACGCGCCCAAGATCCACGAGCTGCGCCGGCGCGCCCTGCGCCTGTCGGCGGCGATGGGGGTGACGGCGGAGCCCGCGCGCGGCGGCGCCAGCAGCGCGGCGACACGCCCGGCCCCCGCCGCCGGTCATGGCATGCCCGCCCCGGCGGCCGCCGGCCACGGCGATGCCCAGGCCCATCCCGCCCCCGCC
>JAKLKR010000097.1 GCA_023150565.1 Planctomycetota bacterium
GTCGACGCCCACGTCGACGCCGCGGTGACGCAGCCATGGTCCGAGATCGGCGCACAAGAGGCTCCGTCGACGTGGGCGTCGACGCTCCGCATGCGGCCTCCGCTACCCCCCGCCTTAGCTTGACGCCATGGCTGCTAGCAGGTCGCCCGGACGCAGCGCACCCGCCCAGGCTCCCGGCACAGCAGCCAGGGGCCGAGGCGCAATTCGCGGCCGCTCGCACCCTGCACCAGATCGTCCAGCCGGCGCAGTCGGGCACGGTCGACCTCGATCCCCAGCCGGCGCAGCCAGCAGGCCAGCAGTTCCCTCTGCTCGGCGGCAGGCAGCCCTTCCAGGGCAGCCAGTTCGACCTCGTCGCCGGACCAGGCCTGGGCCAGCGTGCGCTGCGCGCCTGCACCCACCGGCTGATGCGCCTGGCGTTCCGCCGCCGCCTGCGCCAGCAGCCGCTCGGTGAACCCTGGGCAGCCCTGCTCGAACGCCGGCAGCACCTCCAGCCGCACACGGTTGCGGCAGAAGCGCAGATCCCCGTTGCTGGCATCTTCGCACCAGCCCAGGGCACGCTCGACGGCGTGCTCGCGCAGACGCTGGCGCGCCAGCCCCAGTGCCGGCCGCACCAGTTCGACTCCGAAGACCAGCGGGCGCCGCACGGCGATGCCGCACCAGCCGGCCGGGCCGGCGCCGCGCAGCAGGTTCATCAGCACCGTCTCGGCCTGATCGTCGCGGTGGTGGGCGGTGGCCACCTGGCCCGCTCCCAGCGCCGCCGCCACCGCCGCCAGGCGGGCATAGCGCTGGCGGCGGCCGGCCTCCTCCAGCCCCACCCGCCAGGCACGGGCGGCTGCGGCGATGTCGTGGCGCTCGACCAGCACCGCCAGCGGCGGCCGGCCCTCGGCCAGCAGCCGACGGCCGTGGCCGACCACCGCCGCGGCATCGGCGGCGGATTCCGCCCGCAGACCGTGATCGAGGTGCCAGGCCGCCACCCGCCAGCGCCCGGCGCAGGCCAGGCAGTCCCACAGGGCGAGGGAATCAGCCCCGCCGCTGACCGCCACCAGCAGCGCCGATCCCGGCGGCGGCAGGGCCGCCGGATCGCAGTCCTCGGCACTCAGCATGGCGCGGAGCGATCAGCCTTCGGCGGTGCGGCGGCGCTGGTCGCGCACGGTGGGCGAGGTGAGCAGGTCGACCAGCGCAGGCAGGATGTCTCGCGCCGGGCCGCGCAGGCTGACGGTGGCGACGCTGGTGAACGGGGTCTCGGCGCAGTTGACCTCGACCACCGGCAGGCCGGCCAGCGCCATCTCGGCCGGGATGTTCGACACCGGCGCCACCAGCACCGATGAACCGATCAGCAGGCAGCCGTCGGCGCGGAAGGACAGCACCCGCTCCAGTTCCGCCTCCGGCAGCGGCTCGCCGTACCAGGTCGAGCCCGGCCGCACCGCCGCGCCGCAGCCCGGGCAGGGCCGGCGGCTGCGTTCGCTGTCGCGGTCCTCGGCCTGCTCCCAGCCGCAGGCGCCGGCGCAGCGGGTCGCGAACAGCGAGCCGTGCAGGTGGACCACCTCGGCCACCCCGGCGCGCTCCAGCAGGTCGTCCTCGTTGGTGGTGGCGACCAGCACCTCGGCGGCGGGGAAGTGGCGGGCGAGCAGGGCCAGGGCACGCTGGCCGGGGTGGGGCTGGGCGCGTGCCACCTGCACCCGCCGTTCACGGTACCATTCCCATACCAGTTCGGGATTGCGCGCGAACCCTTCGGGGCTGGCGAGGTCCTCGGGACGGTGGCTGCGCCACACCCCACCCGGGCCACGGAAGGTCGGGATGCCGGCGTCAGCTGAAGCCCCCGCCCCGGTCAGCACCAGCAGCCGCCGGCACGGAGCCAGACGCTCGGCGGCGGGGGTGAGCGCATCGTGTTTCACTGCGGGCAGGGCATCCACGGGCGGGGTTGTACTGGCGGGATGCGCAAGGGGCAAGACAGTGCCAGGGTGCAATCCCTGGACAGCTATCTCGATCTACCAGGCCCGTCACAGTTTATCGCCGCCTGTCGCGAACGTGGCCTGACCACGGTCTGCCTGGCCTGGCAGCGCGAGTGGGGCCAGGTGCCAGATCAGGCCATCGTCGACTACACTCGCCTGGCGCGCTGCACCCTGCTCGCCTACCGCGCGGGAGTGATCCTGCGCTGCCTGGTGGTGGGCGACGAGGCCGATCCCGCCATCCTGCGACGACGGCTGGCAGAGGCGGGCCTGACGGTCGAGGAACGCTCGCGCAACACCATGTGAAGCAGGCCGGCGAGCGGTTCCCGTTCGCCGCGCACCACCGCCAGCTTGGCGCGTCGATCCAGGTGCTTGAGGCGGTATTCCAGGCGATGGGCGGCGACCTTGCCAAGCGCCGGCGACACCCACACCAGGGTCAACGGCCGGCGCGCACGGGTATAGCGCGCGCCCCGGCCGGCCTGATGCGCAGCCAGACGCTGTTCAGCGTCGGTGGTCACTCCGCCATAGAGGCTGCCATCGCGACAGCGCAGGAAGTAGGCAAACCAGGGCATGGCGACCGTCAGGGCTATCCGATGCCGCAGGCGCCCGCAACCATCGCGTGCGCCTGGTTGCTGATGCAACCCGCTTGGGCATGGACGGCGGCTGCCTGGTCGGTAGACATCCTCCTGGCCGTTTCCATGTCCATCGTCTCGTTCCTCATCGCAGTCTGCATGGTCGGCAGCGGCCTCACCGGGGGATCCGCCTCCGCCCCCCCCGCTGCGGTCGACCAGGGCGCATCCGTCCAAACCGATGACGGGCTCCCCCAGCGCGAGAACGGATCTGCGCAGTAAATAGAGAAGCCCACGCTCTGCAGCGTGGGCTTCTGTGGCTCCCAGGGCAGGATTCGAACCTGCGACCAATTGATTAACAGTCAACTGCTCTACCACTGAGCTACCCGGGAATGGGCGGGAGGGTGGGGCTTGTACGGTTGGCGGCGGAACGGTCAAGCCTCGGGTGGCCAGGGGCGGGGCGGCTCCCCCGGCCGGGCCGGCTGGAAGGCGGTGGTCCCGGTGGCGAGCATGGCGTCCAGGTAGGGATGGCAGCAGGCGCACACCCGCCCGGCCCGGGTGCGGGCGGTGAGCTGCTGACGGGTGGTCAGGCCGAGGGCGCGGGCCTTGGCCAGAAGCCAGGCGAAGGTGCGGCGGGTGCACACGCAGCGGTCCACCAGCGGGCAGCGATGGCAGTCAGCGGAAGACATCGGCGGAGAGGTAGCGGTCGCCACGGTCGCAGGTGATGAACACCACGCAGCCGCGCTCGATGCTGCGTGCCACCTCCAATGCCGCCCAGGCCGCGCCGCCGCTGCTGACGCCGACGAACAGCCCTACCTCGCGCGCCAGCCGGCGGGTGGTGTCCTCGGCCGCCGCCTGCTCGACGTCGATGATGCGGTCGACCCGTTGCGGTTCGAAGATCGCCGGCAGGTATTCCTTGGGCCAGCGGCGGATGCCCGCGATCTGGCTGCCGGGGGTGGGCTGGCAGCCGATGATGGCGATCGCGGGGTTGCGCTCCTTGAGGTAGCGGCTGACCCCCATGATGGTGCCGGTGGTGCCCATCGCGCTGACGAAATGGGTGACTGCGCCCGCGGTGTCGCGCCAGATCTCGGGGCCGGTGCCGCGGTAGTGGGCGAGCGGGTTGTCGGGGTTGGCGAACTGGTCGAGGGTGAGGAAGGCGTCGGGTCGCCCGGCGCTGTCGGCCACCATCGCCGCGGCGCGGTCGCGCGCCGCCTCCATGCTGCCGTCGATGAGGTGCACGGTGGCGCCGAAGGCGCGCATGGTCTGGGTGCGTTCGACGGTGAGGGTGTCGGGCATCACCAGGTGCATCTCGATGCCGAGCGAACGCGCGATCATCGCCAGGGCGATGCCGGTGTTGCCGCTGGTGGCCTCGACCAGGCGCATGCCGCGGCGCAGCTGGCCGCGTTCGAGCGCACCCAGGATCATGCCCTTGGCGGCGCGGTCCTTGACCGAGCTGGCGGGATTGTTGCCCTCGCACTTGGCCAGCAGCGCGACCCCGGGACGTCCGACCAGGGCCGAGAGGTCGCACAGCGGGGTGTTGCCGACGAGATCGAGCAGAGCAGGCATGGCCGCATGCGAAGGCCGGGAGCGGCAGGTGCCAGCACCGGAGGTCATCGCACGGCATGCGTGGCTGCTATGCCTGCGCTAATCGTCCCCGGCGGACGCGTGCCCACGGCGCAGCACGCGGATCGCCGACACCCCCTCGACCGGGCAATGCTGCTCGCACAGGCCGCAGCCGGTGCAGCGGTCGGCGATCACCCGCGGCTTGCCCGGTCCGTGGCGGCCGACGATGCGGATGGCCTTCTCCGGCACCGGGCAGAACTCCTCGCACACCAGGCAGCTCTCCTTCTGTGCGAAGGGGATGCAGCGCTCGCGGTCGACCACCGCCAGCCCGAGCGGGTGGGCGGGCTTCTGCCCTGCGCTCAGACGGGGGATGGCGCCGGTGGGGCAGACCTCGCCGCAGCGGGTGCAGTTCTCCTCGCAGCCGCCCCGGCGCGGCACCAGCGCGGGGGTGAACAGTGCGCCCGCCCCCGCCTCCAGCGCCAGCGGCTGCAGGCCGCCGGTGGGGCAGGCGCCGATGCACAGGCCACAGCGTACGCAGGCGCGGCGAAAGGCTCCTTCGTCGGCGACTCCGGGGGGGCGCAGGCAATCTTCCGGCGGCTCGCCACCACCGGCGGCGAGGGCGGCGGCGGAACCGCCGGCGCAGGCGGCCAGGAAGCCGCGCCGGCTGACCTCCGGCTCGCCGGCCGGCGGCCCGGCGGCGCGGGCCGGCCGCGGCAGGCCGCGCGGGCAGGCGTCCTGGCAGCCCTGGCACTGGATGCAGGCGGCGGGGTCGAGCTTCCCGCCGGCGGTCAGCGCCCCCGCCGGGCAGGCGGTGGCGCACAGGGTGCAGGATCCGCAGGTTGTGTCGGGGGTGCGCCGCACCGGCGCCCGCCGCGCCGCCAGGCCGAGCAGCGCCCCCAGCGGGCAGAGCAGCCGGCACCAGGCGCGGCGCGCCACCAACTCGGCCAGCAGGGCGCCGGCGAACAGCGCGAGCGAGAGCAGGGCGAGGGCCGGGACGGCATCGCGCTGGATCAGCACATGGTCGGACAGCCAGCGGTACAGCGGCTCGCTGGCGCCGGCGGCCGCAGGCACCTGGTCGGCCACCCACAGGGAGCCATGGTCGGCACCCGCACGCAACCAGGGGTCGAGGCTGTTGAGCGCCCGCGCCACCAGGGCGAGCGGGTCGAGCACCCCCAGCAGCGGCAGGCCAAGCAACGCAGCCGCGAGCAGGGCGGCGAACAGCGAGCCGCGCAGCCAGCGCACGCGGGCGATCGCCGCCCCCGCCGGCGGCAGGCGCCGGCGCAGCGGGGCGCCAGCGGCGGCGCAGCCGTCCAGGCAGGTGCCGAGCGGGCACAGCCAGCCGCAGAACCAGCGTCCGGCGAGCAGCGCCAGGGCCAGCACCGCCACCGCCGGCAGCAGCCACCAGCTCCAGGTCCAGCCTAGCAGCGCGCTGAGCGGGGCGAGGGGATCGAGGCGGAAGGCCCAGCCGGCCTCAGCCGGGGCATGGGGGGCGGCGGGACGGGCCAGCCACAGGAAGACGGCGAGGGCGCCGAGCTGGACCAGGGCCCGCCGCCAGCGCCAGGGGAAGCGCGCCCGCGCCCGAGCCACCGCTCAGACCTCCTTCACCGTCACCTGGGCCAGATCCATCACCCCCAGGCCGGCATCGCGGGCGGCGCTCAGCCAGGCCAGATCCTCGGGTTTGAGCCCATGCACGGTGGCGGCGTAGGCGTCGGCCGCCACCGGATCGCGGCTGGCGATCACCAGGTCGCGCTTCTCGACATCCTCGAGCTTGCCGCCCTGAGGGCCGTGGCGCAGCAGGATGCGGCTGCAGTCGACCACGGTCAGCGCCGGCCGCACCACCCGGTTGAGGTCGGCGAGCTTCTGCTGGATGTTCTGGTGGATCTTGCCGCGGTCGCCGCCGATCACCCCCATCACATTCTTGAGCCCGATGGTGAGCCGGCTGATGCCGTGGTGCTTGGCCACCGGGGCGTTGATGTAGACGTCGCACTCGAGGGCATCACGGTAGAAGGTCCATTCCTCGACCGCCACCGCATCCTTGATCTTGACCGGCACGAAGCGGCGGTTGTCGATATGCACGCATTCCGCCCGGGGATCCTTGAGCGATTCCACCGCCGCCAGGATGCCGCTGTTGGCGTAGCAGCGCTTGGCGTCGTTGCAGGTGCGGTCGAACACCTTGACCTGCTTGGCCCCGGCCGCGAGCGCCATCGCCACCAGCGCCTTGACCACCCCGGGGTTGGTGTTGGCGGCCTGCTCGGGGGACCGGTCCCAGCCGATGTTGGGCTTCACCACCACCGTCTGGCCCTCCTTCACGAACGCCTTCATGCCGCCCAGGGCGGCGACCGCCGCGGTGGTGGCGGCTTCGGGATCGGCATTCCTGCCCACCGCCAGCAGCGGCTTGGCGGCGGGGGCGCCTGCCTCGGCAGCGGGCAGGCGGTCGAGCTCGAGCAGCGGCGGCAGCAGGGTCACACCGGCGGTGAAGGCGGCAACCTGGGCCAGGAACTCGCGGCGGCTGGGAGAGGTCATGCGGGGTCTCCGATGGCCATCAGGATGCTGATATCCGTTATGGAGGGAACCGGCGCTTGGCATGGCCCGAGCATCCGTGACTCCCGGCTCAGCATTGCGTCGCGGGATGCCACGCCCCTGTGGCGTCCTGCGACGGGGAGACCCGTCATGGCAGCCACCTCCGCCCCCTCGGTGGGCACCCTGCTCGCCCGCCTGTCGCGTTCGAGCGACCCCATGCCGGCACCGCCGCCCGCCCCGGTGGCGCCGGCCAAGCCGCGCACCCTGGTGCTGGTGCCGCCACCGACCCTGCTGGTGCGCCTGCTGTTCGTCTCCGCCATCCTGATGGTGGTGCTGGTCACCGCCGGCATGGTCGGGACCGGGGTGCTGGGGGTCGGCCTGGTGGAGCGGGTGCGTGAGCGAGAAGCGGTGATGCGGGCCAAGCCCGAGGTTGCCATCCCCGCTCCCGCCGTGCTGCTGGACCGCGACCGGCTGGCGGCGGCGATCGCCGCCCATCCCGCCCACAGCGGACGCTTCCTGGCTGCGCGCGCGCACGCGGTCGCCGCCGCTGCCGGCGGCGAGGCGGCGGCGGCGGCGTGGAACGAGGCGGAACGCGCCGGCGGCCTGCTGCCGGCCGACCGGCTCGATGCCGCCGAACTTCTGGTGCAATTGCGCCGGCCCGACCAGGCCGAAGCCTTCATCCGCCGGCTCGACTGGGCCACCCTGGACCCGGAGCTGCGCGCACGCGCCACCGACCTGCTCGGCCGCTGCCTGCTGCTGCGCCACGCCGGGCGCTGACGGTCAGTCCGGCCGCATCGCCTGCAGCAGGTTGGCGATCAGGCGGTCGCCCTGCACCCGGTGGCGGGGCATGCAGCGCGCGGTGTCGGCGAGGATGCGCGCGCCGCCGTCGGGACCGTTGGCGGCGCGCACGAACTCGGCGTCTCCCGCCACCCACTGCGCCACCGCGTCGGCATCGATCTCGACGTGGAACTGCAGGCCGAAGGCGCGCCCGCCGATGCGGTACATCTGCTGGGGACAGGCCAGGGTCGAGGCCAGCAGGGTGGCGCCGGGCGGCAGGGTGAAGGTGTCGCCATGCCAGTGCAGCACGGTCTCGGCGGGGTCGAGCCCGGCCAGCACCGGCTCCTGGGTGGGATCGGCCAGCAGGTGGATCGCGCCCCAGCCGACCTCGCGGTGGCGCACCGGCGGCTCGCCCACCACCAGCGGCGCCACGGTGGCGCCGGCGGCATGGGCGAGCAGCTGGGCACCCAGGCACACCCCCAGCACCGGCTGCCCGGCGGCCAGCACCCGGCGCAGCAGGGCGACCTCGGCGGCCAGGAACGGCCAGCGCGGGTCGCCCAGATCGCCCACCCCCATCGGCCCGCCCATCACCACCAGCGCCTGGCCGGGTTCCAGGGCGGCGGGCACCGCCTGGCCGCGGTGCAGCTCGCGCACCTCCACCGTCCAGCCGTGGGCGCGGGCGACCCCGGCGATGCGGCCGGGGCCTTCGAGGTCGAGGTGCTGGAGCACGATCAGGGTGGGCATGGGCGGCGGTATACGCCCCCGCCCCGGGGGGGAATGGACACCGTCTGCGGCACGGCCATGCATCACATCCTGCACCATCGGGGTCACGGAATCGGGCCTGGGCAGGCACCCGCCAGGTCGCTAGCATCGGCCCATCCCCACGGAGATCCCATGATCAAGATCGCGATGATCGGCGCCGGCAGCGTCGTCTTCAGCCGCAACCTCACCGGTGACATCCTCGGCCAGCCCGAGTTCAAGGATGCCACCATCTGCTACATGGATATCGACAGCGAGCGGCTCGAGGTGGCCGGCAACCTGTGCCGCAAGGTGGCGGCGGCGGTGGGGGCCACGCCCACCATCCAGACCACCATGGACCGGCGCGAGGCGCTCAAGGGCGCCGACTTCGTGATCAACATGGTGCAGATCGGCGGCTTCGACTCGACCCTGGTCGACTTCGAGATCCCGCGCAAGTACGGCCTGCGCTTCACCATCGCCGACACCACCGGGCCCGGCGGGTTCTTCCGCGCCCTGCGCACCTTCCCCATGCTCAGCGGCATGTGCAAGGACATGGAGGAGCTGTGCCCGCGCGCGGTGCTGCTCAACTACTCCAATCCCATGTCGATGAACATGCAGACGGTGTTCCGCACCTCGTCGATCCGCGCGGTCGGCCTGTGCCACAGCGTGCAGGGCACCTTCGACCAGCTGATGCGCTACATCGGCGAGGACCCGGCCAAGATCGCCTTCACCTGCGCCGGCATCAACCACATGGCGTTCTACCTGGCGATCGAGAAGGACGGCGTCGACCTCTACCCGCGCCTGTTCGAGGCGATGGGCAGGAAGGAGGTCTACGACAGCAACAAGGTGCGCTTCGAGATCATGCGCCGGCTCGGCCGCTTCATCACCGAGTCGAGCGAGCACAACGCCGAGTACTGCCCGTGGTTCATCCCCCGCGGCGAAGGCGACATCGAGCGCTTCAACATCCCGATGGACGAGTACCTGCGCCGCTGCGACGGCATCGTCGGCGAGTTCGACCGGCTCAAGGAGTTCAGCCGCGGGCCGGAGCCGATCAAGGAGGTCTGCCGCAGCCACGAATACGGCTCGACCATCATCCACAGCATGGTCACCGGCAAGCCGGCGGTGATCTACGGCAACCTGGTCAACGGCGGCACCATCAGCAACCTGCCGCGCACCGCCATCGTCGAGGCCCCGACCCTGGTCGACCGCACCGGCCTGCACCAGGCCCAGGTCGGCGAGCTGCCGCCCGAGCTGGTCGGCTACATGCAGCCGCACATCACCCAGCACGAGCTGTTCATCCGCGCCGCCATGGAAGGCCGCCGCGACCACGTCTACCAGGCCGCGCTGTTCGACCCCCTCACCGCCGCCACCCTCTCGCCCGACCAGATCGTGGCGATGTGCGACGAGCTGATCGCCGGCCACGGCGACCTGCTGCCCACCCTCGACGCCAAGCGCACCCTGGTGCCGACCAGCGGCAAGAGCTTCCCGCGCGTCGACGGCAAGGTGCTGCGCGCCTCGTGGGACAAGGCCCAGGCCGACGCCGCCAAGGGGGCCATCCTCGACTGGCAGGTGATCGGGCCGTTCCCCTCGCCCACCCCCGGCCAGGTCAGCCTCGACCTCGCCACCCCGGTCGATGCCGACTTCGCCCGCCGCGGCGACGGCAGCGTCGACCTGGCCGCCACCCATGCGGCGGGCAAGGACAAGCTGGCGTGGAAGAAGGTCACCGCCCCCAAGAAGGGCTTCGTCGACCTCAACCACGTCTGCGGTCCCAGCGAATGGTGCGTTGCGTTCGGCTATGCCGAGGTCGAGTCGATCCACGCCCGCGAGGTCGAACTGCTGTGCGGCAGCGACGACGGCATCCGCGTGTGGATCAACGGCAAGCAGGTGCACAGCCACGAGACCGCCCGCGGCTTCACCATGCGCTCCGACAAGGTCACCGTGCAGCTCAAGGCCGGCCTCAACAAGGTCCTGGTCAAGTGCGACAACTACAAGGCCGGCTGGGGCTTCGGGGTAACCATCCCGCCCGCGAACTTCTGACTTCTGCATGTTGACGGTTGGTGGTTGATGGTCGTCTCACCATCAACCATCAACCAAAGACCATAAACGAACAAGGCCGGCGGAAGCCGGCCTTGTTCCATTTGATCCAGCCGCCGCAGCGACCAGAGGTAATAACGCACAGCCGAAGGTCCCGGGACGCCTGCGACCGCCTTATGGCTGCTCCCGTCAAGGCCTGACCAGATTCAGCAGCGCTCGACTCCCGAGTTCCGGCTGTGCGGGGGCGGAGTATGGAAGGCCGGTCTGCGCCGCAAGCCCCCAGCCGCCATGCCAATGACACGCCGGGCCCAGGGCCCGGGAAGCCGCGCTGTCGCCCCCGATGGGGCACCTAGCATCCCCCGCCGATGCGCCGGTCCCTGCCCGCCCTGACCTTCGCCGCCGCCGCCCTGCTGGCGCTGGGCGGCTGCGCCGCCTCGCGCGAGGCCAAGGCCACCGCCGACGACGTCCAGCGCTTCGTCGAGAAGAGCGCCGACGAGCGCCGCCAGCTGGCGGTCGACATCCACCGCTTCGCCAAGTCGAACGCCCTGCTCGCCCCCGCGGCGGCGATGGACGCCGGCCGCTTCCTGGAATGGCGCAAGCGCGAGTGGTGGAACCTGCAGGACGAGTTCGCCTGGCATGTGGTCTACGAGTGGGAGACGGTGCGGAAGCTGAGCGAGGAGTCGGCGGCGTTCTACGGCTACGAGGTGCGCAACTTCCCGGAGGCGCGCCAGGACATCCTCGAATTCTTCCGCCGCGCCGACCCCGAATGGCGCTCGCTGGTGCAGGATGCCGCCATCTTCTGCGAGTGGCGCGACCGCGAATGGATGCCGCTGCGCGAGGACCTGCGCGACTTCTACCGCCGCATGCGCTGGGAGTCGGCCAACCTCAGCGCCGACGTGCAGACCTTCCTGGAATGGCGCGAGCGCGAATACCGCAAGCTCGCCGGCGACTTCCGCGGCTTCGTGCTCGCGGCCGGCGACGAGTGGGAGCACCTCTGCACCGACGTCTACCAGTTCCGCGCCTACGCCGCGGTCGAGGGCCGCCGCCTGGTGGCGGACATGCGCGCGTTCTACGCGCTGGAGGCCAGCTACGCTCCGCGCCTGGTCGATGATGCGGTGCTGTTCTCCAGCTTCCGCGACCGCGAATGGCAGAAGCTGCGCACCGACGTGATGCACCTCCAGGCCATGACCGGCTGGGAGGCCACCCGCCTGGCCGACGACGTGCGCCGCTACACCGATGAGCAGTGGCGCCAGATGCCGCTGCTGATGCTCGAGGTCGAGGAGTTCTTCCGCACCTACGAGCGCGAGGTGCGGCCGCTCGACCGCGAGGTGAAGCAGTTCTGGCGCGAGAACATCGCCATGGGCCATGTGCTGACCGCGGAAATGCGGCGGTTCTTCACCGACAGCAGCGCCGAGGCGCATGAGCTGGAAGCCTCGATCAAGCGCTTCATCGCCTACGGCGGGGTCGAATGGCGCGACCTCAAGGTCAAGCTCAAGCGCTTCGTCGACTGGCACGACGCGCCCTTCGGCGACGGGGTGATGCCCAGCCCGGGGATCGGCCGCACCTCGGTATTCAACGACTTCGCCCCCGACGACAGCTACGTCAAGGAGCGCTGAATGGGCGACCTGGCGGCCGCCATCGCCCACCTGCGCGCGGGCCGCTGGCAGGCGGCCCACGGCATCGCCCAGGACGACGCCAGCACGACCGGCTCGTGGCTGCATGGCATCGTGCACCTGGTCGAGGGCGACGAGGACAACGCGCGCTACTGGTATGCGCGCGCCAGACGCCCCTTCCCCGGCCTGACGGCGGTGGAGCAGGAGCTGGATGCGCTGGCCGCCAGCACCTCCGGCCGCTAGCCGCCCTGGCCTGGCACGGCGGCCCTGGTAGATCCTTCCCCATGTCCCGCCTCACCGCCCTCGACACGCAACGCGTGCAAGAGACCCTCGCCACCCTGCGCCTGCGCATCGAGGACCGCTTCCCGCGCTCCGGGCTGGCGGAGCTGGTGGGGCAGATCCACGTCCTGAGCAAGGAGGTCGAGGAGCAGGTCGATGCCATCGTGCGCCCGCACCTCGGCATCCGCCTGGCCGCCACGGTGGTGTCGCTGCTGATCGTGGCGGTGCTGGCGGTGGTGGCATCGCAGGTGCACGCCGGCGGTGCCAGCACCTGGGTCGAACTGGCCCAGGGGCTCGAGGCCAGCACCAGCGAACTGGTCTATCTCGGCGCCGGCTTCATCCTGCTGGTGACCTGGGAGACGCGCATCAAGCGCCGCCGGGTGATCAAGGCGGTCAGCCGCCTGCGCGAACTCGCGCACGTGGTCGACATGCTCCAGCTCACCAAGGACCCGGACGGCGTAGCCGGGGTCTCGCACAAGGCCGCCCCGCACAGCCCGCGCCGCGAACTCGACGCCTGGGAGCTGGGACGCTACCTCGACTACTGCTCCGAGACCCTCTCGCTGATCGCCAAGCTCGGCTTCTTCTATGTCGCCCGCTTCGACGACCCCGAGGCCACCAACGCGGTCAACCAGCTCGAGGACCTCACCAACGGCCTCTCGCGCAAGATCTGGCAGAAGATCATGATCGTGCGCAGCGCCAACCCGGCGGCGGCCGGCAGCGGCCCCACCCGTGCCATCCCGCGCGACGCTAAGCCCAGCCTGGGCACCGCCCCGGCCACGGTGGCCGCACCGCCCGCCAGCGAACCGGCTTGAGCCGGCCGCTGGTCAGGCGGTCAGGCTGCCGGCCTGGGCGTGGTCGCGCCCCGACGGCGAAGATCCCAGTTCGGTCCAGGCCGCCGCCGCCAGGCCGGCGCGCACCCCGCCATCCATCGCCAGGCTGATCAGGCGCGGCAGGCACAGCAGGGCGGTCAGCGACAGGCTGGCGGGATCCGGCATCAGCATCGCCCCGTGGCGGCGGTCGCCGTCATGCCCGCCGGTGAAGGCCTGCAGGCTGTCCATCAGGCCGGCGTGCAGGATCTCCCAGCGCAGCGCCTGCAGGGCGGCGCGCAGGCGCTTGTGCACCGCCGAGGCCGACACCCCGATCTCGTCGGCGATCGCCTGCAGGTCCATGCCCAGGAAGAAGCGCCGCGCGATCACCGCGCGGTGCTTCTCGGCCAGGCGGGCGATGCAGTCGCCGATCAGGCGCTTCACCTCGGCGTCGAGGGTGCCGTTGTCGGCGGCGCGCATGGCCTCGGCGGTGAAGGCGCGGTCGCAGCGGCGCTGGCTGGCGTCCTGGCGCAGCAGGTCGATGGCGGCGTTGAAGGCCACCGTGCGCAGCCAGGGGCCGATCGCCCCCTGCACCGCCTCGGGGTCGCGGCTCAGGCGCACGAAGGCCTCCTGCACCGCATCCTCGGCCAGGTCATGGCGGCCGACCACCCGCCGCGCCACCGCGCGCACCGCGGGCGCGTGCTCGAGCATGATCGCGCGCAGGCTCTCCTCGTCGCGGCGGCTGCGGAAGATCTCGAACAGGGGATCGTGGGCGGCGTTGAAGTCGATCACGGCTGGGCCCCAGGTTGGAAGGTGGATGCTGCCGGCGAGCATCGCCACTGGCGCTCGCCGAAGCCATCGCCGCCTGGAGCGCTGAACGCCGGCGTCTCACAGGGGTCCAAACCGCCCGCCCCCAGAAATACCGATCCCGCCATCGGCATCTCCCCGGTTGTCGACGGCCCGGCTCGCACGATGGTCCTCCGTCGTACCCCGAGCCCCAGGAACGCACCGGACACACCATGGAGGACTTCCTGCATGCCTTGGCCAGCGGAGGGGTTGCGCCCCTCACCGTGCTCCTGGTCGCCGCCATCCTGTACTGGCTGCTGGTGATCCTCGGCGCCCTCGATCTCGATCTCGTGCACCTGGGGGGCGACCACGGCGGCGAGGCCGGCCACGATGCCGGGCACGACGGCCCCGGCGACGGCCACCACAGCCTCTTCACCGGCCTGTTCGAGTTCCTTTCGATCGGCAAGGTGCCCATCACCGTGATCCTGAGCATCCTGGTGTTCAGCGGCTGGTCGGTCGCCATGGCGCTGGCCCTGCTGCTGCCCTTGTGGTGGCCGCTGGTGCTTGCGGGCGGTCTCGCCGCCGCCCTGCCCATCACCGGCCTGGCCTGCCGGCCGCTGCGGGCGGTGTTCAGCTCGCTCAACCGCGGGGTCGAGACCGGCCTCTCGCTGATCGGCCGCGAGGCGCGCATCACCTCGGCCCGCTGCGACCACACCTTCGGCACCGCGGTGGTCGAGGGCCAGGGCGACGACCTCATCCTCGACGTGGTGGCGATCCGCGAAGGCCTGGCCTTCCGCAAGGACGAGGTGGTGGTGATCGCCGACCACGATCCCGAGCACCGCCGCTACCTGGTGGGCCCGGCGGCCTACCGCCAGCAGGACCTGGCCGAGCGCCCGTCGCCGCCGGCCGCCGCCCCGGCCGAACCCCTTCCCGCCCCCGGCGACTCCGCCGGGCCGCTCGCCCAGCCGACCCTGGGCGCGCCCGGCCCACGCCCGGGCCAACGCCAGTAACCCGCTCAACCAACCATCCCAGGAGACCATCCCGTGGATCCGCTCTACATCCTATTGATCGTCATCGGCGCACTAATCTGCCTTCTCGGCCTGTTCGTGCTGGCGGTGCTCAAGGCCTTCTACCGCACCGTCGAGCAGGGCCACGCCCTGATCATCACCCGCCTGCGCAGCGGCGCCGAAGTGTCGTTCTCGGGCGCGGTGGTGCTGCCGGTGGTCAACCGCGCCGAGGTGATGGACATCTCGCTCAAGACCATCGAGGTCGACCGCCGCGGCCCCAACGGGCTGATCTGCAAGGACAACATCCGCGCCGACCTCAAGGTGACCTTCTTCGTGCGCATCAACAAGACCGCCGAGGACGTGCTGCGGGTGGCCACCAGCGTGGGCGTGGCCCGCGCCAGCGACCAGAAGACGCTCGAGGAGCTGTTCCAGGCCAAGTTCAGCGAGGCGCTCAAGACGGTGGGCAAGCGCATGGACTTCGTCGACCTGTACAACCAGCGCGACACCTTCAAGGACGAGATCGTCAAGGTCATCGGCCGCGACCTCAACGGCTACAGCCTGGAGGACGCCGCCATCGACCAGATCGAGCAGACCCCGCTCGAGGTGCTCGATCCCGACAACATCCTCGATAGCGAGGGCCGCAAGAAGATCATCGAGCTGACCGCGATCCAGGCGATGAAGGCCAACGACATCCGGCGCGAGGCCGAGAAGGTGATGAAGAAGCAGGACGTCGAGGCGCGCGAGGTGATCCTCAACCTGGAGCGCCAGCAGGCCGAGGCCGAGGCGCGCCAGACGCGCGAGATCGGCACGGTCAAGGCGCGCGAGTCCGCCGAGCAGGCCAAGGTCGAGGCGGAGGAGCGCCTGCGTTCCGAGCAGGCCCGCGTCCAGAGCGAGCAGGAGCTCTCGGTGCAGAAGCAGAACGCCCAGCGCGAGGTCGAGATCGCGGCCAAGAACCGCGAAGGCGCGGTGATGGTCGAGAACGAGCGCATCCAGAAGGAGAAGGCGCTGGAGGCGATCGCGCGCGAACGCGCCACCGAGCTGGCCCGCATCGAGCAGGAGAAGATCATCGCCCAGGAGCGCAAGACCATCGCCGAGGTCATCCGCGAACGGGTGGCGGTCGAGAAGACGGTGGCCGAGGAGGAGGAGCGCATCAAGGACGTGCGCGTGCTGGCCGAGGCGCGCCGGGTCAAGGATTCGGCGGTGATCGCCGCCGAGCAGACCGCCGAGGAGGGCCGCATCGCCACGGTCAAGAAGGCCGAGGCGGCCGCCACCGCCGCCACCCACCACGCCAAGGAGCAGCTGGTGCTGGCCGAGGCCGAGCAGGCCGCGGTCGAGAAGCAGACCCAGGCCGCCATCCGCCGCGCCGAGGGCAAGCAGGCCGAGGTCGCCGCCCCCGGCCTGGCCGCGGCCCGGGTCAAGGAGGTCGACGCCGCCGCCAGCGAGAAGCAGGGCCTGGCCAAGGCGCGGGTCCTGCAGGCCGAGGCCGAGGCGCAGAAGATCCAGGGCCTGGCCCAGATCGAGGTCAAGCGCGCCGACGCCGACGCGGTCAAGCTCCAGGGCATGGCCCAGGTCGAGGTCAAGCGCGCCGACGCCGATGCGGTCAAGCTCCAGGGCATGGCCCAGGTCGAGATCAAGCGCGCCGAGGCCAAGATCATCGAGGAGGTGGGCGAGGCGGAGGCGCTGGCGATCGAGCAGAAGCTCAAGGGCGAGGCCAAGGGCCTGGCCGAGAAGGCGGAGGCGATGGCCAAGCTCAGCGAGGGCACCAAGGCGCACGAGGAGTTCCGACTGCGCCTGGCCAGCGAGGTCGAGGTGGCCAAGGCGAAGGTCCACGCCGAGGTCGAGATCGCGGAGCAGAACGCACTGGTGCTGGCCGAGGCGATGAAGAACGCCAAGTTCGACATCGTGGGCGGCGACGGGGCCTACTTCGAGCGCTTCGCCAGGGCCATCAGCCTGGGCAAGGGCCTCGACGGCGCGGTCGGCCGCAGCGAGGTGCTGCAGAAGGTGGCCAAGGAGTACCTCGAGGACGGTCGCAGCCTGCCCGAGGACGTGATCAAGGCGCTCAAGGGCATGTCGAGCGGCGACGTCGCCAACCTGGCGGCGGCGGCCGCGCTGATCAAGAAGTGACCGCCACCCCCTGCGGGCGCCCGGCCCAGGCCCGGCGCCCGCAGGGGCGTGCCCTGGCATCCCCGCACCCTCCCCAGCGGAAACCCGCAGCCGTATGAGCGAACCCGTCCTCGACGCCGGCACCGACAACCTGGTGCGCCAGCGCCTCGCCGCCCAGGCCGAGCTGCTCGGCGCCGCCGCGCAGCGGCTCGACGCCGCCCGCCGCACCTGCTTCGGCGGCACCGCCACCGAGCTGGTGGCGACCTACCGCGTCCGCACCGAGCACCAGTGCGTGCCGCGCGACCTGGTTCGCATCGGCGACCGCCACCTGCTCGGCTGCGAGGTGGTGCTCGGGCTGAAGAGCCACACCCGCCCCGAGGACGTCTTCGTGGAGCTGGTGGCGGAGGGCGACGAGCTGCGCCCGACCGCGCTGGCGCTGCTCGACGATGCGCAGTTCGCCAAGGACTTCGGCGAGCTCTTCCAGTACTACCGCGAGGCGCGGCTGCTCCACCTGCGCACCACCGACCGCCTGCTGCTGATGGTGTTCCAGGCCGGCACCCGGCCGACCGACATCAAGGTGCTGCGCTGGGCGCTGGAGGGCGTGGGCCCGGCCCAGCGCCTGCGCTACCTCGACAACCGCGGCGAGCGCGACTACGTCTTCCCCCCCGCCCACGACTTCGCCTGGACGCGCACCACCCGCGAGCAGCACATCCAGGGCCCGCACCCGCACATCAACATCCAGGATGAGATCTTCGTCGAGTGCGTGCACGGCGACCTCACGGTCAAGATCGAGGACAACACCGCCACCGGCCAGGGCGTCTACCGCGAGCCGGTCGACGACCCCACCCAGGGCCTCGACGACGCCGAGTGGCACTTCGCGGTGCTCGAGGCGGCGATCCTGGTCAAGGTGCGCCCCTACCGCGAGAAGGACTGGCGCCACCTGGTCTACAACCGCCGCACCCGCGAGGTGGTGCGGCTGGACGCGGTCAGCCAGTCCTGCCAGCAGCTGCCGGAAGGCCACGGCCTGGTGTTCCCGGGCGGCTACTGGCTGGCCGACGGCACCCTCAGGCGCTTCCCGCTCGACCCCGCCGGGCTGGAGTTCAAGCGCACCGTGCGCTCGCCCGCCGGCGAGGACGTGGCCTATGTGTTCTACCGGCGCGACGCCGGCAGCTACCTGATCATGGGCTACAACCTCATCGCACGCGAGGTGTCGCAGCCGCTCACCGCCCATTCCTGGTGCCGCGACCCGGCCGGGCGGGTGCTGCTGCTGCGCGCCGAGGGCGAGGCCACCCGCGTGCACA
>JAKLKR010000098.1:0-17727 GCA_023150565.1 Planctomycetota bacterium
TGGAGCGCCTGCCACGCCGAGGGCGGCGTCTGGCTGGCGCTGGCGGCCCAGGTCTACGCCCCGGCGCTGGCCGCCGAGGTTGCCGGGGCCTGGGCCGCCCCGTTGCAGGCCTGGCCGCTGGACTGGGGCCAGGCCGGCTTCCGCCGCCGCCGCGCCGGCCAGGTGGCGGCGATCTCGCGCGCGCTCGCCCGCGACCCCGCCGGCATGGTGGCCGCGGTGGCGCCCGACGACGCCGCCGCGCGCGCGGTGGCGCGCCTGATGCCCGCCCCCGCCCTGGTCGAGCTGCTCGAGACCGTGCTCGACGACCACCGCGCCGCCGCCGGCCTGCCCGACGTGGTCGCCTGGCGCGGCGGCGAACTGGCGCTGTGGGAGGTCAAGAGCCCCGGCGACCGCCTGAGCGACGAGCAGCGCCACTGGCTGCGCTGGCTCAATGCGCGCGGGGTGGCGGCCGGCGAACTGCGCATCGAGGCCCGCGCCAGCGAGCAGGCCAGCCTGTTCGCCGCCCCGCCGGCCAGCGCCCCGGTACCCGCGGCACCACCGCGCCCGCGGCCGGCGGTGCCACCGCGGCTGGCGCTGGCGCTCGATGTCGGCGACGGCTCCTGGCAGCTGCATGCGGTCGAGCCGGGGGCTCCCGTGCCGGGTCTGCCGGGCGCGGTGTGGTCGCGCAGCCTGCTGCTGCCGGCGGGCCGCTGGGGCGGCGGCACCGGCGAGGCCCAGGTCGAAGGCTGGGCGCGCCCGGTCGACGCGGTGGCGGCGCTGCCGGCGGCGGCGCTGCTGGTGGAGCTCGGGCGCGGGCGCCACCTGCGCCGGCGGCTGTTCCCGCTGCCCGCCGGCTGGGTCCTGCCGGCGCTGGTGGCCGACGAGGTGCGCAGCGGCGGCGGCATCGGCCCCGCCGCCTGCCTGGTGGTGCGCCCGGCGGGCTGGTTCCTGCCCGCCGCCTGGTGGCCTGAGGAGCCGGTGATCGCCCCCCTGGCCGAGGTGCGCGCCTGCGCCCGCACCCCGGCGCGCTGGCAGCGCCATCCCGCCGCCGATCCGCCCCTGGCCGAGGTCGCCGCCGCGGCCTGGGGCCTGCAGGACGAGCTCGACACCGTGCTCGCGGCGATCGACGACGCCCCCTGCGCGATCCACCGCTGCGATGCCACCCGCAGCCTGGCGGTGGCGGTGCCGGCCGGGCTCGGCCTGCTCTGGCCGGCGGACGAGGCGCGGGTGCGGCGTTGGGACCTGCCTAGGATTGTCGGTTGATGGTTGGTGGTTGAACAACAACCACCAACCCGCCATCAGGCGGTCTTGCCGGCGATCAGCCCGCCCGCGAGCAGGCGCGAGGGGCAGTCGGCCTGGGGGTCGGCGATCAGCGCCAGGGCCATCTCGGCGGCGGCCACGCCCATGGCGAAGCGGTCGAACTGCACCCGGGTCAGTTCGGGCCAGGTGCGGCCGAGCTCGTGGCTGTCCTCGCACGAGGCGATGCCGACGTCGGCGCCCGGCCGGCGGCCGAGCATCGCCGCGAGATGCCCCAGGCGGCTGGCGACCACGCTGTTGTAGGCCACCAGGCCGGCCTCGGGGACGAAGTCGGCTTCCGGCACCTGGGCGACATAGCCGTGCTCGGCCACCGTCAGCGGCAGGCCGCGCTCGCGCGCCAGGTCCTGCACCCCCTGCCAGCGGTCCTCGAGGGCGCGGCTGGCGCGGCGCACCCCTGGCACCCACACCAGGCGCTTGCGCCCGGCGTCGGCCAGGGACTGGGCGGCGAGCCGGCCGGCGGCGCGCTCGTCGCGCATCAGGCAGCGCTGGTCGCGCCAGAAGGCGCCGTCGAGCAGCACCGTCGCCGGCACCGCCTGGTTGACCTTGGCGGCCAGGTCCTCGCCCACCGGGCCGACCGCCACCACCGCGTCGAGCCAGTGTTCGCGGAACAGCCGGCCGGGGCTGGCGGCCTCGTCCTCGATGTCGCCCAGGCGCACCACGCACATGCTGTGGTCGGCGGCCTCGAGGCGCTCGTTGAGGCCGAGCAGGAACTCGTAGGCGGCGAGGTTGAAGAAGCGCTCCTTGGCGTTGTTGCGCACCAGCGCGCCGACCAGGCGGGTCTTGTCGGTGCGGATCGAGTAGCCGAGCAGCGACGGGCGGTAGCCCAGTTCGGAGGCGATGCGGCGGATGTCCTCGACCCGCGCCTGGCTGACCCCGACCTCGGCGGCGCGGCCGTTGAGCGACAGGGACACGGTGGTGGGCGAGACGCCGGCGGCGCGCGCCACCTCCTTGATGGTGATGCGGCGGTTGCCGGCAGAGCGCTTGGGACCAGGCATGGGGCCGATGCTGGGGCGGATGGCGGCCATGCCACCGGATTTCCCCCGTTTCCCCGGTTTAGCCCCGGGCTGGATCGGCGGCGGCGGGGGTGGCATGCTCGCGCATGGACCAGCCTGCCGCCACGCCGGACGACCTCTCGCCGCACCTGCTGCGCCTGCGCATCTCGCGCTGCCGCTTCGCCGGCTCGCCGCGCCTGGCCGACAAGCTGGTGCTGGCGCTGTGCAAGCTGCTGCGCTGGGATCCGCCCGCCTCCTCCGACTTCCCGGCGGTGCGCACCCTGGCCCCCTTCCGGGTCGAAGGCCACGGCGAGGACATGCGCGCGGCGATGGCGCCGCAGCTCACCCGCCTGGCCGCGCTCGGCTTCGCCGGTCCGGTCCACCACCTGGTGCGCGATCCGGTGGCCTCCTGCGACACCGCCTTCACCTCGCTGGCCCAGGTGTCGGGGAGGGCTCTGGCGCGGGTCACCTGCCGGCGCTCGCGCATGCGCCGCGAGCCCGAGGTGTTCGTGCAGTTCTGGAGCCGGCTGCCTGGTGGACGCACCCTGCTGACCTGGACCCGCGGCTGCGAGCTCGACCCGCCGCCGGGCTGGGAGGTGGAACGCCACCCCGGCGCGGTGCTGGACCGGCTGTGGGACGCCCACCAGGACCGCCTGGCCGCCCCGCCCCTGCTGATAGCCCTGGACGCGGTGGAAGCCTTCGCCGAAGGCCTGCAGCAGGAGCTGGTCGCGCACAACCTCGCCACCGGCGTGTTCCGCCCCTGCACCGCCGACGAGTGCGCCCGCCACCGCGCCCTGCTCGGCGCCGGTCGCGCCGCCAGCGGCGATGATCCGGTGCTGGCCGAGGTCGCCGCCATCCAGACCGCCAGCGCCGGCAGCTGGAGCGGGACGCTGGTGCTGCTGGTGCTGTCGCTGCTCGCCTTCGTCGCCGCCGGCCTGACCCGCGACAGCTGGGACCTGGGCTTCCTGATCACCCTGGTGGTGGTGCTGCTGGTGCATGAGAGCGGCCACTGGCTGGCGATGCGCTGGTCCGGCTACCGCAACCTGCGCATGTTCTTCATCCCCTTCCTGGGCGCGGCGGTGAGCGGCCAGTGCTTCAACGTGCCGGGCTGGCGCAAGGTGCTGGTGTCGCTCGCCGGCCCGCTGCCGGGCATCGTCATCGGCTGCGCCCTGGCCGGCTGGGCCCTGACCGGCGACCACCCGGCGGTGGCCAAGGCGGCGCTGCTCACCCTCATCCTCAACGGCCTCAACCTGCTGCCGATCCTGCCCCTCGACGGCGGCTGGGTCGCCCACCACCTGGTGTTCGCGCGCCGGCCCTGGCTCGAGGTGGTATTCCGCGGCCTGGCGGTGGTGGCGCTGCTGGGTGCCGCCATCGCCCTCAAGGACTATGTCCTGGGGGTGCTGGGGGTGTTCATGGCCATCGGCCTGCCCCTGGCCGCGCGCCTCGCCCGCCTCACCGCCGAGCTGCGCCAGGGCGGCGTGGTGCCGCCGTCGCAGGACGGGCAGAGCATCCCCCCGGAAGCCGCGCTGACCATCGCCGGCCGTCTGCGTGCCGCCATCCCCGCGCTCAGCCCGCGCCAGACCGCCCAGCACGTGCTGGCGGTGTTCGAGGCCATCCACGCCCGCCCGCCGCGCCTGGGCGGCACCCTCGGCCTGCTTGCGCTGCACGCTGTTGGGATCGTATTGGCGGTGGTGGGCACCGGCATGGCCGGGTTGGCGGTGCACGGCGGATGGTCCGACGTCGATGGCGACGCTCAGGCCTTGGAGCACCCCGGGCTGCTGCCCCTGGCGATGGCCGAGATCGGCGCGCCTCCCACACCCGGGGCCAGCACCGCCATCACCCTGGTGGCCCGCTGCCGCGACCACCACGCCGCCCTGCTCCTGGCCGAGGGCATGCCGGGGGCGGTGGCGGTGGGCCCCCGCCTGCTGCTGCGCCTCGAACCGGGCACCTCTGCCACCAGTGCCGCCACCCGGCTGACCGTCGACGGCCGCCCACCGGGACGCTGCTCGAGCGACCGCCCGGCGCTGGTGATGGTGGCCGCCACCCCGCCCGACGACCCTGCGCGGAGCGCCGAGCTCGAGGCCCTGCTCGGCTGCCCGTGGCCGGGATCGCTCATCGCGCCATGGGATGAGTCGGCAGACCTCACACCCCAGCAGCAGCGCGCCCGCGCCTGCGCCGGCCGCCTGGCCACCAGCGCCCGCCAGCCCGGCAACTCGTCCGCGAGCCGTCAGCGCGGTCTGGCGCTGATGCGCGCCCACGCCGCCGACGACCGGGCCGCCATCGCGCGCCTGGAGGAGGAGGAATCGGCGGCGCTGCGCTCCCGCCTCGATGCCGCCCTGGCGCGTGAGGAGGCGGCGGAAGCGGAACTGGCAGCGGCGCTGGGCGCGGTGCGCGCGGCCCTGCCGGCGATGACCCGCGACACCTGGCCCGACCTGCTGGCCGGGGCCCTGGCCCCGGCCCTGGGCGCCCTGCCCGCCGGCGCCGGCAATCCGCGCGGCGTGCAGTCGGGCGGCTGTCCGCCTTTGGACCGGCGACCCTGGCACCTGTGGCTGAGCCTGCCCAGCCCGGCCGACAGCCTGCCGCGCCTGCTGCCCTGGCTGGCGGCGCAGGGCTTCAGCGGGCTGTCGCTGGCGATCGAGGCGGAAGACGGATCGGATGGCCCTCAGTTGTAGTCGGAGGTCCCCACCCGACCGAGGATCGAACGCCTGGAGGACAACTCCGCGGTAAGGTCGCCAAGCCAGGCGGCGTGGCCGTCGGCGTAGATGAAGTTGGCCCCGCGGCGATGGCGGCCGAAAGTGTTGTCGGGCGCCGGCCACGACGGCCAGGTGGTGGTGGCGGTGTTGTCGTAGAGCGGGCAGAGAGGCCACACTGCAGGAATCCCGCCATAAGGATACCAGCGCGGCTCCTGGGTCTCGCCCATCAACAGGGTGTCGGAGCACCGGGGCATCGTTCCCAGCGAGCGGATCCCGGCCCACATAGTGGAATACACGGCCGCAGAGTTGCAGTACGGGTCGGTGTGCAGGTTCAGGCCATAGCTGACATCGTTGGCCAAAGCCACCCCGTTGCGCACCCGGTCCTCGGCGCAGCGGAAGAGCGCCGGGTAAGGTTGGCTGCCTGGAATGAAGCTGGAGGTGATCTCGACCGGCGCTTCGATGAACTGGCCGACCAGCAGCGGGTGGTACCAGGAGACAGTGGAGCCGGCGGTGAAGCCCATCTCGACCGGGGCGCAGCCCTGGAAGCGGCTGGGCGGCAGCTGTCCGTCGTTGCTGCCGGCATAGGCGATCACCGACAGGCTGAGCTGGCGCATGTGGTTCGAGCACGCCGCCGAACGCGCCGAGGTCTTCACCATGCTGATCGCCGGCAGCAGCATCGCGGCCAGGATGGCGATGATGCTGATCACCACCAGGAGTTCGATCAGGGTGAAGGCGGATCGTGTGCCCATGGCGGGATCCTCCTGGCAAACATACACCCGGAATGCACCGGCCGCCGGCATGGACTTCAGTAGTCGTCGGAGACCCAGGAACGACCCAGCAGGGTGCGGCGTGCGGTGACCTCGGCGGTGAGATCACCGACCCAGGCCATATGGCCGTCGAGATAGCCGAAGTTGGATCCACGGCGGTGGCGGGCCATGGGATTGTTAGGCGACGGGTGGGCCCCCCAGCTGGTGACCACATCGTTGGCGTACATCGGGCAATTGGGCCAGCCGCCTGGGATGTTAATGGGGAACAGGCGGGCTTCGTGGGACTCGCCGATCAGCAGCACCGAACTGGTGCGTCCATACTGGCCAAGTGAACGGATCGACGACCACAAGGTGGGCAGATTGGCGGCGAGATCGGCATACGGGGCCTGGTAGAAGTTGAGGCCGTAGCTCACCCCGTTGGCGCTCGACGACCCCTTGCGGGTGCGGTCCTCGGGACAGCGGAACGGCGCGGAAAAGGGAGCTGTTCCCGGTATGAAGTCGCCCAGCAGCTCTTTGCCGGCTTCCAGGTAACCGCCAGCCAGGTTCGGATGCAGCCAGGTCGCGGTCGAGCCGGCGGTGAAGCCCAGTTCGGCGGGAGCGCAGTTCTGGAAGCGGCTAGGCGGGAGCTGACCCTGATTGTCGCCGGCATAGCCAAGCACCGACATGCTGAGCTGGCGCATGCTCGATGAGCAACTCATGGTGCGGGCGCTCGCCTTCACCAGGCTGATCGCCGGCAGCAGCATCGCCGCCAGGATGGCGATGATGCTGATCACCACCAGCAGCTCGATCAGGGTGAAGGCGTTGGAGCTGCGCATGGTCTGGCCCCCTGTACCAGGATACCTCGGGAATCCGTTCATCGCCAACCTCAGTTGTCAGCTGCCACCCAGGACCGGCCGAGCAGGGCGCGCCCTGCCGACAGTTCGCCGGTGAGGTCCGCGATCCCACCCACGTGGCCATCCAGGTAGGCGAAGTTCGCGCGCTGGCGGTGGCGGGCGAAGGCGTTGTTGGGAGCGGGGAAGGAGGACCAGGAGGTGGACAGCCCGGGGGCGAACAGCGGGCAGTTGGGCCAGACCCCGGGCGCAGAACCGTAGGGATACCAGCGCGCCTCGTGCGTCTCGGCCATCAGCAGCACCCGGTCCCGGTTCTGGAAGTGGTTGAAGCGGCGGATCGATGCCCACATCGCGGGCAGGCCGGGGGCGGTGTTCACATAGGGGGAGACATGCAGGTTGAGGCCATAGCTCATGCCATTGGCCGCCGAAGCGCCGAGGCGGACGCGGTCCTCGCCGCACCGGAACAGGGAGGGGAATGGCGCCGATCCGGGAATGTAGTCGCCGGTGATCTGCACCGCGCCGTCCAGGTACGAACCGACGAACACGGGATGGTACCAGGTGGCATAGGGACCGCATCCCAGCTCCGCCGGGGCGCAGCCCTGGAAGCGGCTGGGCGGGATCTGGCCACGGCAGTCGCTGCCATAAGCGGTGATCGCCAGGGTCAGCTGGCGCATCGACGACTGGCAGGCGAGGGTACGGGCGCTGATCTTGGCCGCGTTGAGGGCCGGCAGGAGCATGCCGGCGAGCACGGCGATGATGGTGATCACCACCAGCAGTTCGATGAGGGTGAAGGCGCGACGCAGGGCCATGACTGCCTCCCAGGGGGCGTTGCCGGAATGTGGCCAACGGAGCGCCCGGTTCTGCGTATAATAAATTGGTTTAGATTCGATAGTCAAGCCAATATGCGACACTCCGCAAAGGCTTGGGATTGAGCAACTTGCAAGACCCGGATTGATTTCTAACACACTTTAGGATACACTATACCATGACTTCCCCCCTCGTCGCAGGCCTCCTGCTCACACTCGCCACCACCCTCAGCGCCATGACCGCCGAACCGACCATCATCACCATCGCCGACCAGCCGCTCAAAGACCTGGGCGAATCCCTGCAAGGGGCCGACGCCGAGGCATTCATGATCGGCCACCGCCCGGCCGCCGGGGTCAACCTGCGGCCTCTGCTGGGCCAGCACCGCCAGGCCTTCGCCGCCACCC
Source organism: Planctomycetota bacterium (assembly GCA_023150565.1). Classification (GTDB taxonomy): domain Bacteria; phylum Planctomycetota; class UBA11346; order UBA11346; family UBA11346; genus JAKLKR01. Next base: position 7,790 of record JAKLKR010000098.1, read on the forward strand.
TCGCCGCCTGCGGCAACCCGGTGCTGCGCATGGCCGAGATGAACCGCTATTCCTGGGACGGCGCCGCCGCCACCGACGCGGTGCGTGGCGACCGCGACAGCGCCGCCTGGTGGTACGACCCCGACGAGGTGCACCGCTTCGCGCGCGAGCATGGCCTGCGCCTGATCGGCTTCCTCGATGACTACCGCTGGTTCGACCGCGACGCCGCCCGCGCCGTCGACCTGCGCGACCCCGCCAGCAAGCAGGTCGAGCGCCTGGACGACGCCCAGCTCGCCGCGCTCACGGCGATGAACCGGCGCAAGCTGGAGCGGGTGCGCGCCGGCGGCTGGGCCGACCTCTACGTGGCGTGGGAGGTGGGCAACGAGAGCTACGCCCCCTTCCGCAACCATCCGGAGCTGTACGCGCGCATCGCCGCCGCCCAGGTGGCGATGGCCAAGGAGGTCGATCCCGCCATCCGCCTGTCGGTGCCGGCCTTCATCTGCGCCGCCAACGACGACAACCTGCTGCGCGGGCTGGAGCGCGAGCCGGGCGGGGTCGAGGACGCCCTCGACCGCTGGCGGGTGTGGACGGCGCGCATGTTCGCCGCCCTTGGCCCGGTGGCGCGCGACATCCCCTTCGCCAGCATCCACCTCTACGGCACCGCCCTGCGCTGGAACGCCAACCACAAGGGCCTGGCCACCCACCAGCGCTTCCTCGACGGCATGCCCAACACCGGCCATCTGCGCATGCTGGTGACGGAATGGCGCTTCACCGCCGGCGACGACCTGAACGGCCACCGCAGCTTCCGCTTCGGCGGACTGTGGAGCGCCAAGATGACCAACGTCCTGCTCGCCCATCCGCGCGTGGCCTACACCGGGGTGCACGAACTGGCCACCTTCAGCGGCGCGTTCTACGTCAACGAGGGCGGCATCTGGCGCTGCCAGGGCCCGGCGCGCGAGAAGCCGATCGTGCCGCTGGCGAGCGCCGCCGACGACCCGCCGCTGGCCCTGGGCCCCTTCGGCCCGGTGCTGGCCATGGCCAACGAGCTGGTGCGCGGCCATCCCCTGCTGCTCGGCCGCCACGCCGGCCTGGGCGACGATTCCGGCGCCGCCTTCATCGACCTGGCCAAGCCGGGCGGTGACGACGGCCGCGATCTCGACTGGGTGGTGGCTGCCAGCCGCGACCGCAGCGCGCTTGCCGCCCTGGTGGTGAACACCCACGAACGGCCGATGGCGGTGGCCCTGCCCGCACCCTTCGCCGTGCGCCAGGCGCGCAGCCTGTCCTGCCCGGCGGCGCGGGTGGACGAGAACGCACATCCCGCCGACCAGCCCTGGACCCTCGCCCCCCTCGCCCCCGCCGCCGACGGCAGCGTGCTGCTGCCGCCGCTGTCGGTGAGCCTGCTGCTCAGCCGGTGATCCCATGCATACGCCGATCCCCGCGCACCCCGCACGCACCGCCAGACGCGCCCCTGGGACCGCCGGGCTCCAGCCCGGCACTTCGAGCCGTCCCAACTGCCGGGCTGGAGCCCGGCGGTCCCAGGGAAGAGCCACCCTGTCCACATTCGCCCTGATACTTCTCCTCCCGGTGCTCGCCATGGCCGCCGACCCCGCCTTCCAGCCCCTCGACCTGCGCGCCGCCGCCAACCGCGGCTTCACCGACCGCGAGGGGGTGGGCGGCTGGACCGACCAGGCCGACAACGACCTGCGCGGCATGACCGCCGGCCCCTGCACCGCCGGCGGCATCCCCTTCACGGTGATCGACCCGGCCGGCAACCAGGGGCGCAGCGTGGTGGCGCTGCGCGCCGACCAGGCCCCGACCTTCCTGGCCACCGCCGCGATCCCGCTCGGGCGCACCGCCGGGGCGGTGTACCTGCTGCACAGCGCCGCCTGGGCGCGCACCGGCAACCCCGCCGGCACCGTCGCCTGGCGCTACCAGGACGGCAGCGAGGCGCTGTCGACCGTCACCACCGGCGACGAGGTGGGCGACTGGTGGGGCGGGGCGGCGGAGCGCGCCGCGCTGCTGTCGCTGCGCGGGGTCAACCCCAAGCGCAGCCCGGTCTACCTGTTCGCCACCAGCTTCGCCAACCCCCACCCCGGGCGCGTGGTCGAGCGCCTCGAACTGCGCGCCGGCGGGGCCGGCAACCGCGCCATCTGGCTGGTGCTGGCCGCCACCGTGGCGGAGCGCGCCGACCTCATCGCCGGCATCGAGCCGAAGCCCCGCGACCTCGCCGGCTGGCAGCCCTTCCGCCTCGGCTTCAGCATCCCCGCCGCCCCGCTGCTCGACCTCTCGCACCTGCTCGACGCCCCCGCCGGCCGGCACGGCTTCGTGCAGGTGAAGGACGGCCATTTCGCCTTCGCCGACGGCACCCCGGCGCGCTTCTGGGGCACCAACATCCACGCCAGCGACGGCTTCCGCGCCAGCCGCGAGCAGGCCGGGCGCTGCGCCGCCACCCTGGCGCGCTGGGGGGTGAACCTGGTGCGCCTGCACCTGCCCGAGACCGCGCTGCGCGACAACGCCCGTCCCGCCGAACCGCCGCGCCCCGACGCCCCCGGCTGGGCCGGCTTCGACGAGCTGGTGGCGGCGTTCAAGGCGCGCGGCATCTACGTGCTGATCGACTCGCTCACCGGCCTGTCCGGGCGGAAGTTCGCCGACCTCGCCGCCGACGGGGTGGGCAAGGACTACGAGCCGCACCGGCCATGGGCCTATTGGGACCAGCGCCTGCATGATCTGGCGCGCTCGTGGGCGGCGGCGGTGCTCGATCACGTCAACCCGCGCACCGGCCTGGCGGTGAAGGACGAGCCGGCGGTGGCCCTGACCCTGCTCATCAACGAGCAGGCGGCCTTCTGGGACATGCACCCGGGCAAGCCGGTGCCGCCGGCCCAGGACCAGGCCCTGCGCCGCCTCTACAATGCCTGGCTGGTAAAGCGCCACCGCGACCGCGCCGGCCTGGCGGCGGCCTGGGGCGGCTGCCTGGGGGCCGACGAGGACCCCGCCGCCGGCAGCGTGCGGGTGAGCCCGCTGGAGTCGCTGCCGGTGCGCGGCGAGACCCCGGCGCTCAAGGACCCGCGGCGGGTGGCCGACACCACCCGCTTCCTGGCCGAGGTACAGCAGGCGTGGAATGCCGGCCTGCTCGCCTTCGTGCGCGGCCGCGGCTGCCGCATCCCGGTGGGCGGCACCAACATCGTGCACAGCCCGGCCGAGCTGGCCACCCACCGCGGCATGGGCTTCACCAGCCAGAACGTCTACTACGACCACGTCGCGGCGGGGCGCGAGGGGCGCTGGTTCAGCGCCAACCTGCCGGCGGTGGAACGCGACCTGCTGGCCGACAACCGCACCCTCGAGACGCCGATCGCGGCGGTGAAGATCGCCGGGGTGCCGGTGACCAGCACCGAGACCGGCAGCATGTGGCCGCACGAGTGGCGCGCCTCGCACTTCCCCCTGCTCGCCGCCACCGCCGCGCACCAGGACTGGGACGCCATCCTGCACTACAACCTGATCGGCGGCTTCGGCCTGTCCTTCGACGACGCCGACCGCGCCCAGGCCATCCTCAAGCCCACCGTCGAGTTCAACGACCCGGCCCTGATCGGCGCCCTGCCGGCGGCGGCGCTGCTGTTCCACCGCCGCGACGTGGCCCCCGGACGCGCCCTGGTCCAGGTCACCGTCGACGAGGCCGCCGCCGACAGCCGCGGCAGCCTGATCGGCGGCGGCTTCCCGTGGAACTACCTGACCCACGTGGCGCGGGTCGAGACGGTGTTCGGCCCGGCTGCCGCCGGCGCCGCCAGCGTGGCCAGCGGCCAGGCCGGCGAGGCCGCGGCGCTGGCGCGCGACCTCGACCGCCGGCTCAAGGCCGACGGGGTGCTGGCGGCCGGCCGCGGCCTCGACGGCAGCGCCCTGGTCAGCGACACCGGCGAGGTGCGCCGCGACTGGGGCCGCTGCCTGGCCACCATCGACACCGCCCGCACCCAGGGCTTCACCGGCTTCCCGCGCGGCGAGGTGCGCCTGCGCGACGTGGCCATCGCCTGCGACACCCCCTTCGCCACCGTGCTCGCCAGCAGCCTCGACGGCGCCCCCCTGGCCACCAGCCGGCGGGTGCTGCTGACCGCGGTGGCGCGGGCGTGGAACCAGGGCGACGTGGTGCGCCATGGCGAGACCGCCGCCAACGCCGCCGGGGCGGTGCGCGGCGAGCGCCAGACCCTGCTGCCCGGCGCCGGAGCGGTGCTGATCGAGCCGGTGCGGGCGCGGGTGGCCCTGCCCGGCGCCGGCTGGCGCTGCACCGCCCTCGCCCCCGACGGCAGTGCCGCCGCACCGGTGGCGGTGGCGCCCGGCGGCCCCCTGCCCCTGGGCGGCGGGCCGGGCACGGTGTGGTACGTGGCTGAACGCTGAACTGGCCTGGCCGGCGCCAGGGCGCAGGATCCGGCCATGATCACCATCGCCATGATCGGGGCCGGCTCGCTGGTCTTCTGCAAGACCCTGGTGGGCGACATCCTCGCCACCCCGGCGCTGCAGGGCTGCGAGATCCGCCTGATGAACCGCACCCGCCCCAAGCTGGAGGCGATGGAGCGCTTCGTGCGGCGGCTGATCGCCGACAATGGGCTGACCGCCAGCGTCACCGCCACCACCGACCGGCGCGCCGCCCTGCGCGGCGCCCATGCGGTGGTGTGCATGGTCCAGGTGGGCGGGCTGGAGGCCTTCCGCCACGACTACGAGATCCCGCTGAAGTACGGCGTCGACCAGTGCATCGGCGACAGCCTGGGGCCGGGCGGGGTGTTCCGCGGCCTGCGCCACATCCACTTCCTGCGTGGACTGGCCGAGGACATGGAGGAGCTGTGCCCGCGCGCCCTGCTGCTGAACTACGCCAATCCCATGGCCGGCTGCGTGCAGGCGGCGGGCCGCTGCGGGCTGGAAGGCCGCGTCATCGGCCTCTGCCACGGGGTGCAGACCACCCTCGACCTGATCGCCGGCTACCTCGGGCTGCCCAAGGAGCGCCTCGACCACCACTGCGCCGGCATCAACCACATGGCCTGGTTCCTCGCCCTGCGCGACCGCCTCGACGGCAGCGACCTCTACCCGCGCTTCCGCGCGGTGTGCGAGCAGCCCGAGCACTACCTGAACGAGAAGGTGCGCATCGAGGTGATGCGCCACTTCGGCTACTTCATGACCGAGTCCACCGGGCACCTGTCGGAGTACGTGCCGTGGTTCCGCAAGACCCCCGCGGCCCTGGCGGCCTACTGCGACCAGCCCGGCTTCGGCGGTGCCAGCGGCGCGGCCTACCGCTTCAACCAGGAGGTGGTGGGCAGGTACGAGGGCGTCGACTACCTGGCGGCGGAGTCCTCGGCTCTGCCCTGCCGCTCGGCCGAATACTGCTCGTTCATCCTCGAAGCCCTGGTCACCGGCCGGCCGTTCCACCTGCAGGGCAACCTGATCAACCGCGGCCACATCGCCAACCTGCCCGACGGCTGCTGCGTCGAGGTGCCGGTGATGGTCGACGGGGACGGCCTGCATCCGGTCAAGGTCGGGGCGCTGCCGACGCAGTGCGCGGCCCTCAACATGAGCAACGTCCAGGTCCAGACCCTGATGGTCGAGGCGGCGTTGTCCGGCGATCCGGAGCGGGCGATGCAGGCCATCGCCATGGACCCCCTCGCCGGCGCGGTGTGCACCCTCGACCAGTGCCGGCGCATGACCGCCGAGCTGCTGGAAGCCGAGCGCGCCTGGCTGCCGCAGTTCGCCGGCCGCAGCCTGGCGCCGCGCCCGGCCATCACGGTACCGCCCGGCACGGTGCCGGCGCCGGTGCCGCTCGATCCAGCCCTGGCGATCGCCAACCGCTTCGGCGAGCTGGCCCGCGCCCGCCTGGACGGCTGAGCCGGCGCCACTTCCGGGTTGGGATCCGCGGCGATGCGCTTACCCTAACCCGCATGAGCGCCACCGTCACCCAGCAGGAACTGGCCCGCCGCCTGGGCGTGACCCAGATGACCGTCTCGCGCGCCCTCACCGGCAAGGGGCGCATGTCCGAGGCCACCCGCCAGCGCGTGATCGCGCTCGCCGCCGAACTGGGCTACCGACCCAACGGCATGGCCCGGCGGGTGCAGGAAGGCCGCTACCGCGGCATGGCCCTGCTCGGATCCACCGTGCGACCGAGTTACAACATCATGGAGCAGGAATTGTGGATGGCGATCCACGATGCTCTCGCCACCGAAGGCTGGCACCTCACCGCCAGCTATATGGATGCCAGCAAGCTCGACCAGCCGGCCGAGATTGCCGGCCTGCTCGACAGGCTGCTCGCCGACGCGGTGATGGTGCACGACGTCGGCCCGCGCTCGCCCGAGGCGGCACCCATGCTCGCCCGCCACCGGGTGCCGGCGGTATGGCTGAACAGCGGCCGCGAATCCGATGCGGTGGACTTCGCCGACGCCCAGGGTGCCGAGGACGCCACCCTGTACCTGCTGCGCGCCGGCTACCGCCGGCCGGCCCTGCTGCTCAACGGCGATCCCGCCGAAAGCACCGCCCACTGCAGCACGGTGAACCGCGCCCTCGGCTACCGCAAGGCCTGCCAGAAGGCCGGCATCCCCCCGCGCCTGGTGTTCCTGCCCATGGACGCCCCCGACCGCCAGCGCGCCCAGCAGTTCCTGCTCGCCCGCCGGCTGATCGGCGAGGGCCAGCGTCCGGATGCGGTGCTGTGCTATGCCGCCATGACCGCCTACCACGTGCGCCTGGCGGCGGCCGAGCAGGGCCTGCGCATACCCGATGAACTCGGGCTGATGACCTTCGCCAAGCCCGGCGACGCCTTCCTCGATATCCCGATCAGCGTGTGCGAGCTCGACTACGCCAACCTCGGCCGCGAGGCGGTGCGTCTGGCCCTGGCCAAGATCGCCGATCCCGCCACCCCCCTGCCGCAAACCCTGGTGCCGCTCAAGATCGTCCCCCGCGCCACCACCCGCGCCTGCTGAGGTGGATCCGGCGAAGGCCGGGGTTGATCGCACCCATGGCCTTCGCCGGGCCCGGCCGGCAGGATGGCGGGCATGAGCCCCTCCGACATCGCCGCCCGCCGCTGGACCCCCGACCGCGCCCACGCCTGGTGCACCGCCCTGCCCTGGCTGGTGGGTGGCAACTTCACCCCCTCGACCGCCAGCAACCAGCTCGAGTTCTGGCAGGCGGCGACCTTCGACCCCTCCACCATCGAACGCGAACTGGGCTGGGCCGCCGCCATCGGCATGACCAGCATGCGCATCTTCCTGCACGACCTGTGCTGGGAGCAGGACGCCCCCGGCTTCCTGGCGCGCATCGACCAGGTGCTGGCGATCGCCGCCCGCCAGCGCATCGGCGCCCTGCTGGTGTTCTTCGACTCCTGCTGGCATCCGGAGCCGCACCTGGGGGTGCAGGAGGAGCCGCTGCAGCGGGTGCACAATTCGCGCTGGGTGCAGAGCCCGGGGGTGCCGATCCTGCGCGATGCGGCCCGCTTCGCCCGCCTCAAGCCCTATGTCCAGGGGGTGCTGCAGCGTTTCCGCGACGACCGCCGCATCCATGGCTGGGACCTGTGGAACGAGCCGGACAACACCAATGGCGGCAAGCCGTTCGCCCACCTCGACCTGGGCGCCGCCAAGGGGGCGGTGGTGGAGCCGCTGCTGGCGCAGGTGTTCGCCTGGGCGCGCGAGGTCGACCCCTGCCAACCGCTCACCAGCGGGGTGTGGACGGGGGAGTTCGCCACCGACAAGCTGACCTCGTTCCAGCGCCTGCAGGTCGAGTCCAGCGACGTGGTCAGCTTCCACTGCTACGGCTCCGGCGAGGCGATGGAGTCCTGCATCGCCAAGCTCGCCGTCCATGGCCGGCCGCTGTGGTGCAGCGAATACATGGCGCGCGGCTGCGGCTCGACCTTCGCCGGCAGCCTGCCGGTGCTGCACCGCCACCGGGTCGGCGCCTGGAACTGGGGCCTGGTGGCCGGCCGCACCCAGACTGAGTACCCCTGGGACTCGTGGTCGAAGAGCTACACCGCCGAGCCGCAGCCGTGGTTCCACGAATTGTTCCGCCGCGACGGCAGCCCCTATGAGGCGGCCGAGGTCGCGCTGATCAGACGGCTGACCGCGGATGCGGAGGTCGCCAGGCGCGGCTGAGGAACCCAAGGCGGGCGCCTATCTGGGACCATGGCAGCATCACCGCGGCGTCGACGTGGGCGTCGACGCTCCAAAAGAGCCCTTCGCAGCGTCGACGTGGGCGTCGACGCTGCGAAAAAGCCCCCCTCCACGCCCCTTCAGTCCTGGCTTTACGGCCCGGCCACCGCCAGGCGGTCGACCGTGCGCTGCACCGCGGCGGGATCGATGTCCTGGCCCTCGGCCGGGAAGGGATGGTCGAGCAGCCACCAGTCCTCGCTGAAGGAGGCGCTGGCGCCGGGGGCGAGGCTTTCCTCGGGGCCGAGCGGTTCGAGCTCGACATAGCGCCCTTCGGGGCCGTACCAGAAGGCCTGGGTCAGGCCGGGGATGTCGGCGTAGCGGCGCCCGGGAAAGGTGGCGAAGCGCTTGGCGAACAGCAGCCCGTCCGGGCGCAGGTAGGCCATCCAGCCGCTCAGGGTGTCGAGCCCGACCTTGCTCTTGGGCGTGCCACGGATGGTCAGGAAGCCATCGGCGACCGTCACCGCCGGATCCTTGGGCTTGATGGTCAGCTCGAAGCGCGGCCAGCCATGGCAGGCGAGCCAGCCGTGCGGGAAGCGGCTGTCCGGGGTCAGGGCGGTGACCACGATGCCACCGCCCGGGGCCAGCGAGCGCCCCCAATAGGCCCGGCGCAGGGTGCGCGGGCTGATGTTGGTCATGGTCTGGGTGCAGCGCAGGCGGGTCGACTGGGCATCGAGCACGAAGTCGCGCACCAGGCGCAGACCGCTGGCGGCATCGTCGGGGCTGGTCAGGCGCAGGTGCAGCGGCCCCGGCTTCTCCACCGTCCACGCCAGGTTCCACAGCTGGGGGTGGTCCCCCACGGTCTCTTCGGGACCGATGTCGAAGCGCCCCGCCAACGGACCCGGCCAATGGGTCTCGGGATAGACACGGTCGGGATCGCCCTCGTGGATGGCGTAGAGCGCATTGCGCCCGTCGAGGGCGTATTCCACCAGCCGGCCGCCGTGGCAGGCGTCGGCCGCCACCCGCACGCGGGGATTGGCGATCACCGCCAGGCGGGAGCGCCAATCCGCCACCGTCGCCGGCGGCGGGGGCGGCTCCGCCGCCGCCGTCCAGGCGGCGACGGCGAGCAGGGCGCAGATGAGCGGACGGCGGTCCATGGTCACTGCTGGAGAGTGAAGATGCCCACCCCGGCCGCCCACAGGGTCCTGGTCTCGGCGTTGTAGCGCAGGATCTGCGGCTTGCGGAAGGGGATGTCGCCGGTGATCTCCTGCCAGCTGGCGCCGCCGTCGGTGGTGCGGTAGATGCCGCCGTCGCTGTTGCTGCTCCAGCTCAGGCGCGAGATCCAGAAGCGCTTGGCGTCGGCGGGGTCGATGGCGATGCCGACGATGGTGGGATCGCCCTTGAAGCTGGTGAGCTTCTTCCAGCTCGCCCCCTGGTCGGTGCTGCGCCACAGGTCCTTGCCGCCCACCAGCACGGTGCCGTCCTTGGCCACCTCGAGATTGAAGGTCCAGCTCTCGTTCTTGAAGGCATGGGTCCAGGTCGCCCCCTCATCATCGCTCCTCCACGCCCCGCCGCCGTTGCCGCAGCTGCTGAACCAGATGCGCTTGGGATTGGTCGGATCGACCACCAGGCCGTAATAGAGCCGCAGGCCGCCGGGCTGGGTGGGGCAGCGGGTCCAGGACTTGCCGCCGTCGGCGGAGCGGAAGATGCCGCCGCCGGGCAGCTTCTTGGCCGGCTCAGGGTCGCCGTCCATGCCGAGATAGAGGATGTTGGGATCGGTGGGGTGCTGGGCCAGCGAACGGGCGTGGCTGCGGCCCCACATGCAGTTCACGTTCGGCACGTAGTCGGGCAGGCCGGCAT
>JAKLKR010000098.1:17737-17998 GCA_023150565.1 Planctomycetota bacterium
GCGCCGCCATCGGTGCTGACATAGGCGCGGTTGAACAGCTTGGGATTCCCGAAGGAGTTCCACGGCGAAGCGGTGGTGACCAGGCGCTCGGCACCATCCACCTGGGCCACCCGCACGCGCCAGAAGTGGCCGCTCATGTTGGGGTCGTACTTCAGCGGCAGCAGCTGGCGCCACTGCTTGCCATCATCCTCGGTGACCAGCAGCCCCTCATCCATGGCGGTGGCGTAGGTCTTCCTGCCCAGGAACTGGATGTCGGTGGTG
>JAKLKR010000099.1 GCA_023150565.1 Planctomycetota bacterium
AGTCCCAGGCCAGCGGCAGGGCATAGCCCACCACCGCGCCCAGGCCCTGGGTGAACACCCGCGCCAGGCGCGCGCGCTCCAGCGGCTCCTCCAGCCGGCTGTCGAGCGGATCGACGTTGACCGGCAGGCGGCGTTCGCGCCACAGGTGCCACCAGACGTCCTCGTGGCCGGGCATGAGGTGCTTCTCGGGCACCCCCAGGCGGGCGGCCAGGGCGCGGGCCAGCACCCCGGCCTCGGCGGCGCCATGGCCGGCGGGGGCGCGCTCGTCGGCGATCAGGCGCTCCTCGTGCCACACCGGCACCCCGTCGCGGCGCCACACCAGGCTGAAGGCCCAGCGCGGCAGCTGCTCGCCGGGGTACCATTTGCCCTGGCCGCAGTGCAGCGCCCCGCCGGCGGCGAAGGCGGCGCGCAGGCGGGCCGCCAGCTCGCGCGCGCGCAGGCGCTTGCCCGCGCCGAGGGCGGCGGTGTTCCATTCCTCGCCGTCGGGATCGTCGATGGCGACGAAGGTGGGCTCGCCGCCCATGGTCAGCTGCACCCCGTCCGCGCCCAGGCGGCCGTCGACCAGGCGCCCGCAGGCGTCGATCGCCGCCACCTGGTCGGCGCGGTAGGGCCTGGTCACCCGCGGCGGCTCGTGGATGCGCGCCACCCGCATCGCCACCTCCATGCCCGATTCGACCTCGTCGCCCTCGTGGCGGGGCTCGAAGGCGAAGCCGCCGCTCACCGGCGCCGCGCTCTGCGGGTCGGGGGTGGCGGCGAGCGGCAGGTGGCCCTCGCCGGCGAACAGGCCCGAGGTGGGATCGAGCCCGACCCAGCCGGCGCCCGGCAGGTAGACCTCGCACCAGGCGTGCAGGTCGGTGAAGTCCTGGGCCGGGCCGGCGGGGCCGTCGAGCGGCTTCTCGTCCGCCACCAGCTGGATCAGGTAGCCGGAGGTGAAGCGCGCCGCCAGCCCGAGGTGGCGCAGCAGCTGCACCAGCAGCCAGGCCGAGTCGCGGCACGAGCCGCTGGCCTTCTCCAGCGTCTCCTCCGGGGCCTGCACCCCGGGCTCCAGGCGGATGCAGTAGGCGATCAGCGCCTGGATGCGGCTGTTGAGCGACACCAGCACGTCGACCGTGCGCCGCGGGGTGCGCGGCACCTCGGCCACCAGCGCGGCCAGGCGCGGCCCGGCCGGCAGGGTGGCGAGGAACGGGCGCAGCTCATGCGCCAGCGCCTCCTCGTAGGTGAACGGCCAGCGCTCCGCCGACTCTTCCAGGAAGAAGTCGAAGGGGTTGACCACCGCCAGCTCGGCCACCAGGTCGACCTGCACGCTGAAGCGGTCGGTGGCCTTGGGGAACACCAGCCGCGCCTGCCAGTTGCCCTGGGGGTCCTGCTGCCAGTTGCAGAAGTGCCCCTCGGGCTCGACGCGCAGGGCGTAGCCGGTGACCGGGGTGCGGCAGTGCGGCGCCGGACGCAGCCGCACCACCTGCGGCGACAGGGTCACCGGACGGTCATAGCGGTAGTCGGTGCGGTGATGGAGGGCGACGGTGATGGGCATGGCGTCCTGGGGACCGTAGACAGGCGGTGGAGGGCGCAGCGGGAGAAACGCGGCGGGGCTAGGACAGATGGTCCTTCAGCGCCCGCACCCCGATCTCGTTGGTCATGGTGGTGAGCGACTGGCAGAAGGCCGGCAGCTCGTCCGCCGGCAGCTCGTCGAGGTCGGCGGCCAGCACGGTGCCTTCGAGCCGGCGCGCCACCGCCAGGGCGCGGCCGTCGCTGCGCCCGGTGGCTCCCTCGATCGCGGCGGCGATGCGCCGCACCGCCACCAGCAGGCTGTGCGGGTCGTGGGGATGCACCAGGCTCAGGCGCAGCACCTCGATCGGGGCGATGGTGTTGGCGGTCGAGCGCCGCCACGCCTCGAGCAGGCCGAGGCCGCTGAGCAGCAGCTGCCAGCGGCGGAACAGCGGCGAGCCGATGGCCGGGGCGCGCACCCCGTCGGCGAGCAGCGCCGGCAGCATCTCGGCGAGGATGCGGGCGGTGAAGTCGGCGCGCTCGACCGACTCGCCGAGGTCGAGCACGTGCGGCAGGGCGTCGCGCCAGAGGTCCTCGAAGCAGCCCCACACCAGGCGGGTGCGGCGGATGGTCCAGCCCACCAGCCCCTCGACCCCGAGCTCGGCCAGGCGCGCCTCGTCGAGCGCCTGGGCCTCGAGCCAGGTGTCGTTGACCGCCTCCCAGGCGGCGTCGGTGAGCAGGTTGCGCGCGCTGCGCGCATTGTCGCGCGCGCTCTTGAGGCAGGAGATGATCGACGACGGGTTGTCGCGTTCGAGCACCAGGTAGCGCAGCACCGCGCCGCGCTCGACCGGCGATTCGGCCTCGGCCTGGGCCTGGGACTGGGCCTGGGCCTGCGCGCCATCCTCGGGCTGGGACTGGGACTGCGTCTGGGACTGGGCCTTGCGCTGGGCCATGAACGAATCGAGCGCACCGCTGACCTCGAGCGCGGTCTGCCACAGCGGCAGGCCCTCGCCCGACACCGCCTCGGGCATCACCGCGTGGGCCTCGGCCATGCGCAGCAGGCGGGCGTTGTTCTCGGCGCGTTCGAGCTGGCGCGCCATCCAGTAGCAGTTGCCGGCGATGCGGGTCAGCATGGTCCCGCCACCACCCAGGTGTCCTTGGTGCCGCCGCCCTGGCTGGAGTTGACCACCAGCGAGCCGCGCTTGAGCGCCACCCGGGTGAGCGCGCCCGGCACCAGATGGACCTCGCGCCCGCTGAGCAGGTAGGGGCGCAGGTCGACGTGGCGCGGCGCCACCCCCTCCTCGACGAAGGTCGGACAGGTGGACAGGGCGAGGGTGGGCTGGGCGATGTAGGCCGCCGGGCTGGCGGCGAGCTTGGCGCGGAAGCGCGCGATCTCGTCGCGGCTGGCCTTGGGCCCCACCAGCATGCCGTAGCCGCCCGAGCCGGCGACCTCCTTCACCACCAGCTCCTCGAGGTGGTCGAGCACATAGGCGAGATCCTCGCGCTCGCGGCAGCGCCAGGTCGGCACGTTGTGCAGGATGGGCTCTTCGCCGAGGTAGAAGCGGATCATCGCCGGGACGTGGAAATAGGTGGCCTTGTCGTCGGCCACCCCATTGCCGACCGCGTTGGCGAGGGCGACGTTGCCGGCCGCCACCGCGCGCAGCAGGCCGGGCACGCCCAGCACGCTGTCGGCACGGAAGCGCTCGGGGTCGAGGAAGTCGTCGTCGATGCGGCGGTAGATCACATGCACCTGCTGGCGCCCGGTGGTGTCGCGCGTCCACACCTTGTCGCCGTCGACGAACAGGTCGTTGCCCTGCACCAGGCGCACGCCCATGCGGGTGGCGAGGAACACATGCTCGAAGTAGGCCGAGTTGAGCGGCCCGGGGGTCATCACCGCCACCGTGGGCTGGTCGACCCCGGCGGGGGCGAGATCGCGCAGGGTCTGCAGCAGCAGGTCGGGGTAGTGCTCGACCGGCTCCACCGGCAGGGCGTGGAACAACTCGGGGAACAGCCGGCGCATGGCCTCGCGGTTCTCGATCATATAGGACACCCCCGAGGGGGTACGCAGGTTGTCCTCGAGCACGTACCAGCCGTCAGTGCCGGTGCGCACCAGGTCGATGCCGGCGATCACCGCGTGCACCCCGCGCGGCACCTTCAGGCCCTTGGCGGCGGCGCAGTAGAGCGGGTTGTCGAGGATCTCCTCGGGCGGGATGACCCGGCGCGCAGGATCTCCTGGGGGCCGTAGATGTCGTCGAGGAAGCGGTTGAGGGCGGTGACGCGCTGCACGCAGCCGCGCCGCACCACCTCCCACTCGTCGGCGGCGATGATGCGTGGGATGACGTCGAAGGGGATCAGGCGTTCGGCCCCGGAATCGTCGCCATAGACGGCGAAGGTGATGCCCTTGGTGCGGAACAGGCGCTCGGCCTCGTCCCGCCGCCGCGCCAGCAGCGCCGAGGGCACCTGGTGCAGCCAGCTGTCCACCCGCCGGTAGGGCGCACGCACGCCGGTGGGGTCGGTGGTCATCTCGTCGAAGGCCTGCGGGGCGAGGAGGACAGCCATGGCGGCACCCTAGCGCTGCTCCATGACGCCACAGTGCTGAATCTGGACACAGTTCATCATTTAGAATTCTTCTCTTGAGGGCGGCTGATGCCCTGGGGGCGCCGGGCCGCTTCCATACAATCCCACCCCCGGAATGCCCCGTGCGACGCCGGATGCGAGCCCGGAGGAGCGGACCCAGGCGACCAGAGCGCCGACACCGGCCGTCTTGAACGTCCGGCACCGCCGCCCATCCTGCCCGGCGATACCACATGACCCTGCGCGCCCATTCCTGCCACAGCCGCGAGACCGATCCCTACCGCGCCGGCCTGGCGCTGGGCCAGGAGCTCGCCGCCCTGGCCCCGGAGGTGGTGCTGGTGTTCACCAGCATCCACTACGACCAGCCGGCGGAGCTGCTCGAGGCCCTCGCCGAGGTGCTCGGCCCCCAGGTGCTGGTGATCGGCAACAGCGGCCAGGGCTTCTATGAACGGGGCGGCTGCGCCGACCGCGGGGTCGCCGCCCTCGGCCTCAACGCCGGCGGCGCGGTGCGCTGGCGGCTGCGCCTGGAGGAGGGTTTGGCCGCCGATCCCGCCGGCTGCGCCCGCCGCTGCCTGGCCGGCTTCGGGGCCGATGACTGGCGGCTGTTCTTCTTCGCCTGCGACTTCCGCTGCGACACCAGCCTGCTGCTCACTGGGCTGCAGGGCGCCGGCTGCCCGGTGGTGGGCGGGGCGGCGGGCGACGACTACCGCATGCAGCGCAGCTTCGTGCTCGCCGGCGGGCGGGTGGTCGAGGACGCCCTGGTCATGCTCGGCGCCGCCGGCGATCTGCGCTGCGCCGTGCGCCTGGCCCAGGAGATGCGCCAGGTCGGCGTCAGCGGGGTGATCGAGCAGGCCCACGACACCCGCATCGAGCGCATCGGCGGCGACACCGCCCTCGGCTTCATCGCCCAGCAGATCGGCCAGCCCTTCCTGGAGATGGACCAGGGGGTGGTGTGCCTGCGCATCGAGTCCGCCGACGGCGGCCGCAGCGGCCGGCTGCGTTCGCTGATGCCGGCCTCGGACCTCTCCAGCGGCACCGTGCGCCTCTATGGCGGCATCGCCGAGGGCGAGCGCGTGCGCTGCTGCGTCACCAACCAGGAGGACCTGATCACCGGCATGGGCCGCCTCGACCTCGCCGCCCTGGGCTTCACCCCCGCCGCCGCCCTGGTGGTGAGCTGCGCCGGGCGCAAGCAGATCCTCGGCAACGCCGCCGAGCAGGAGGTTGCCGCGGTGGTCCGGCGCCTGCCCGGCCTCGCCGCCATCGCCGGCTACCCCTCCTTCGGCGAGTTCGCCCCCCTGCCCGAGGCCCCCGACGGCGCCCTCTTCCACAACATGACCTGCGTGGTGCTGCTGCTGGGCGGCGGGGGCTGAGGCGGTGGGCGGGCTGCATTCCGTCTCGGCCAGCCCGCTGCCCGGCTTCGCCCCCGGCCGGCCGGGCAAGCGCCACCTGCTCGACGGCTGCGTGGCGGTGCACGCCGACACCCTCGCCGACGCCCTCGCCCTGCTGCCGGACTTCACCCGCCGGGTGCGCGGCCTGGTGCTGCTGCCCGGCGACGCCTTCGCGCGCCGCGAGCTGGCCGCCGAGCTGTGGGAGATCGCGCTGCCGCCCGCCTGGGCGCCGCTGGCCGCGGCCCTGGCCGGCCTGCTGCTGCCGCAGATGGAGCAGCAGCGCCGCCAGGCCGACCGCATCGCCGCCCAGGACGACCTGCTGCGGCGCCAGGGCGAGCACCTCGAGCTGCTGCGCACCAGCTTCGACCACAAGACCGGCGAGCTGGTCAGCAGCCTCGCCCGCCAGCGCGCCGACGGCGAGGCCCGCCTGCGCGCCGAGGCCCGTCTGCGCCAGGACGACAAGATGCGCTCGCTCGGCCAGCTCGCCGGCGGCATCGCCCACGACTTCAACAACATGATCTGCAGCATCATGGGCGCGGCCGAGATGCTCCAGCGCGAGCTCCCCGACGCGCGCGCGCGCAGCCGGCTCGACCTGATCCTGGGCGCCGCCGAGCGCAGCGCCGGCCTGACCCGGCAGCTGCTCGCCTTCACCCGCCAGGCGCCCCTCCAGCGCCAGGAGCTCGACCTGCACCGCCTGGTGCAGGAGGCGGCCGGGCTGCTCGAACGGGGCATGGGCCGCAACTGCCGCATCCAGCTGCGGCTGGAGGCCGACCGGCCGCGGGTGCAGGCCGACGCCAGCCAGCTGGTGGGGGCGGTGCTGAACCTCGGCATCAACGCCGCCCAGGCCATGCCGGCGGGCGGCACCATCACCATCGCCACCGCCGACCGCGCGGTCGGCCCGGCCGGCGAGCAGCTGGGCGAGGCCCGCCTGGCGCCGGGGCGGCATGTGGCGGTGCGGGTCATCGACACCGGCGGCGGCATCGCCGCCGAGGACCTGCCGCGCATCTTCGAGCCGTTCTTCACCACCAAGCCGGTCGGGGTGGGCACCGGCATGGGCCTGGCCGCGGTCTACGGCACCGTGCTCGAACATGGCGGGGCGGTCGCGGTCGACAGCCGGCTGGGCGAGGGCAGCGTCTTCACCCTCATCCTGCCCTGCCTGGCGGAACCGGCGCTGCCGGCGGCGGCGCCCTCTTCCGGCCCCGCCGCCGCCGGCGCCGGCGGCCGCCTCCTGCTGGTGATCGATGACGAGGAGAGCGTGCGCCGGATCGCCATGCTGTTCCTCGAGGAGCTCGGCCACCAGGTGCTGGAGGCCGCCAGCGGCGCCGCCGGGCTCGACCTCCTGCGCGCGCACGGGGAAGCCATCGACGGCGTGCTGCTCGACATGCAGATGCCGGGCATGGACGGGGCCGCCTGCTTCCGCGCCCTGCGCGAGCTGCGCCCCCGGCTGCCGGTGCTGATCGTCAGCGGCCACGCCGACCTGGCGGCGGTGCACGACCTGCGCCGCGCCTCGCACTGCTCCTTCCTGGCCAAGCCCTACCGGCTGGGCGATTTCGCCGCCGCCGTGGCCGGGCTGCTGGGGCGCGGCGCCAGCGGATAACCGCATCCCGAGGCCAGGGATTCGCGGAAAGGATGGCGGACAAACGTCCAAACGTCCATGCTCCCGGCATGGCCGACCATCCCGCCTTCGTCAGTCCCCGCGATGCCGCCCTGGCGGTGGGGGCCTCGGAGTCCTCCTTCAAGCGCTGGGTCGACCAGGGCCTGCTCACCGTCGAACGCACCGCCGGCGGCCACCGCCGCATCCCGGTGGCCGAGGTGGTGCGCTTCGCGCGCGGCCAGGGCCTGGCCGTGCGCGACCCCGCCGTGCTCGGGCTGCCGAGCGCGCCGCCGCGGGAATCGCTCGATCTGCGCCTGCAGGTCCACCGCGCACTCATTGCCGGCGACGGCCCGGCGGTGCGCGAGCTGCTGCTCGCCGCCCACCTCGCCGGCACCCCGGTCGCCCAGCTGTGCGACGGCCCGGTGCAGGTGGCGATGGAACGCATCGGCACCCTCTGGCGCGAGGGCGCCCTGGGGGTGGCGACCGAGCACCAGGCCACCCAGCTGTGCCTGCAGGCGCTCGCCTCGCTGCGCGCCCTGAGTTCGCCCCCGCCGGCGGGGGCGCCGCTGGCGCTCGGCTGCGCCCCCGCCGGCGACCCCTACCTGCTGCCCACCGCCTGCGCCGCCGCCGCCCTCGCCGAGGCCGGCTGGCATGCGGTGGACCTCGGCCCCGACACCCCCTTCCCCGCCCTGGAGGCGGCGGTGGCGGTGCGCCGGCCGCAGCTGGTGTGGTGCTCGGTCAGCGGCGACGGCGCCGCCCCCGGGCTGGCGCGCTCCCTCTCCGCCCTTGCCAGGCGCCTGGCGCCGGTGGCGCTGGTGGTGGGCGGCCGGCGCCTGGGCGACCTGCGCGCCGCCGGCCTCGACCCGCAGGTGCGCACGGCGGAATCGCTGGGCGCGCTGGTGGCGGTGGCGGGCCAGTGCAGGAGTAAAACATGAAGATCGCGGTGGTGGGCAGCGGGGTGGCGGGGCTGGTCAGCGCCTGGCTGCTGCGGCGCAGCCACCAGGTCACCCTGTTCGAGGCCGACGACCGCATCGGTGGCCATGTGCACACCGTGCCGGTGGTCGAAGACGGCCGCGCGATCCCGGTCGACACCGGCTTCATCGTGTTCAACCGCCGCACCTACCCGAACTTCTGCCGGCTGCTGGAACGGCTCGGGGTGGCCGCCCAGGCCAGCGACATGTCCTTCGCGGTGTCGTGCGCGCGCAGCGGGGTGGAATGGAACGGCTCGACCATCGGCGGGCTGTTCGCGCAGCGGCGCAACCTGCTGTCGCCGGGCTTCCACCGCATGTGGATCGATATCCTGCGCTTCAACCGCCTGACCCGCGCCTGGCTGGCGGCGGGCGACGAGATGCCGCTGGGCGAGGCCTGCCACCGCGCCGGGCTGGGCCGGCGCTTCTGGGACCACTACCTGGTGCCGCTCACCGCCGCGGTGTGGTCGATGGCGCCGGAGCAGGTCGAGGCCTTCCCCGCCCGCTTCCTCGCGCGCTTCCTCGACAACCATGGCATGAACAGCGTCGACGACCGTCCGCAATGGCTGACGGTGGCGGGCGGCTCGTGGAGCTACGTGCAGGCGCTGATCCGCCCCTTCGCCCGCGACATCCGCCTGGCCACCCCGGTGCGCCGGGTGCTGCGCGACGCCGAGGGCGTGACGGTGGCCACCGACCAGGGGCCGGAGCGCTTCGACGCGGTGGTGCTGGCCAGCCACAGCGACCAGAGCCTGGCCCTGCTCGGCGACCCCGACGACGCCGAGCGCGCAGTGCTGGGGGCCATCCCCTACCGCGGCAACCGCGCGGTGCTGCACACCGACGAATCGCGCCTGCCGCGCCTGCGCCGGGCCTGGGCGGCGTGGAACGTGCGCCTGCCGGCCGCCCCCGGCCCGCTGCCCGAGCTGACCTACTGGATGAACCGCCTGCAGCGGCTCGACAGCCGACGCACCTATGCGGTGACCCTCAACCCCTGGCAGGAGCCGGCGGGGGCGATCCGCACGGTGGACTACGCCCACCCCCAGTTCGGCACCGGCTCGCCCGCCGCCCAGGCGCGCTGGCGCGAGATCAACGGCGTGCGCCGCACCTGGTTCGCCGGCGCCTACTGGGGCAACGGCTTCCACGAGGACGGGGTGGTGTCGGCGCTGCGGGTGGCGGCCGACTTCGGGGAAGCGCTGTGAACTCCGCCATCTATGCTGGCTGGGTGCGCCACCGCCGCTTCGCTGACGGGGCCCACGCCTTCCGCCAGCGCATCTTCCTCTGCCTGCTCGACCTCGACGAGCTGGGCCGGGCCTTCCGCGTCCACTCCTGGTGGCGGCGCGGGGGCTGGGCCCCGGCCAGCTTCCGCCGCGAGGACTACCACGGCGACGCGCGCACCCCGCTGGCCGAGGCGGTGCGCGCCAGCGTGGCGCGCACGCTCGGCTTCCGCCCCGAGGGCCCGGTGCGCCTGCTGACCATGCTGCGCAGCTGGGGGGTGGCCTTCAATCCGGTGTCGTTCTACTTCTGCCACCACCGCGACGGCAGCCCGGCGGCGGTGCTGGCCGAGATCACCAACACCCCCTGGCGCGAACGCCACCACTACGTGCTGCCCGCCGGCCCCGATGGCTGCCGCGCGACCTTCCCCAAGGCCTTCCACGTCAGCCCGTTCCAGGGCATGGACCTGGACTACGCCTGGCGCCTGACCGCGCCCGGGCCGCGCCTGGGGGTGCACATGGTCAACCGGCGCGGCGGGCGGCGCAGCTTCGACGCCACCCTGGTGCTGGCGCGGCGGGAGTGGAGCCGCGGCCTGCTCGCGCGCCTGTGGTACCGCTTCCCGGCCATGCCGCTGCTGGCGCTGGCCGCGATCTACCTGCACGCCATGCGCCTGTGGCGGCGCGGCGCGGCTTTCCACCCCCATCCCGCTCCCCATCCCGCCCCCATCCCGGCATGAACGGACCACGGCCATGAGCGACTGCACCACCACCATCGCCCTCCCCGCCCCGCGCCTGGGACCGGCCGCGCGCTGGGCGCGCGGCCTGCTGCTGCGCCGGCTGGATGGGCTGCGCGGCGGAGCGCTGCGCCTGGTCGACGCCGAGGGCGTGCACCTGGCCGGCGCCGGCCGGCCGGCCGCCACCATCGAGGTGCGCGATCCCGCCTTCTACCTCGAGGCGCTGCTCGGCGGCAGCGTGGGCGCGGGGGCGGCCTACGCCGCCGGCATGTGGAGCTGCGACGACCTGCCCGGCCTGGTGGCGCTGCTGGCGGCCGAGCGCGGCCTGGTCGACCGCCTCGACGGCGGCTGGGCGGCGCTGGCGGGGCCGGCGCGCCGGCTGCTGCACCGGCTGCACCGCAACACCCGCGCCGGGGCGCGCGCCAACATCGCCGCCCACTACGACCTCGGCAACGCCATGTTCGCGCTCTGGCTCGACCCCACCATGAGCTATAGCGCCTGCTGGTTCGCGCGCGGCGACGAGAGCCTGGAGGAGGCGGCGGTGGCCAAGCTGGAGCGGGTGTGCCGCCGCCTGGAGCTGCGCCCCGGCATGCACCTGGTCGAGATCGGCACCGGCTGGGGCGGGCTGGCGCTGCACGCCGCCCGCCACCACGGGGTGCGCGTCACCACCACCACCATCAGCCCGGCCCAGGCCGCCGAGGCGCGCCGGCGGGTGGCCGCCGCCGGGCTGGAGCCGCAGGTGACGGTGCTCGAATTGGACTACCGCGACCTGCCCGCCCGCCTGGCCGGCGATCCCGCCGACCGCCTGGTCTCGATCGAGATGGTCGAGGCCATCGGCCACCGCCAGTACCCGCTCTACTTCCACACCATCGCCGGCCTGCTCGCCCCCGGCGGGCGCGCCCTGGTGCAGGCCATCACCATCCCCGCCGGGCGCTACGCCGCCGCCCTGCGCGAGGTCGACTTCATCAAGCGCTACATCTTCCCCGGCAGCGAGATCCCCTCGCTGCCGGCGCTGGCGGGGGCGGCGGGCGGGGCCGGGCTCGAGGTGGTGGCGGCGGAGGACTTCGCCGCCGGCTACGCGCGCACCCTGCAGCTGTGGCGCGAACGCTTCCTGGGCGCCGCCCAGGCCCTCGAAGCGATCGGCCACGACGCCCGCTTCCGCCGCCTGTGGGAGTTCTACCTCGCCTACTGCGAGGGCGGCTTCCGCGCCCGCGCCATCGGGGTGTCGCACCTGGTGCTGGAGCCGCGGGCATGAAGCGCCCGCCGCTGGCGCTGTCGGTGCTGCACGGGCTGCTGTGGCAGGCGGCGTGGTTCGCGGCGGTGCTGGGCGCCGCCCACGGCCTGGCCTGGGCCGCGCCGCTGGCGGCGCTGCCGGCGCTGGCGCTGCACGCCTGGCACTTCCGCCACGCCCCGGCCTGGGGCCTGGCGGTGCCGGCGGCGGCGGCGGCGCTGGGCCTGGCGATCGATTCCCTGCTCGGCCTGTCGGGCCTGCTGCTGATGGCCGGCGACGGCGGCTGGAGCGCGCTCGCCACCCCGTGGATGGTGGCGCTGTGGGCGCTGCAGGGCAGCGGCCTGCGCTTCAGCTCGGCCTGGCTGATCGGCCGCCCGCGCCTGGGCGCGTTCTTCGGCCTGGTGGGCGGACCGCTGGCCTACTGGGGCGGCGGGCGGCTGGGCGCCATCGACTGGCCGGGCGGCCTGGCCGCCGGGCTGCTGGCGGTGGGCCTGGCGTGGGCGGCGGCGATCGCCGTGCTGCTGCTGCTGGCCGAGCATGAGGACCGTCCGCTGGGCGAGGTCAGTCATGCCTGAACTGGCCCCCGCCGCCCAGCTGGCCTGGATCGCCGCCGCCGCCGCGCTGCTGATGGCGGCGCTGTGGCTGGTGCAGCGGCGCACCGGCGACGCCGGGGTGGTGGATGCCGGCTGGGCCCTGGGCATCGCCGCCGCCAGCGTGTTCGCCGGCATCACCGGCGGCGGCGCGGCCGAGGCGCGCGCCTTCGCCGCCCTCGCCGGCGGCCTGTGGGGCCTGCGCCTCGGGCTGCACCTGCTGCGCGACCGCATCCTCGGCCGCCCCGAGGACGGGCGCTACGCCGCCATGCGCGCCGCCATGGGCGGCCACGCCCAGGCCGGCTTCCTCGCCTTCTTCCTCGCCCAGGCCGGGCTGGTGGCGCTGTTCAGCGTGCCGATGGCGCTGCTGGCGGCGCACCCGGCCCCGGCGCCCTGGGCGCTGGCGCTGGCGGCGGCGCTGTGGCTGGTGGCGATGGCGGGCGAGACCGTCGCCGACCGCCAGCTCGCCGCATTCCGCGCCGATCCCGCCACCGCCGGCACCACCTGCCGGCGCGGCCTGTGGCGCTTCAGCCGCCATCCCAACTACTTCTGCGAGTGGCTGGGCTGGTGGGCGTGGCCGCTGGCGGGGCTGGGCGCGGCCGGTGCAGCGTGGCTGTGGGCCTACCCGCCGCTGATGCTCGCCTTCCTGGTGTGCCTCACCGGCATCCCCTTCGTCGAGCGCCGCGCCCGCGCCCACCGCCGCGACTACGCCGACTACCAGCGCACCACCTCCGCCTTCATCCCCTGGTTCCCGAGGTCCCCATGAGCGCCATCGCCCTCGACCTGCCCGCCGCCGAACGTCCGGGCCCGGCCCTGTCCGCCGCCGAGCGCGGCCTGCTGCCCGACGCCGTGGTGCGCCTGGGCATCCGCCGCCTGCTGCGCGAGCGCCGCGACCAGTGCCGCGCCGGCGGACCGGCGGCGGTGCTGGCGCGCGAGCAGGCCTTCGTCGCCGCCCTGCGCGACCAGCCCCTGGCCGAGGAGCAGGCGGCGGCCAACCGCCAGCACTACGAGGTGCCGGCGGAGTTCTACCGCTGCGTGCTCGGCCCCCGGCGCAAGTACAGCGCGTGCCTGTTCGAGCACGCGGGCGCCAGCCTGGCCGAGGCCGAGGAGGCGGCCCTGGCCGCCACCGCCGCGCGCGCCGGCCTGGCCGACGGCCAGCGCATCCTCGAACTCGGCTGCGGCTGGGGCTCGCTCAGCCTGTGGATGGCCGAGCGCCTGCCCGCTGCGCGCATCACCGCGGTCTCGAACAGCCGCTCGCAGCGCGCCCACATCGAGGCCGAGGCGACGCGGCGCGGCCTGGACAACCTCACCGTGGTCACCGCCGACCTCGCCGGCTGGGACACCGGCGAGCGCTTCGAGCGGGTGGTGTCGGTGGAGTGCTTCGAGCATCTGCGCAACTGGCCCGAGCTGTTCCGCCGCATCGCCGGCTGGCTGGCCCCGGGTGGCCAGCTCTTCTTCCACGTCTTCACCCACCGCGAGCACCCCTACCGGTTCGAGACCGGGGGCGACGGCAACTGGCTGGGGCGCCACTTCTTCACCGGCGGGATGATGCCCAGCGACCGCATGCCCGCCTACCTGCAGGAGCATCTGCGCCTGCAGGCGCACTGGCGTTGGGAGGGCACCCACTATGCGCGCACCGCCCGCGCCTGGCTCGCCAACCTCGACCGCCGGCGCAGCGAGGCCGAGGCCATCCTGGCCGCCGACGGCCATCCCGAGCCGCGGGTGCAGGTGCAGCGCTGGCGCATGTTCCTGATGGCCTGCGAGGAGCTGTGGGGCTTCGACCGCGGGCGCGAATGGCTGGTGTCCCACTACCTCATGGCGCGGCCATGAGGCGCGCCCTTGCGCTGCTGCTCCTGCTCGCCGCCCTGCCCGCGGTGGAACTGGCCGGCAGCCCCTGCCCGGCGCGCATCGAGGCGGGCGGCCAGGAGCTCTCCCTGCGCGGCGGCGGCCGGCTGTCGTGGCGCCGGCTGGTGCCGATCTACGACGCGGCGCTGTGGATCGCCGCCGGCCACCAGGGCGACCCGCTGGCGGACGTGGCCAAGCGCTACGAGGTGGTGTACCTGCGCGGCTTCAGCGCCGAGGACTGCGCCGAGGCCACCAGCGCCACCCTCGCGCGCGGTCTGGCCCCGGCCCAGGCCGGGCGCGCGCGCGCCGGCCTGGCCGCGCTCAACGCCCTCTACACCCAGGTGCGGCCGGGCGACCGCTTCACCTACACCTACCTGCCGGGGACCGGCACCACCCTGGCGCTCAACGGCCGCGACCTCGGCACCGTGCCCGGCGCCGACCTCGCCGCCGGCCTGTTCGCGATCTGGATCGGGCCCGAGGCGGTCGACCAGCGGCTGCGCCGCGCGCTGCTCGGCGGGGGGTGATCCAGCCCATCGACGGCCGGCGGCGGGCGCCTATGCTCGTCCGCGCACGCCATGAAGGACCGCACCGTCCGCACCAGCAGGACCCGCCGCCGTCCGCCCCCTGCCCCGGCCCCGCCGCCGGCGGAGGTCGACCAGGATGCCGTGGCCACGCTCGAGACCGCCGAGGCCCCGGCCGCGGCCGGCCCCGCCGGCGACGCCCAGGACGCCCAGCCCACCGTGCTCGCCGCCGCCCCGCCGGCCGAGCTGCTCAACCAGCTCACCCGCGCCTGGACCGGGGTGGTGGGGGCCGACCTGGGTCCGGGCGCGACCATGCGCAGCGCCGCCGCCACCGTCGGCACCGCGGTGCTGCCCTCGGGCCGCGCCCCGGCCCTGCGCCGCCTGGCCGCCGCCGATCCCGCCCGGCCGCCCGCCGCCGACCTCGACTACCTGCTCGGGCCGGTGATCGGCAGCGGCGGCATGGGGGTGGTGCGGCGGGCGCGCCAGACCGCGCTCGGGCGCGAGATCGCGCTCAAGCAGCTGCGCGGCGGCTCGGCCGCGGCGGTCGAGGTGCGCAACCGCTTCGTGGCCGAGGCCACCGCCACCGCCGCCCTCGACCATCCCGGCATCGTCGCCGTGCACGACCTCGGGGTCGACGGCAACGGCGCGCCCTTCTATGCCATGAAGCTGGTCCAGGGCCGGCCCTGGAGCCAGGTCATCGACCAGCTCTCGCGGCTCGAGAACCTCGACATCCTGCTCAAGCTCGCCGACGCGGTGGCCTTCGCCCACAGCAAGGGGGTGATCCACCGCGACCTCAAGCCCGACAACGTCATGCTCGGCGAGTTCGGCGAGGTGCTGCTGCTGGACTGGGGGCTGGCGGCGGCGGTGTCGCCGGGGGCCCCGGCCCCGGCCCTGGACGCCGACGGGCCGATCGCCGGCACCCCCGCCTACATGGCGCCCGAGATGGCCCTGGGCGAGATCGGGCGCATCGGCACCTGGAGCGACATCTACCTGCTCGGCGGCATCCTGCTGCGCCTCGCCAGCGGGCATCCGCCCCATCGCGGCAACGGCACCCGCGAGGTGGTGCTGGCGGCGGCGCAGAACCGCGTCGACGCCCCCGCCGGCGGCGGCGAGCTGGTCGACATCGCCCTGCACGCCCTCGCCACCGACCCCGCCCAGCGCCATGCCACCGTGCAGGAGTTCCAGGCCGACCTGCGCCGCTACCGCGAGCACCACGAGAGCATCGCCCTCGGCCGCGCCGCCGGCGACGACCTGGCGCGCGCCGAGGCCGGCGGCAGCTACGACGACTACGCCCAGGCGGTGTCCTCCTTCCGCGAGGCGCTGCGCCTGTGGGAGGGCAACGCGGTGGCCCAGGCCGGGCTCGACGCCGCCCGCCTGGCCTATGCCCGCCAGGCCGCCGGGCGCGGCGACTTCGAGCTGGCGGAGTCGCTGCTCGACCCCTTCCACCAGGACCACCAGGGCCTGCTCGCCGAGGTGCGCGCGCGCCGCCAGCGGCGCGGCGCGCGCCTGCGCCGCAACCGCCACCTGCACTGGGCAGCGGCCGGGCTGGGCGGCGCCCTGCTCGCCAGCCTGGCCGCGGGCGCCTGGCTGACCCTGCGCCAGGAGCGCCTGACCCACGAGGCCGAGGCCGCGCGCGACCACGAGTCGCTGCGCGCGCTCAAGGCCGAGGTGGCGGCGCGCAGCGCCGAGGCGGCGCAGGCCGAGCGCACCCGCCGGCGCACCGCCGCCTTCACCCCCTACGCCCAGGCGATGGACCGCCTGCGCCGCGGCGAGGCGCAGTACGAGGCCGCCGCCGAGGGCTTCCGCGCTGCCATCGCCCTCGACGAGGACTTCGCCGAGGCCCACTTCGCCCTCGGCGAGGCGCTGCGCCTGGGCGGCCGGCCGCACCTCGCCCTGCCCTCCTACGAGGCCGCCGGCCGCCTGTCCCGCGCCGACGGCGGCAAGGGCGACCGCCACGCCCTGCTGATGGCCGCCTTCGCCTGCATGGACGCCTTCGAGTTCCCGCGCGCCGACCGCTACCTGGCCCAGGTCGAGGCCGCCGGCGGCGACGACCCGCTGGCCCTGGTGGCGCGCGCCTTCCAGTTCGCCTACCGCGGCCGCTACGCCCAGGCGCGCAGCGCCGCCGAGGAGGCGCTCAAGCGCGACGCCACCCTGTGGGAGACCCACTGCGCGCTCGGCACCCTCCTGCTGATCGCCAGCGCCGACGGGGTGTTCGACCCGCGCACCACCCTGCCCCAGGCGGTGGCGGCGCTGCGCCGCGCCTATGCCCTCGCGCCCACCCAGCCGGTGGTGCACATCGCCCTGGCGCGCACCCTCGGGCGCAGCGGCGAGGCCGCCGACCGCGCCCAGCTGCAGTCCCTGGCCGGGGGCGAAGGCATGCGCGTGCACCCGGTGCTGCTGGTCGAGCGCGCGCTGGCGTCGCTCATCGCCGGCCGGGTCGAGGAGGCCGCGGCGCTGCTGGCCAAGGCCGAGGCCGGCGGCTGCCCGCCGGGAGCGCTGCGTTTCGGCAAAGCCGCCCTGGCACGCGCCAATGGCGATGCCGAGGCCGCCTGGCAGGAGCTCGACGCCCTGCTCAAGGACCTCGGCGACTGGACTCCGCTGCTCGACCGCTGGGTGCGCCTGGGCTGCACCCTGCCCGCGCACCGCGAGGCGGTGGCGGCGCGCTTCGCACGCTGGCAGGGCCTGAACGCCACCCAGCCCGCGCGCTACGTCATGGCCGCCGCCCTGGCCCTGGCCAATGACGACCCCGGCACCGCCGACCGCGAGATCCGCGGCGGGCTCGAACTCGCCCCCTACAACCTGGAGCTGATCCAGCTGCGCTGCGAACTGCTGCGCAAGGGCAAGAAGTGGGACGAGCTGCTCGCCGCCGTGCGCAGCGGGCTGCAGCTGCAGCCGCGCGACCTGCCCCTGCGCCTGCTCGAGGTCGAGGCCCTGGCCGGGTCCGGCGCCCTTCCCAAGGCGATGGCCGCCTTCGCCGCCCTGGAAAAGGACTTTTCCGAGCGCGCCGCCGAACTGGCACGCCTGCGCCAGCGCCTGCGCTGAGGACTCACCCGGCCTCGCTTTTGGCCATGCCTCCCGAATGGGGTCTCCCGGCGAATTCGTGGGTCGGCGATGCTCCTTGCCGTAGGCCACCACCCAGGAGACCGGCCGGTATACGGCATCCCAACCAACGTGGAAGCGGCTGCCGACCTCCTTCCAGGTGGTCACCTTCGCCCAACTCGCCAGGAAGACCAGGAAGACAGTGGTCATCGGGCTCTTGCCCTCCGCCCACGGCACCCGTTCGACCACGATGTGCTGGCACTGGGGGCAGGACACACGCCGCATGGCGCATAGCAGGAGCACCGGGACGCCCCACAGCGGCACCATCATGAAGGTCCTGGGCGGCAAGTGGTCGTAGGTCGGACCGGCCGTTCCGCAGGCCGAGCAGATCGCCTGATTGCGGCGGTGCGGACGGATCGAGCAGCACAATCGCTCCGCGCCCCGTTCGCCGGTCAGGCGCATGGTCTCGTAGCTGAACCCCTTGATCGGATGGACATGGCGCAGCAGAGTCTCGACGTGCATCGCTCCGGCCTCCCCTCTTCCCATGGCCGGATTCACCGGTCGGTCGATGCGATGCACGTTCTTCTTCCGCCTCCATCCAGCGGGTAGCTGAGCCCGCCGGAGGCGCGACCGACTCAGACCCCGCCGGAACCGAGGCACCGCCGCAGGCGGCAAGCGCCGTCTCCGGCGCGATGCCCTTGACCGCGAGCACGGCAGGCACGCTCGATGGGGGCGAAGGGCCGAAGACGCCGTGCTCGCTCACATCCATCGGTCCCTTCGCCCACGGCGAC
>JAKLKR010000009.1:0-37138 GCA_023150565.1 Planctomycetota bacterium
ACCTGCGCCGCGGTGGCGCCCTCGCCCAGGCCGATGGCGGAACGGCGCAGGCGGTCGCCCTCGTCGAGCACCAGGAAGCGCCCGCTCACCAGCCAGCCGGCGGCCGGCGGCGCCTCGCCGGGGCGCTGGCGGCGGGCGGCGATGCCGGCCTTGGTGAGGTCGGCCACCAGGGTGTCGGCGAGCAGGGCGGTGAGCTGGGCCGCGCGCTGCTCCGGGCTGCCGTGCTCGCCGGTGCGCACCCGCTGGCGCAGCCGGCCCACCACCCCGGGGGCGGCGGGGGCGTCCTCGGCCAGCAGGGCCGGATCGCAGGCGAAGTCCGCCACCGCCACCCCCGGCCGGATCCGGCCGGGATCCCGCGCAGGCGGCGAGCAGGACGGCGAGCAGCAGGAGCGGCAGGCGGGGCATGCCAGCGACCCTATCCCGGTGGCGGAGCGCGGGAACCACCTCCGACTGGCATCCCCGCCCGCTGCGCTATGGTCCCGGCCCATATGCGACGCTTTGCCGGACCGGTGCCGCCGCGAACTAGCCGCTGAGCGGTCCTGCGCCCGCAGGTCGCGGGCGCCCGCACGCCATCCTTCCCGAAACTCCCGGCCCCCTCCAGGGATCACCATGCCCCGCATCACCCTTCCCGACGGCAAAGTCCTCGAATTCCCCGGCGCCGTCACCGGCCAGCAGGTCGCCGAGGCGATCGGCCCCGGCCTCGCCCGCAAGGCCCTGGCGGTCAAGCTCGACGGCAGCGCCATCGTCGACCTCGCCCGCCCGATCGAGCGCGACTGCGCGCTGTCGGTGATCACCGCCAGCAACGACAACCCCGAGGCCCTCACCCTGCTGCGCCACTCATGCGCGCACGTGCTGGCCGAGGCGGTGTGCGCGATCGTGCCCGGCACCCGCCTGGCCTACGGCCCGCCGATCGACGACGGCTTCTTCTACGACCTCGCCCCCGGGCGGCCGATCACCAGCGACGACTTCCCGGCCATCGAGGCCAAGATGCGCGAGATCGTCGCCGCCAAGCGGCCGTTCACCCGCTGCGAGGTCAGCCGCGAGGAGGGCCTGCGCCGCACCGAGGGCGACAAGTACAAGCGCGACAACGCCGAGCGCGCCATCGCCAAGGGCGCCGAGTCGCTGTCGTTCTACGTCACCGGGGCCGCCGGCGCCGGCTGGGAGGACCTCTGCGCCGGCCCGCACGTGCCGCACACCGGCTGGCTGGCGGCGTTCAAGGTGATGTCGGTGGCCGGCGCCTACTGGCACGGCGACCAGAAGGGCGACCAGCTCACCCGCCTGTACGGCACCTGCTTCGCCGACGAGAAGGCGCTCAAGGCCCACCTCACCCGCATCGAGGAGGCCAAGAAGCGCGACCACCGCAAGCTCGGCCGCGAGATGGACCTGTTCCACCTCGACGAGGAGAACCCCGGCCAGGTGTTCTGGCACCCCAAGGGCTGGTCGATCTACCTGACCCTCGAGGCCTACGTGCGCGCCCGCATCCGCGCCAACGGCTACGTCGAGGTCAAGACCCCCGCGGTGATGCCCAAGAGCCTGTGGGAGCGCAGCGGCCACTGGGCCAAGTACCGCGAGAACATGTTCATCACCGAGAGCGAGACGCGCGAGTTCGCGCTCAAGCCGATGAACTGCCCGGGGCACATCGAGATCTTCCGCCAGGGGCTGAAGAGCTACCGCGACCTGCCGCTGCGCATGGCCGAGTTCGGCTCCTGCACCCGCAACGAGCTGTCGGGGGCCCTGCACGGCATCATGCGCGTGCGCGGCTTCGTGCAGGACGACGCCCACATCTTCTGCACCGAGGCGCAGATCCCCTCCGAGGTGGCGGCGTTCTGCCGGCTGCTCAAGGAGATGTACGCCGACTTCGGCTTCACCGACGAGCGCGTGACGGTGAAGTTCAGCACCCGTCCGGCCC
The DNA here is from genome assembly GCA_023150565.1 of Planctomycetota bacterium. Lineage (GTDB taxonomy): Bacteria > Planctomycetota > UBA11346 > UBA11346 > UBA11346 > JAKLKR01. Next base: position 1,910 of record JAKLKR010000009.1, read on the forward strand.
TGCGCGTGGGCACCGACGAGCAGTGGGACCGCGCCGAGAAGGCGCTGGCCGAGGCCTGCGCCTTCGCCGGCCTGAAGTACACCATCGCCCCGGGCGAAGGCGCGTTCTACGGCCCCAAGCTCGAGTTCACCCTGGTCGACGCCCTCGGCCGCGGCTGGCAGTGCGGCACCATCCAGGTCGACTCGCAGCTGCCCTCGGCCGAGCGCCTCGACGCCACCTTCATCGGCGAGGACGGGCAGAAGCACCACCCGGTGATGCTGCACCGCGCCATCCTCGGCTCGCTCGAGCGCTTCATCGGCATCCTCATCGAGCACTTCAACGGCAAGTTCCCGCTGTGGCTGGCGCCGGAGCAGATCCGCGTGCTGCCCATCACCGACGACCACCTGCCCTACGCCCGCGCGGTGCGCGAGCGCCTGGCGGCGGCCGGCCTGCGCGCCGCGGTCGACGAGACCCCGGACAAGCTCGGGGCGAAGATCCGCCTGGCGCGCCAGGAGCGCGTGACCTACTTCGCGGTGGTGGGCGCCGAGGAGGTCGCGTCGTCGACGGTGGCGCTGCAGAACCAGGCCGGGGCCAAGCTCGGCAGCGTGACCCTCGACGACCTGGTGCGCCGCCTGCAGCAGGAGGTCGACGAGAAGCGCCTGCCGGCGGTCGACGCCGCGGGCTGAGTGGTGGAAACCACCCATCGCGGGTGGAATTCCCGCGGCTACCTGCCGCATTTCGATGCGGCGGGGGTCTACCAGGCCATCACCTACCGGCTGGCGGATTCCCTGCCGCAGGAGGCGCTGGAGCGGATCGAGCGGGAGATCGACAGCCTTCCCCCTGACGAACGCACAAGCGAGCGTCGCCGGCGCTGCGATGCCTGGCTCGACCGCGGAGTCGGCGCCTGTCATTTGCGCGATGAACGCATTGCCTCCATCGTGCGCGATGGCTGGCAGCATTTTGACCAGGAACGCTACCAGTTGTGCGAATGGGTCATCATGCCCAACCATGTCCATGTGCTGATCCGCGAACGGCCCGGCTTCCCCCTCGCCCAGGTGGTCGATTCGTGGAAGAGCTGGACTGGCAGAAAGGCCAACCAAGCGCTTGGCCGCAGCGGGGCGTTCTGGCAGGCCGACTACTGGGACCGCTTCATCCGCGATGAGCGGCACTACTGCGATACCGTGGCATACATCCACGACAACCCGGTGAAGGCGGGATTGGCCCGCTCCCCAAATGACTGGCCGTGGTCCAGTGCCGCCCCAAGAGCGGCCCAGAGGGCCGCGCTCCCGGGGGGGACACCGTGCGACGACTTGCCGGATGCCGCCCCAAGAGCGGCCCAGAGGGCCGCGCTCCCGGGGAAGACACCATGCGACGCCGGATGCGAGCCCGGGAGCGCGGCCCTCCGGGCCGCTCTTTCTTCTTCCTGGCCCGCCGGCCTGGAGCCCCTCGGCGGCTCCCTCGCCGACGCCTTCGGCGCCGATGCCGCCGGCGATCTGCTCGCCGCCCTCGCCCGGCCGCGCCGCCCGGCCTTCCGCGCCAACCTGCTGCGCGCCACCGCCGCCGAGGTGCAGGCGGCCTGCGCCGCCGCCGGCATCCGCTGCGACCCGCTGCCCTTGGCCCCCTGGGCCTTCGCCACCGACGCCGCCGGCGAGGCCGCGCTCAAGCGCTCGCCGCTGATGGCCGAGGGCCGCATCTATCTGCAGTCGCCCACCAGCCAGCTCGCCGCCCTGCTCGCCGACCCGCGCCCGGGGCTGCCCTGGCTCGACGCCTGCGCCGCGCCCGGGGGCAAGACCGGCGTCCTCGCCATGCTCGCCGGCGCCGCCACTCCCGGCCTGGCGCTGGAGCGCGCGCGGGTGCGCTACGAGCTGCTGCGCCACAACCTCGCGCGCCAGGGCTGCGCCCAGGTCGGGGCGCGCTGCTGCGATGCCCGGCATCCCGACCCCGCGCTGCGCCGCCGGCGCTTCGCCCGCATCCTGGTCGACGCCCCCTGCGCCGGCAGCGGCACCATCGACCCCGGCGAGGCGCGCACCTTCGCCCACCTCGCCGGGCGCTACGACGGCTACATCGCGATCAAGGCCGAGCAGCAGTACGGCATCGTGCTGGCCGCCGCCGACCTGCTCGCGGGCGACGGCGTGCTCACCTACTGCACCTGCTCGCTCGACCCGGCCGAGAACGAGGCGCTGGTGGCGGCGGTGCTGGCGGCGCGCCCGGAGCTGGCCTGCACGCCCTTCCCGGCCCTGCCGCCGCTGCCCACCCCGCGCCGCGCCGCCGCGCTGCGCTGGTGCGGCCACGACCTGCCGCCCGAGGTCGCCCATGCCCTGCGCCTCGACCCCGGCCCCGGCGGCGAGGGCTTCTTCGTCGCCCGGCTGGCGCGACGGGGCTGACCCGGCTGGCGGCGCGGACGGGGGCGACTAGCCTCGCCGCATGGAACTCGCCGCCTACGACTCCCTGATCGCCAAGCTCGAGCAGTCGGCCCTGCGCGACCCCGCCTGGTACCGCACCCGGGTCGGGCTGATGGCCGCCCTCGGCTATGCCGTGGTCGGCCTGATGGGGCTGCTGGCGCTGGCCCTGGTGGGAGCAGGGGTCGGCCTGGTGGTGGCCGATCTGCAGTCCCGCCACCTGCACGGCGGGGTGGTCAAGATCGCCTTCATCCTGGCGGCGCTGGGCGGCACCCTGGCGTGGGCGCTGCTGCGCGGCCTGTGGGTGTCGTTCGAGGCTCCCGAGGGCATCACCCTGGCGCGCGGCCAGGCGCCCGAGCTGGAGGCCGAGATCGAGCGCCTGCGCACCGAGCTGGGCGCCCCGCCCATCCACCGCATCGTGCTCACCGCCGACTTCAACGCCGCGCTCTACCAGCGCCCGCTGCTGGGGCCGTTCGGCTGGTACCGCAACCACCTCATCCTCGGCCTGCCGCTGCTGCGCCTGTTCACCGTCGACCAGGCGCGCTCGGTGATCGCCCACGAGCTGGGCCACCTGCACGGCGCCCACGGGCGCTTCGGGGCGTGGATCCACCGCCTGCGCGCGACCTGGGGCCGGCTCGCCGAGCGCACCGGCGGCTGGTGGGGAGTGGGGGCCTTCCTGCGCTGGTACGCGCCGCTGTTCAACGCCTACTCCTTCGTGCTCGCGCGCGAGCAGGAGCGCGAGGCCGACCGCGCCGCCGCGCGCCTGTGCGGGGCGGCGGCCTGCGCCGGGGCGCTGATGCGCTCGGCGGTGGCCGGGCGGCTGGCCGGGGGCTTCTGGAGCACGCTCGCGCGCCGCGCCCGCCGCGACGCGCAGCCGCCCACCGACCTGGTCGACCTGCAATCCGGCGCCCTCGCCGCCCTGCCGCCGGCGGCGGCACGCTGGCTGGGCGAGGAGCTGGCGCGCATCGACAACCGCGAGGATCCCCACCCCTGCCTGCGCAACCGCCTGGAGCTGGTGGGCGCGCCGGTGCCGACCACCGCCCTGCCGGCGCTGCCGGGCGGGGCCGGGGGCGCCGCGCGCGCCTGGCTGGGCCCGCTCGACGCCGCCCTCGGCACGCGCATGTCCGAGGACTGGGCGCAGCGCAGCGGCGAGGCCTGGCGCGCCCGCCACCAGGAGGGCGAGGAGATGCGCCGCCGCCTCGCCGAGCTGGAGCGGCTGGAGTCCCCCGACCGCGACCAGCGCTGGGAGCGGGTGGCGCTGCAGCGCGAGCTGGAGGGTCCCGAAGCGGCGCGCGCCGCCCTCGAGGCCTTCGTCGCCGCCCACCTCGACCACGCCCCCGGGCTGTTCCATCTCGGCAGCGACCTGCTCGAGGACGGCGACGAGCGCGGCCTGGAGCTGGTGCGCCGGGCCATGTCCCTCGATGCCGATGCGCTGGGGGCCGGCAGCATCCTGCTCAAGGAATGGGGCGACACCCACGGCCTCCACGACCTCGCCGCCGAGGCCGAGCGCCTGGGCGTGGAGCGCGCCGCGCTCGAACGCCGGGCCGCCGAGGAGCGCAGCCGGCTGCCGCCGCCCAAGCGCCTGCGCCCGCACCAGCTCGACGCCGCGGCGCTGGCCGCGCTCGCCGGCACCCTCGCCGCCCATCCCGAGGTCGCCGCCGCCGACCTCGCCGGGGTCGAGGTCGCGCACCTGCCCGAGAAGCCCTTCCACCTGCTGGTGGTGCGGGTGGGGACGGCGTGGTGGAAGATGCGCAGCCAGGCCGCCGACGACCGCCTGCTCACCGCCCTGGCCGAGAGCGTGCGCCTGCCCGGCAACTGCTTCATCATCAACGGCAAGGGCGACACCGCGGCGAGCGCCAAGGCGGCGGCCAAGCAGCCCGGGGCGCGGGTGTACCAGCGCGCGGAGTGAGATCGGCCGGCGGCGTCAGAGCGGGAAGACGCGGTGGAACAGCTCGCCGCGGCTGGCCACCCCGAGCTTGCGATAGGCCTGGGACAGCGCGTTCTTCACCGACTGCTCGCCCAGGCCGAGGGCGCCGGCGATCTCGGCGTTGCCCAGGCCCTTGAGCACCAGGGTCACCAGCTCGCGTTCGCGCGCGGCCAGCGGCAGGGTCGACAGGCGCAGGGCGAACAGGCGGTCGACGCCGTCCTCGTGCTCGCGCCGGTCGAGCACCCGGTGCAGCGCCTGGTCGAGCTGGGCGGCCGAGAACGGCTTCTCCAGCAGGTAGGCGGCACCGGCGTTGAGCGCCGCCAGCACCCGCTCCTTGTCGCCGAAGGCGGTGATCACCAGCCGCGCCGCCCCCGGGCAGCCGAGCCGGCAGGCCGCCAGCAGCTCGAGGCCGTCGCGCCCGGGCATCACCAGGTCGGTCACCAGCGCATCCCAGCCCTCGCCCAGGCGGGCGGCGGCGGCATCGCCATCGGGAGCCCCGTGGGCGTCCCAGCCCAGCCGGCGCAGGCCGCGCACCAGCATCTCGCGCGCGTCGGCCTCGTCCTCGGCCAGCAGCACCCGCCGGCTCATCGGCTGTTCCGCGGCAGGCGCAGCCGCGCCACCACCAGCCCGTCGCGCCCGCACATCTCCAGGCTGCCGCGCACGCTCTCGGCCAACTGGCGGCTGATGAACAGGCCCAGGCCCAGGCCGTCCGGCTTGGCGCTGCCCAGCGGACCCCGCCCGGCATCGGGCGGGAGGCGGCCGGGATTGGCCAGTTCGAGCAGCCAGGCCGCGGGCTCGCGCTCCAGGCGCACGGCCACCGCCGCATCGCCGACCAGGGCGGCGCGGGCGTTGCGCAGCAGGTTGCCCAGCACCAGGCGCACCAGCGCCGGCTCGACCGCCACCGGCGCCGGGCCGGCGGGCAGGGTCAGCGGCAGCGGACGGCCCTGGGCAGCCTCGGCGGCAAGGCATTCGCCCAGCAGTTCGACCAGGTCGCAGGGCTCGGCCGGGGCCGCCTGGGGCTCGGTCCGGGCCAGGCAGTAGACCAGGTCGACCGCCTGGCGGATGCGCTCGACGTTGGCGGCCAGGCGCTGGTGCAACTCGCCATCGCCGGCCAGGGTCCCTTCCGCCACCGCCTCGTCGAGCAGCAGGCGGAGGTTGTGCAGCGGGTTGCGCACCTCATGCGCGACCGAGGCCGACACCACCCCGAGGGCGGAGAAGCGGCGGGTGCGCTCCTCGGCCACCCGCCGGGCGAGCAGTTCGGAGGCCATGAAGGCGGCGGCGGCGAGGCCCGGCCCCATCAGCAGCAGCTCGAAGCCGCCGGCGACGTAGACGCCCCAGTGGTCCTCCGGCAGCAGCCAGTGGTAGAGGTCGTCGAAGCACCACAGGCCCAGCCCGAGCAGCCCGGCAAGGGCGGCGCAGTACCAGGAGCGGCGGGTGGAGGCCATGGATGCAGCCTGGGGGATGCGCGTGGCCGGGAAAGGGGACTCAGGCGGACCGGGGCGGGCCCGCCGAGTCATGCTGAACAGGCTGACGGCGCCGCCTGGAATGACCACATGCACCTGGGGCTGAAACCGCTGCGACCTCTTGGGACAACAGCGTCTTTGCGATTCGCCTGGGGCGCTGGTGGCCGCAGGTCGCCCGGCATGATCGCAAGGCCAGCAGGATGCGCATTCCCGCAGCCAGCTAGCGGAAATACCCCAGGTTGGGGTTGTCGCGCACCCGCGTCGCGTCATCGAGTTCGTTGCCGGGCGGGCCCTTGCGGATGGCGTCGAGATGCAGGTCGACGAAGGCGGTCACCGCCCGGCCGCGGTGGCGCCAGCCCACGGTGGCGGTGGTGACGTTGCCCAGGTGCTGGTCCTCCCAGTCGGCGAGCAGGGCGCGGTTGCCGGGATAGGTGACCGCCGACTGGCGGAACTCGCGGAAGTTGGCGCTGCCGTAGGGCTGCCAGCCCTCGTTCACCCAGTTGCTCACCCACGAGGTCGGGCGCGCCAGGATGTGGTTCATGCCGTAGCCGTACAGGCCGCTGTTGAACTTCGGCCGGTAGGCGGCGCAGCCGGTCAGGACGCCCTGGCGGCCGTTACTGGCCTGGACCGGGCTGTCGAGGTAGGGCGACACCCGGCTGGTCCACAGCACGTTGACGGTGAGTGCGGTGTTCTGCTCCTTCACCCACGGGAACATGTCCTCGTTGTCGCCGGCGTAGGCGCTGAAGGCCATCGCCACCTGGCGCAGGGAGGTGGTGCAGGCGGCCTGCTTGGCGGCATCGCGCACCAGGCCCACCGCCGGCATCAGCATGCCGGCCAGCACCGCCACGATGGCGATGACCACCAGCAGTTCGATCAGCGAGAAGGCCCTGGCCGCCTGTGGCATGACGCGCTCCTGGTCCGCCTGCAGGAGCATACCCCGGAATGCGGGATGGCGCTCAGCGGGCCGATGACGTCAGTGATGATAACGTTGTCATACGTCTATTCAAGCCCAGGCTCGAGTTCGACCCGGGATTCCAGGCGGGCCCCCGCCGGGCCGCCGAGATCGTCCGAGATCTGTTCGATCTCGCCGTACTCCTTGCCCGGCTGGTGGTAGACCTGGGTGGTCAGGCCGTGGTCGGGCTGGCCGAGCCGGGTGCCGATGCCGGGCCCCGGATGCAGCACCAGGCGCAGGCCGGCGCGGCGGGCGGTGATCGGCTGCGGCGCGACGTAGAGCTTGCGCTGGTCGGCGGCCGGCCCGAGCAGCAGCAGGCCGTCGCGGCGCTCGACCCCGGGCGGGAAGGGCTGCACCAGCGGATCGGGCTGGTAGCGGCCCCAGCCGTAGCGCAGCCCGGCACCCTCGGGCAGCCCGGGGCCGGGGGTGGCGGCCAGGGCCACCTGGGCGTCGACCGGGACCTGCAGCACCTGCAGGCAGTGGCGGGGGACGCCGTCGCAGCGCCAGGCCACGGTCAGGCGCAGGCGCGCGCCCACCCAGGCGTAGCGGCGTTCGAGCGCCGGCCAGGCGGCATCGTCCTGGTCGCCCTGCAGCACCAGCTCGTCGCCGACCAGCGACTGCGCGCGCGCCGGCAGGCGCTCCCAGGCCGCCGGCGGCGGCCAGCGCCAGGCCGCCTGCGGACCCAGCCAGGCCTGGTGGCCGCCATTGGCGGGCAGGCTGCCCGGTGCCTCGCGCGGCACGAACAGCAGGCTGCGGCCATCGCGATGGTCGAGCGCCACCAGCCGGCAGCGTTCCCACGACACCACCGCGGTCCACACCCCCTGGTCCGCCGCCCACGCCGCCTCGCCGCGCCAGGTCACCGGCCGCCATTCGGCCGCGGCCCCGGTTCCGGCCAGGGTCAGGGTCAGGGCGAGCAGCCGGATCATCCAGGGCCCAGCAGATGGATCACCGCCACGACGCCACGACGCCACGAAGAAGGTGCAAGGCAGGATCCCCTCCTTCGCCCTGTGGGAGCGAACGTGTGTCCGCATGGATGCCTTTCCGACCGTGGCGCCGTGGCGCCGTGGCGGTCGAATCTCCGGTTCGAAGATCAGGGCGGGTCGAGCCGTGCCCACAGGAAGCCGCTGCCGTTGGTGCCGATGAACACCCGCCCGGGCACGCGCGGGTCGCCGGCCAGGGTGTTGGGCTGGTTGCCGAAGCGCTGGCCGGCGTCGCCGAGCGGCTGCCAGCTGGCGCCGCGGTCGGCGCTCGCCCACAGGCCCAGCACCCCGCCGATGCGGCCGAGCACGAACACCGTGGGGGCGTCGCCGCGGCCGGCGCCCACCGCCACCAGCTCGGCCTGTTCGACCCCGGCCACCACGCTGACGCCGGTGCCGCCGTCGCGCGACCACCACAGGCCCTTGCCGCCGGCGGCGATCCACAGTTCGCCGGCGGCGGCGGGGGCGCAGGCCAGGGCGTGGCTGCGCTCCCAGGCCAGGGCCGCCCCGGGCAGAAAGCGCACGCCGCCGTCCTCGCTGCGCCACACCCGCCGCTCGTGCAGCAGGTAGAAGGTGGCCGGGCGCACGCGGTCGGCGGCCAGGGGCTGGTTCCAGGCGAAGATGGTGGGCTTGGCGGCGGGGCCGCGCAGGTCGGCGGCGGGCTCGGCCGCGCGCCAGCTGGCGCCGAAATCGGCGCTGGTGAACACCCCCTGGCCGTCCTGCAGATGCCACACCAGGTGGCGCGCGCCGGCGTCGACCGCGATGCGCCCGCCGGCGGGCGGGCTGCCGGGCAGGGCGGCGAAGGGCGTCCAGGTGGCGCCGCCGTCGCGGCTGAGCCCGCCGCCGCCGCGCCCGTGATGGCCGTCGCGGCCCACCGCCGCCACCAGCCGCGGATCGCTGGCGGCGCCGTCGATGCCGGTCAGGCCGAGCCCGGCGGGCAGGCCGCAATCCCACACGCTGCGCGCCGGGGCCTGGTCCGGCGTCAGGTGGGCGAAGCCGCCCACGTCGGCGGCACCGCTCACCAGCTGCACCGGGCCGGCGGGCGGGGCGTACAGGCCGCCGATCGCCACCACCTCCTCATGGCCGTCGACCAGATTGGTCCACTGCGGGCGTTCCGCCCACACGTCGTCGGTGCGGTAGGCGGCGTACCAGTCGCTGGCCCACACGCGCCCGGGATGGTGGGGGTCGAAGCCGAGCCAGAACACGTGCGAGAACCAGTGCCACTGCGGCCACCAGGGGCGGGTTGGCTGGCGCCCGGCCTCGGTGCGTTCCCAGCTCAGGCCGCGGTCGCGGCTGCGGAACAGCGGCAGGCCATGCTTGCCGGCGGGGACGGCGACCACCCGCGCGGGATCGCGGGGGTCGGCCGCCACCGCCTGGAAGGCCCCGGCGGCGCCGGCCGGGGCGCGCTCATGCCAGGCGCCGTCGGCGAACAGCGCCAGGCCGGCGGCATGGGCCGCCCACACCCCGCCGGCACCGTCGCCCACCAGCCGCCGCACCTGGGCGGGGGCACCGGGGGCGGGCGCGAACGCCACCCCGTCGCCGCCCACCAGCACGCCCTGGCCGGCGGTGGCCAGCCACACCGTGCCGCCGGCGGGCAGCACCGCCGTCAGCTGCGGCCGGGTGCCATCGGGAGCGGCGGGCAGGGCGACCTCCTGCCAGCTGGCGCCGCCGTCGCCGCTGCGGTGCAGGCCATCGGCGCGGCTGGCGCACCACACCACCCCCGGCCGGGCGGGATCGTAGGCCAGGCGCTCGCCGTTGGCCTGGTCGCGGTTGCTCGACACGCCGATGGCCAGGCCGGTGTCCTGCCAGGTGCGGCCGCCGTCGACGCTGCGCACCACCAGGCCGCGGCTGGGCTGGGCCCAGCTGTCGGTGTATTTGCCCAGGGCGGCGACCACGGTGGCGCCGGCGGGATCGTGGGGGTCGGCGGCCAGGCTGGCCACCCCGTAGTGGTTCCAGCGCTCGGGGCCGAGGTGGTCGAGCAGCGCGCTCCAGCGCCGGGCGCCCTCGTCCCAGCGGTAGCAGCCGCCCACGTCGGTGCGCATATAGGCCACATCGCGGCCCTGCGCCGGCAGCGCCAGGCCGGGCACCGCGCCGCCGCCGCCCAGCGCGATGCGGCCCCAGGCGGGGGCGGCAACCGCGGCGGTAGTGGCAGCGGCGGGCGCCGCCGGACGCGCCGCCGGCGGGGTTTCGCCAGTGCAGGCGGCGAGCAGCAGGAAAGCGGCGCAGACCGCCAGGGACGGCGGACGCCAGCCCGGCGCCTGAGCGGCGAAGAGCCGGGCTGGAGCCCGGCGCTCCCAGGGAAGAGCCGGCCGCCCGCTCACGCCGTGGTCCCCGGCACCAGCACCCCGGCGACCGTCTCGCTGGCGGGGGCGGCCTCGCCAGCGAGCAGCCGCACCAGCAGCGCCGCCGCGCGTTCGCCCAGGCCGTGGCGGGGGTTCTCGATGCGGGTCAGCTCGGGCCAGCCGTTGACCAGCAGGTCGTCGGCGTCGCAGCACGCCACCCCCAGGTCGCGGCCGGGCACCAGGCCCCAGCCGGCGAGCAGGGCGAGGGTGCGCAGGGCCACGGTGGGGGTCGACAGCACCAGCCCGGCATCGGCGCCGAGGGCGGCGCGCAGCCGCTCGGGCGGATCGGTGACGTAGCCCGGCCCGGTCAGCAGCTCCACCAGCGGCACCCCGGCGGCGGCGGCCGCCGCCGCCACCCCGCGTGCGCGCTCGGCCAGGCTGTAGTGGTCGAGCTTGGCCGGACGCAGCAGCACCAGCCGGCGCCGGCCGCGCGCGAGCAGGGTCTCGGCCGCCAGGCGCCCGGCGGCGGCCTCGTCGCGGGCGATGCAGCCGCTGGCGGCGCGGCGGTCGGTGTCGAGCCACACCACCCGGTCGCCGGAGGCGTCGAGGCGCTCGACCACCGAGGCGGGCAGGTGGCTGACCGCCACGAAGGCGTCGAGCAGCTGCTCGCGCAGGGCGCGCACCCGCTCGGGATGATGGCCGTCGAGATCGGTGAGGCGCACCAGCGAGAGGGTGATGCCGTGCGGTTCGAGCCCGGCGTTGAGCCCGAGCAGGTATTCGTAGGCGGCGAGGTTGGTCAGGCGCGCGCCCGGGTTGTTGACCACCAGCGCCCCGACCTGGTCGTGGCGGCGGCCGCGCATGGCGCGCGCCATGGCGTTGGGGCGGTAGCCGAGCTCGTCGGCGGCGCGCTGCACCGCGGCGCGGGTGGCGGGGCGCACCGGCAGGCCGGGCTTGTCGGCGGCGAGGGCGCGCGAGGCGGTGATCAGCGAGACCCCGGCGCGGGCGGCGACCTCGCGCAGGGTGGGCTGGCCGGAGGCGGCGATGGGCGGCATGGGCTACTTCCCCGCCGGGCGGGCGGCCAGCCACTCGCTCACGGTCAGGAAGCGGCAGCCCTGCTCCTTGAGGTGCAGCATGGCCTGGCGGAACTCCTCGAAACGCTCGTCGTCCCACGCCCCGGGATGGCCCTGCATCGCCAGCACCGGCACCTGCCCGGCCTTGGCGGCGAGGGTCGCGCGCACGTTCTCGGCGTTGGGCTTGAACAACGGCTTCTCCAGCTCGCAGGTGCGCGGGATCACCGCCAGGGTGGTGGTGGTGCCCTTGGGCGGGCCATAGAACCACACCGCGCGCAGCTGGGCGATGCCGGCCATCGCCTGGTAGGCGGCGGCGGCATCGCCGTCCACCAGCGGCATGCCGTGCGGGCCGTAGGCGACCATGGCCAGGCCGGTCTTCTCCTGCATCAGCGCCAGCGACCGGGTGATGAGCGCGCCCTGCTCCTCGGCGCTGGCGCCCTTGAACTCGCCGGTGCGGGTGGCGGTCTCCATCTCTTTGGGGAAGCGGTTGTACCAGCCGTGGTGCCAGTATTCGACCAGCCCGCCGGCGGCCTGCTCCTTGAGCCAGGCGACGTAACGCGGGCAGTCGCCCTGCAGCGACTCGGCGAAGATGCCGAAGTTGGCCTTGAGCCCCTGTTCCTTGAGGAAGGCGGTGACGCGCAGCCAGCGCTCCGGGGGCAGCCCGTCGGGGCCCTTGCCGTGGCGGGTGAGATCGTCGAGCTTGACCAGCACCGCCTGGCCCGAAGACGGCTTCACCGCCGCCGGGCTGGCGCCCTCGGCGGCCGCGAGCCCGCCCGCGGTCAGCAGCAGAAGCCAGGCGAGGAGCGTCGATGGATGCATGGCATCCTCCAGATGACGCTGAAGATAACGTTGTCATCGCCAATTGCAACCGGCGCGGGCAGAGCCCGCACGGCTCAGCCGCGGCCGGCGTCGAGGTAGGCGTCGAGCGGCACCAGGCCGAATTCGCGCACCAGGTCGGCGATGCCGCGGTCGGCGCGCTCGCAGGTCACCAGCGCCACCCCCAGGGCGCCGCAGCCCTCGATGCGCACGCCCGCGCCCCAGGCGCGCTGGATGGCGGCGAAGCGGTCCTGGTTGCCGTCGAGGTGGACGATGACGCGGTCGAGGTTGATGCGCGCGCGCGCCACCAGGCTGTAGCCGTTGGCCGAGGCCAGCACCCGCCCGAGGGGATCGCGGATCTCGCTCAGCACGTCCTTGCAGGCGCCGGCGAAGAACGCCCGCGTCTCGTAGGCCCAGGTCTGCTGCATGTGGCCGCCGTGGAACATGCTGCTGAAGGCGAGCACGTCGACGTGCAGCGGGCGGTAGGCGAGGCGCAGCTCCTCGTAGTTGAGGTCGAAGCAGATCGCCCCGCCGATGCGCCCGGCCGGGCTGTCGACCACCGCCGCGCCGGGGCCGCGCGCCAGGCCCATCTTCACCTCGCCGGTGGTGAGGAAGGTCTTGCGGTAGGCGCCCAGCACCGCGCCATCGGGGCCGATCACCGCCTGGGCGTTGTAGACCCGGCCGTCCTCCGCCAGCTTGACCGAGCCCACCACCGTGCAGCGGTTGCGGCGGGCGAAGCCGGCGTAGGCGTCGATCAGCGGCCCGGGCCGCGCCGGGCTCTCGGCGTCGGCCACCGTCTGGGCCACCGATTCCATGCCCTCGCAGGTCACCACCAGGCCGACCCCGGTGCCGTCCAGGCGCTCGCAGGCGGCGCGGAACTGGGTCAGCGCGGATTCCCGCGCGGTGGGCGCGCCGGTGTGGTCGCTCTTGTTGAAGTGGACCACCGCGAGGTCGAGGGGGCGCGCCATCGATCTATCTCCTAAACTATCATAGCACTGAACTAATTGGCGTCCATATGGCGGATTCCGCTTGCGGATCGCGGCCCGCCCGGTTATATTTTGATCGTTCCAAATATGTCCAAGATCACCCTCGACATGATCGCCGCGCAAGCCGGCGTCTCGGTCCAGACGGTGGCCAACGCCCTCGGCGGGCGCCAGGCCACCCGGCCGGCGGCGGCGCAGCGCGCGGCCGGGATCCGCGCCCTGGCCGAACGCCTGGGCTACCGCCCGGAAAGCGCGGCGCGCGCCACCCGCACCGGGCGCACCATGCAGGTGGGGGTGGTGCTGCGCAATGCGCCCGGCAACCGCTACTGCCATCCGGTGGCGTTCGAGGCCCTGATGGGCATCAACGAAGGGCTGATGCAGGGCGGCTATGTGATGTCGGTGGTGCGCATCGGCGAGTTCGAGGATCCCCAGCGCCACGGCTCGCGCGCCCTGCGCGAACACATGCTCGATGGCCTCATCGCCCTCAGCCTGCTGCCGCCGGCGGTGGAGCAGGCGATGGCGGAACGCTTCCCGGCGGTGGTGTGGTGCGATGCCGGACCCTGGCTGCCCACCTGCTGCCTGCGCCGCGACGAGCGCCGCGCCGGCCGCCTGGCGGTCGAGGCGCTGGCCGCGGCCGGCTTCCGCCGCCTGGTCTACCTCGGCTCGGCGCGGCCGTCCGAGCTGCACTACAGCGGGCCCGAGCGCTGGGACGGCGCGGCGGAGGCGGCGGCCGAGCGCGGCCTGGAGCTGGCCGAGCTGCCCGACGACCGCTACCAGTCGACCCGCGACCCGGCGGTGCTGGCGCGGGAGCTGACCCCGGACACCGGGGTGGTGGCCTCGGACATCTACCTCGCCCAGCGCCTCGCCTACGGCGGCATGCGCCTGGGCCGCTGCCCGGGGCGCGACTACGGCCTGGCCTGCTGCGACGACGCGCGCGGCATCACCGCCTCGTGGCCCGACCTGGCGCGCGCCTCCTTCGACCGCTTCGACCTCGGCCTGGCCGCCGCGGCCATGCTGCTGCGCCTGCTCGACGGCGACCCGGCGGGATGCGCCTCGCAGACCATCGCACCGCAGTGGATCGCCGGCGCCACCGCCGGCCGCGCCGGAGGCTGACCCATGCGCCGCCACGCCTTCTCGCTGATCGAGCTGCTGGTGGTCATCGCCATCGTGGCGATCCTGGCGGGGATGCTGATGCCGGTGCTGCGCCAGGTGCAGGAGGCGGCGCGGGCGATGGTGTGCGGCGGGGCCCTGCGCCAGTTCGGCTGCGCCTTCGAGGCCTACGGCCTCGACAACGAGGGCTTCCTGCCCCCGACCTCGGCCGCCGGGCTGGGCTTCACCCGCGGCTGGTGGGACTTCGTCATCCCCTACCTCGAGGTGCGCGAGCAGGGCAACGTCTACTCCAAGGCCGACCAGCGCCTGCTGTGGTGCCCGGCGGCCAGGCGCATCACCGATGCCGCCGGCACGGTGCAGGGCATGCACTACGGCCCCAACCCCAACATCTGGAGCTTCGGCGGCGGGCAGTGGGGCATGCGTTCGGTCGCCTGCCCGCGGCCGAGCAGCTACATCCTGCTGGCCGAGATCAACGCCAACCGCGAGTCGGTGGGCTACACCACCGCCGTGGCCGCCAACCCGCGCTTCGTCGGCAACCAGCTCACCGCCTACCGCATCAGCCACCAGGCGGGCGGAAACGGCGGCCGCTCCAACTACCTGTTCGCCGACTACCACCTCGAACGCCTGTCCGGCGACATCGGCACCGTGCCCGACGCCGCCAACCTCCAGCGCTACTGGCGCTGGTGGTGACCGCGCACCCCCCTTCCGACCCTTCCCCGCGTCCTCCATCCCCTCTCGGAGCCCCGTCATGTCCATCCATCACCGCCTCGCCGCCGTCTGCCTGTCCTGCGCCGCCCTCGCCGCCGCCGAGCCGCGCAGCGACGGGCTGGTCCTCCACGTCCCCTTCGACGGCAACGCCGATGCGGTGGTGGCGGCCGGATCGCCGGCGCCGACCAAGGCCAGCGGCCTGGCCTTCGTGCCCGGGCGCATCGGCCAGGCGGTGGAGATCAAGGGCGACGCCCGCCTGATCTACGCCGGCGCCGGCAACTTCCCGCTCGCCAAGGGCACCCTCGCCCTGTGGGTCAACCGCGCGGTGCCGTGGACCGACAGCCCCGAGGGCACCATCCTGGCCAAGGCCTTCGGCCAGGACTGGAACCAGAACTCCTTCTACCTGATGCTCACCCAGCACCAGCAGCTGCGGGTGTGGGTGTGGAACGAGCGCAAGGAGCAGGAGATGGCGATGTCGCCCAACGGCCTGCCCTACCAGGCCGGCAAGTGGTACCACCTCGCCACCAGCTGGACCGACGGCGCCATCCGCGTCTACGTCGACGGCCAGGAGATCAGCTACGGCAAGCGCGCCCCCTCGACCCTCGAGATGCCCACCGCGGCGGTGAAATCCCTGTGCATCGGCAGCGACTACACGCCCAAGGCGGTGTGGAACGGCGCCCTCGACGACCTGCGGGTCTACGACCGCGTGCTCGCCCCCGAGGAGATCGCCAAGCTGGTGGCCGACGCCCCGGCCCAGCCCTGAACCGAGGCCGCCATGGTCCCCCGCCTGCCCCTGCTGCTGCTCGCCATCGCCGCCGGGGCCGCCGAACCGGCGCCCGGCGGGCCCGACCTGGCGGCCAGCCACCGCGAACGCGGCGAGCTGCGCGAACGCATCTGCCTCAACGGCTTCTGGGAGGGCCAGCCGGTGGCGGCGCCCACCGCCCAGCCGCCCGAGGACGGCTGGGCGGTGGTGGCGGTGCCCTCGGCCTGGACCATGAGCGATTGCTTCCCCTTCCAGCGCAGCGCGCGCTTCAAGGCCGGGAAATGGGCCGGCGAGGACCGCTGGGACGGCAGGCCGCTCAAGGACTTCCCCGCCGCCTGGTACCGCCGCGCATTCATCCTGCCGGCGGGCTGGGATGCCGCCGGCGCGCGCGTGCTGCTGCGCTGCGAGCGCTTCACCCGCGGCGGCACCGTGCTGCTCAACGGCGCCGTGCTCGGCAGCCAGGACGAATGGGACGATCCGGCGCGCGGCTTCCCGCTCACCGGCAGGCTGCAGCCGGGGAGCAACCTCCTCGCCATCCGCGTCGACGCCGCCGCCGCCGGCGAGGTGCTGCTGCGCCTGGGCGCCGAGCAGACGCGTACGGTCAAGGCCGACGCCACCCTGCGCGGCATCACCGGCGACGTGTGGCTGGTGCGCGAGCCGGCCGGGCCGCGCATCGCCGGCCTCGCCCTGCAGCCGTCGGTGCGCCGCGGCGAGCTGGCGGCCGAGGTCGCGCTCGAGGGCGTGGGCGATCCCGCCGGGCTGGCGGTCGAGGTGGTGGTGCGCGATGCCGCCGGCGCCGAGGCCCGGCGCCTGCCCGCGGCCGCCGTGGGCGCGGTGGCCGACGGCCGTGCCAGCGTGCGCTGCGCCGCGCCCTGGCCGGACGCCATCCGCTGGGATGGCGACCGCCCGCACCTGTACCGCGCCGAGGCGCGCCTGCTGCGCGCCGGGAGCGCGCTCGACGCCACCCTGCCGGAATCCTTCGGCTTCCGCGAGGTGTGGTGCGAGGGGCGCGAGCTGCTGCTCAACGGCGCCCCGCTGCGCTTCACCGCCTTCGCCCTCGGCGCCCACGACGGCTTCGCCGGCCAGACCACCCGCGCCGCCCGCGCCGAGGCCGAGCGCGTCATCGCCCTGCACCGCCGCGCCGGCTTCAACGCCATCCTGCTCGGCCCCGAGGGCATCGGCCAGCGCGGCCACGCCGCCCAGCGCTACGACGACCTGCTCGACCTCGCCGACCGTGCCGGGATGGTGGCGCTGGTGCCGCTGGTGCCGCCCTACGACGCGGACTGGGCCAGCGAGGCCGGGCGCGCCGCCTGGCGCACGGTGGTGGGGGCGACGGTGGCGCGCTACCGCAACCGCCCGTCGGTGATCGCCTGGTCGATGAACTTCAACCTGCTCGGCTACCCGTGGGACATGCACCCCGCCTCCTGGGGCTCGGACTACCTGCCGGGCGACGCCCTGCTCGACCTCGGGCGCAAGCGCCGCCAGGCGGCCGAGGCCGAGGCGGCGGTGCGCGCCCTCGACCCCACCCGCATCATCTACCACCACGCCGGCGGCAACCACGGCCAGTGGCTGACCTCGAACTTCTATCCCTGCTGGCCGCCCCTGCAGGAACTCGAGGACCTGCCCTCGGCGTGGGCGGCGGACGGGCGCAAGCCGCTGGTGCTGGTCGAGCTGGGCAACCTGGTGGCGATGGACTGGCTGCGCGGCCGCCAGGGCGACTACAACGACGTGCGCTGGACCGAGCCGCTCGAGGCCGAGTACGCCGCGCCCTACCTGGGCGGCCGCGCCTACGACCTGCAGGAGGACGCCTACCTGCGCCTGGTGGTCGAGGGCGCCCGCCCCGGTCAGCAGGCCGGCGCCGACAAGTACGAGGTCAACCAGTCGTACTTCTGGGGCTACGCCCAGCGCCAGCACGAGCCGGTGGCCTCGGTCGAACGCCTGGTGGTGCCGGCGATGCTGCGCGCCTGGCGCGGCCACGGCGTCACCGGCATGGTCCCGCACAACGTGTGGATCCCGCTCACCGGCGCCGGCCGCGAGCCGTGGATGGGGGCCAAGGCGCGCTACGAATACCCGGATCCCACCCTGCCCGGGCCCAAGCCGGCGGTGTCGGCGTGGCCGCGCGAGGGCGAGGGCCTGACCGCGGTGGGCGAGGCCTGGGCGGCGGCCCTGCGCCCGCTGCAGGTGTGGATCGGCGGCTCCGCCGAGGCCGGCTTCACCGCCAAGGACCACGCCTTCACCGCCGGCGAGGCGGTCGCCAAGCAGGTGGTGGCGGTCAACGACAGCCGCCGCGAGCGCCCCCTGGCCCTGCGCTGGGTCCTGCGCCGCCCGGGCGGCGAGGCCTTGGCCGTCGGCGAGCTGCGCGCCGCGATCGGCCCCGGCGGGCGGACCCTGGTGCCGTTCCAGGTGACCATGCCGGCGGTGGCGGAGCGCACCGCCCTGCGCCTGGACCTGGAACCGCTCACGCCTCTTGGGAACGACGCCTCCTGCACCGGTCTCGATCTGACCGTTTTCCCGCCCCTGCCCGCCCCGGCGACGCCGGCGCGGCGGGTGCTGGCCATCGATCCCGTCGGCGCCACCACCCGCGCCCTCGCCAGCCACGGCATCGAGGCCCGGCCCAGCGCCGACGGCGCCGAGGCGGTGCCCGGCGACCTGGTGGTGCTGGGCAGCGGCGCGCTGGAAAGCGGCGCCGGCCTCAGCCCGGCGCTGGCGGCGGCGGTGCGCGGCGGCGCGGCGCTGGTGGTCATGGCCCAGCACGACCTGTCGCGCTTCGGCCTGCGCACCCATGCCCGCGCCGAGCGCCGGGCCTTCATCGCCATGCCCGGGCACGCCCTCTTCACCGGGCTCGTGGACGCCGACTTCGCCGACTGGAACGGCGCCTCCGGCCTGCGTCCGGGCACCACCCCGCTGGGCGGCGGCGACGACCGCTATCCCGAGGAGCTGTGGGCCTGGGGCAGCCGCGGCGCGCTGATGACCGGGATGATCGAGAAGCCCAGCGGCGGCGGCTTCCGCCCGCTGCTGGAATGCGGCTTCGACCTCGCCTATGCCGCCGTGCTCGAGGCCGGCGACGGCGCCGGCACGGTGCTGTTCTGCCAGCTCGACCTCGACCGCCGCAGCGCCGCCGACCCGGTGGCCGGGCGCGCGCTGCGCAACCTGCTCGCGCATGCCCTGGCGCTGGCGCCGCGCCGGCCGCAGGCGGTGGCGGGCGGCGGTCCCCTGGCGGCCCTGCTCGGGGTGCAGCCGGCGGCGGGCGCGCCGGCGATCGAGCTGTGCACCGCCGCGCCCGACGCCGCCGGGCGGGCGCGCCTGGCGGCCTTCGCCGCCGAGGGCGGCACGGTGATCGTGGTCGGCGCCGGGGTGGGCGACGGCTCCTGGCTGCCGGTCCCGGTGCAGGTGGGCCGCGGCGCCGGCTACCGCCTGCGCCCGGCCGCCCCCGCTCCGCTGCTGGCCGGGGCCGGCCCCGCCGACTGGTTCCTCAAGCTCGACCTCGCCCAGCACCCGGCGGTGCGCCCGGGCGCGGGGGTGCGCCTGCTGTGCGAACCCGGGGTGCTGGCCGAGGTGGCGCACGGGCGCGGCCGCTTCCTGCTGTGCACCATCGACCCGGCGGCGCTGCTGGCGGCGCCGGTGTCGCCGGAACGCCACGCGCGGGCGGCGCAGAAGCTGGTGCGCCTGCTCGCCCTCGCCGCCGCCGGCCTGGGCGCCGACCTGCGCGGACCCTCGGCGCGCATGGCCGAGGATCCCGCCGGCGCGGTGGCGCTGCCGGCGCGCTGGCGCTTCCGCACCGATCCCGCCAACCAGGGCCGCGCCCAGGGCTGGGCCGAAGCGGGCTGCGACGATGCCGCCTGGGCGACCCTGGCGGTGCCCGGCCTGTGGGAGGACCAGGGCGTGACCGAGGCCAATCCCGCCCAGCCCGGCGCCAAGCGCCCCTACGACGGCACCGCCTGGTACCGCACCACGGTGACGGTGCCCGAGGCCCTGCGCGGCAAGCCGCTGGTGCTGGAGCTGGGCGCGATCGACGACTGCGACGTGACCTACCTCAACGGCCGGCGCATCGGCGCCACCGGCGAGGAGACCCCGGACAGCTACGCGCGCCCACGCTGCTACCCCATCCCGCCCGAGCTGGTGCGCTTCGGCGCCGCCAACACGGTGGCGGTCAAGGTCATCGACCTGCGCGGCGGCGGCGGCTTCGGCGGCACCACCGCGCCGGCGATCCGCGTCGACCGCCGCGAGGGCTACCCCTACCTGGCCGCCCGTCCGCTGTTCAATCCCTACCAGCTCAAGCGCTGGTGAGCCTTGGCGCCCGGGCGCTGGCCGGGTAGGCTCCGCCGCCGATGGCCAAGCCGCTGCCAGCCAAGGAGGTCGAGCGCCGGACGCGGGCGCTGCTGGCGGCCGGGCTGGCGCCCGAGGAGCTGCGCGCCCGGCTGGAGGAGCTGGCCCGGGAATGGCATTTCCCCGGGCTGGCGTGGCTGTGGGGGCCGGCGCTGTACCGCCGCGAGCGGGTGCGCTTCCGGCCCTTCATCCTCGCCCATTGGGGCGGCTTCGCCCAGGCCGGGCTGCTGGGCACCAGCCCGGTGCCCTGGAACGACGACCTCGAACGCTGGTTCGCCGAGGTCGATCGTGACGACGACATCGAACTGCTCCGCCGCCTGCTTCCCATCAAGTACGCCAAGGCGCGCTCCTGGCGCCCGGATTCCGCGGCCCTGCTGCGCGAGTTGCTGGCCCGGCTGGAGCGGGCGGCGTCGCCGGGGCGGGCGCGGGTGGAGCTGGAGAAATTCGACATCTGGGGCCTGGAGCTGGACGAGGACGCCGCCCTCGCGCTCTACCGCCAGGACCGCCAGCTGGCCGCCCCCTTCATCCTCAAGCACCTGCCCTGGTCGTGGTTCGGCAGCGACCGGCGCAGCCTGTGGGAGCACCTGCTGGCGGCCGCGGTGGCGGCGGGCGACCAGCGCTTCGCCGACGGCCTCTACCAGCGCCAGGTGCCGCTCAAACGCTGGCGCCAGGACGCCCTGGACGCCTGCGCCCAGGTGCCGGATCCCGCCGCGCTGTGCGCCCTGCTGGAACGCCGCCACCCGCTCGATCTGTGGCGCAACCTGGGCGAGCCGTTCATCGAGCTGATCGAGCGGCGCGGACGCGACGTGCTGCCCTACATCGGCAAGCATCTGCGCCAGGTGTGGACCCCGTGGCTGACCCAGGGCAGCTACGGCCGGCTGGTGGCCCTCGCCCGCCAGCGCGGCTGGTGGGACCTGTGGTCGGGCGCGGTGCGCACCTGCGCGCGCCCCAAGGACTTCAACGCCGAGGTCCGGGCCCTGCTCGACGACCGCGCGCTGCCCGAGGCGACGGTGCGCGAGCGCCTGCTGCTGCTCGCCGGGGTCGGCCGGGAATGGAACTGGGGGCGCTTCGGCGCCGCCCAGGTGCAGCAGCTCGACGACGCCACCGCGGTAGCCTTCCACCAGCGCTTCCCCGACCTGCTGCGCGGGCCGTGGAAGCTGCACCTGCAGATCAGCGGCTGGGGCCCGGGGCTGCCGCGGCTGGTCGAGCGGGTGATCGCGCAGGACGACATCCCGCTCATCGACTTCCTCGCCAGCCGCCTGGCCACCCGCGGCAGCCTGGGCTGGGGCGCGGTGAAGAGCGAGGACGCGGCCGAGCCCGTCGCCGCCTACTTCGATCGGCTCAAGGCCGGCGACGAGCGCGCCTTCGGCCGGCGCGCCATCGCCGTGCTCGGGCAGATCCCCGCCTACGCGATCCACGGCTACGGCCGGCTGATCAGGGCCAACCGCCTGGCGCGGATGCTGTTCGAGCGCTCGGACCGGGATTTCCTCGGCCAATCCGCGCAGCTGGGCGACCTGGTCGAGGCGCCCGAGATCCACGTCCAGGCGCTCGCCTACCGCATCCTCGGCCTCGACGACGAGCGCGCCCGCGCCGCCGCGGTGGCCAGCCTGGACGTGCTCATCGGCACCCTGCTGCGCCCGCTGCACCGCGCCACCCGGCTGGCGGCGTTCGCGGCCCTGGCCAACGCCACCCACGATGCCGCCGCCGCGCAGCGCATCGCCGCACGCGCGCGCGAGGCCCTCGACCTGCCCGACCTGCGCTATCCCAAGGAGCGGCTGCTGGGGCTGATCGCCACCGCCCTGCACCGGCATCCCGGCCTGCGCCAGGCCGGCGAGCAGCGGACGGTGTTCCGCAAGGCGGCCTCGTGATCCCGCTGCTGCTCGACTACGCCTCGCCCAGCGCCTTCGCCGCCGAGGGCGGGCGCGACACCCTCGGCCTCACCGCAGACGCCCGCCGCCCGGTGCGCTTCCGCGGGCGGGTGCAGCGCAACCCCTTCCTGCTGCGCGTGGCCCTGCGCGCCCTCGGCGAGGCGATCTGGTCCGACGACAGCTGGCGCCCGGACGGGGCGCTGCTCGACCCGGTGGTCACCGTGCATCCCGACCGGGTGTTCCTCGAGGCCTTCAGCCAGGACCAGAGCGCCTACGTGCAGCTGGTGCTCGACCCCGGGATCTTTGCGCTCGATGGCGCCATCATCCCCGGCACCACCAACGTCGATTTCACCGCCTGGCTGTGGGCGGCGGTCGGCGAGATGCGCTCGAGCCGCGAGACCTGGCTCAGCATTGATCCCGCCGGAATCGCCGTCGCCACCGGCGGCGCCGGCGGCCGCTTCGAGGCCGCGGTCGAGCTGCCGGACGCCTGGGTGCGCGGCTTCCTGCAGGTGCAGGCGGGCATGGCCATGCCCGGCACCCGCCTGCAGGCCCGGCCGGTCGACCTGCTCGCCGCCATCCGCTTCCTGCGCTACACCAAGGCCAGGCTGTCGCCGCGCGCCCTGCGCTACGAGTTCGCGCCCGGGGCCGATGCCCGCCTGGTGCTGGAACCGTGGGAGCACGTCGTCCCCCTGCGCGGCGCCGGCCACGGCTACGCCGAGCCCCGCTCGGTGCGCCTGTGGGGCCGCCGGCGGCTGAAGCTGATCGAGCCGCTGCTGCCCTTCGCCGACCGCGTCGACATCTACCTCAAGGGCCGGGGCCTGCCCAGCTTCTACGCCGTCCAGCTGCCGGGCATGACCTTCATCCTCGGGCTCACCGGCTGGAGCGGCCAGGGCTGGACCGGCACCGGCTCCTTCGACCTCCTCCAGGGCCGGCCGGCTGACGACGATGCCCTGGTGGCGACGGCGGCCGGCCTGCTCGCCGGGCGCTTCCAGCTCGGCGTCGACGAGCTGGGCGCCGCGGCCGGGGTCGGCAAGCCGGCGGCGGCGGCGGCCCTGCAGCGCCTGTGCCGGCTGGGCCGCGCCATCTACGATCTCGAACGGCGCTGCTTCCGCCACCGCGAGCTGTTCGCCCAGCCCATCGACGAGGCCCGCCTGTATCCGCCCGACGAGCGGGTGGAGGCGGCGCGCGCCCACCTCGAACAGCAGGAGGTCGCGGTCGCCGGCTGCTGCCCGCGCGAGACGCGGAAGCGCAAGCGCCTGCCCAGCCCCGACGGGGTGCAGGAGCGCGAGGTGGTCTACCGCGACTGGCAGGTCGACGGCTGGGTCGGCGCCCAGGCCGCGGTGCACCTCGTGGTCGACGACCGCGGCGCGATCATCTTCGGCCGCTGCGGCTGCCCATGGTTCCAGCAGCACCTGCTCGCCCGCGGCCCCTGCCAGCACATGCTGGCCCTGCTCGAGGCTTCGGCCGGGCAGCGGGTGGACCTGCCCAGCTCGCGGCCGGCGGAGCCGGTTCCGGAAGCCGACCTTGACCCTGCCGGCGACGGGGACGACGATGACCAGCGGTAACCCCCGGCGGTGCGCAACCAGCCACCCATGCCACGGTGTTTCGCCGTGGTGGACGACTAGCCCGATCACGACGCCACGGCTCCCAGCGTTCGCAACGCCGGGAGGCCATGAGTCCAGAGCTGCGCAAGTGGTTCGCCGCCGGGGGTGCCACCTTCTGTCCTGTCCCGCCCCGAGGCCGCCATGGGCCTGATCGGCTGGCTGCTGGGCCTGCTCGGCCGCCGGGTGGTGCGCGACGTCTCGCGCCTGGAGGACGGCGGCGACCGCCTCACCGAGGTGGTCGAGCTCGACGGCGGACCGCTCAAGCCCGGCCATCGCCGGCGCGCCCTGCGCGACCGCCGCCTGCTGCCCAAGCCGCGCACGGTGGCCTCGACCGTCCGCCACTCGGTGGGGATCAAACGCCAGAAGGTGATGACCAGGGCGGAGGCCGACCGCCTGTTCGGCGCCACCATGCGCACCCGCAACCGCGCCCTGCGCGACCTGGTCGCCGACGAGGAGCAGCTGCAGCGCCTCGGCCTGCCGCTGTGGCGCAGCGAGGCCGAGCTGGCCGCCGCCCTCGGCCTGTCGGAACGCGCCCTGCTGCGCTTCGCGGTGCACCGCGAGCGCGAGCGCACGCCGCACTACATCACCTTCGCCATCCCCAAGCGCAGCGGTGGCGAGCGCCTGATCATGGCCCCCAAGCGCCAGCTCAAGGCCATCCAGCGCCGGCTGAACGAGCTGCTGGTGTCGCGTCTGCCGGTGAGCGGATCGGCGCACGGCTTCCGTCCCGGCCGCAGCATCCGCACCGGGGCTGAGCCCCACGTCGGCAAGCGCATGCTGGTCCATCTCGACCTGCAGGATTTCTTCCCCAGCGTCACCTGCGCGCGCGTGCGCGGGCTGCTGGTCGCCTACGGCTACGGCTACCAGGTCGCCACCAGCCTGGCGGTGATCATGACCGAGGCCGAGCGCCAGCCGGTGGCGATCGACGGCGCCACCGTCCACGTCCCGGTCGGTCAGCGCCACTGCGTCCAGGGCGCCCCCACCAGCCCGGGCCTGTGCAACGCCATCGTGCTCCGGCTCGACCACCGCCTGGAGGGCCTCGCGCGCCGCTTCGGCGCCGCCTACACCCGCTACGCCGACGACCTGACGTTCTCAGGCGATCTCGACCGCGACGCCGCCAAGCGCCTGGTGCACCACGCCCGCGCCATCATCGCCGCCGAGGGCTTCCGGGTGAACGAGGGCAAGACCCGCCTGATGACCCCCGCCGGGCGGCAGGCGGTCACCGGGGTGGTGGTGAACCAGGACGCCGGCCTGTCGCGCCAGGAGCGCCGGCGCCTGCGCGCGGCGCTGCACCAGATCGAGCGCGACCAGGCCGCCGGCGCCGACGTCGCCGACCGGCGGGCCGTCATCGCCGGCAAGCTCGCCTACCTGCGCATGCTCAACCCGGCCCAGGCCGACCGCCTGGAACCGCCGGGCCGACCGCTTGAGCGGCAATAGCGCTTAGCCATCGCGGAAACCGCACCAACAGGCAGACGCGCCCCTGGGACCGCCGGGCTCCAGCCCGGCAATTCGAATGAGAAAACTGCCGGGCTGGAGCCCGGCGCTCCCAGGGAAGAGTCGCTAGGCGCCATCGGCCTCAGCGGTGCAGCCGCTCGCGCGCCGCCCACAGGCCGGCGCAGGTGAGCGGCGCCTGGCGCATCGCCCCGGCGCAGCCGGCGACCACCGCCTCGGCGGCGCGGCGCCAGCCGGGGTACTCCTCGGTGAGATCGCAGCAGGCCTCGGCCAGCACCGCGGCGGTGGAGGGGCCGTCCTCGTCGTCGGCGGGATCGGCGGGACCGCAGGCGAGCGCGGCCTCGGCCCAGGCATGCGCGCGCTCGGCGGCGCCCAGGCAGCCGCAGATGCGCGCCGCCCACGCCCCGCGCGCCAGCCAGGCGAGGGCGCGCTGGCCGGCGGGCACGGCGGCGGCGGTGCCGTCGTCCTCCCACCAGGCCGGGGGATGGTCGCTGGCGAGGGTCGACCACAGCGCCAGCACGCGCGTCCGCCAGGGGCCGGCGGGATCGCGCAGGTGGGCCTCGGCCAGGGCGCACAGCGCCAGGCCCTGGTCGGCGGTGAAGGCGGTGCCGTCGCGCGGATGGGGCGGGCGCTCGGCGCGCGCCGCCTGCAGGCGGGCCACCAGCTCGGGCAGGCGCGCGGCGTCGGCCTCGACCAGGGTCGCCTGCACCGCGGGCACGCGCGCGGTGTCGTCGAGGCCGAAGCGCCGGGCGCAGATGCGCGCGCCGTCCTCGCCCAGCACCGCCGCCGCCTGGGCGCGGGTCCAGCGCCAGGCCGCGCCCTCGGCCCAGCCGCCGGCGCCGTCGGGGCCGTAGGCGCACAGGCCGTGCGCGACCAGGCCGTCGGCGCGCGCGCAGTCGCCCAGCGCCCAGCCGCAGGCGCGCAGCGCCGGCTCGCTCCACGCCCCCGCCGCCGGCAGCACGCGCTCGGCGCGCCACAGCACCAGCGCGAGCAGGAAGGCGTCGCGGGCGCGCTTCTCGCCCGCCGGCTCGCGCCAGCCGGGGTCGCGGCAGGTGCGGAAGAAGCCGCCGCCGAGATGGTCGTGCAGGGCCCCGGCGGTGAGCGCGGCGCAGGTGCGTTCGAGCTGCTGGGCGAGCGGCAGCGGCGCCTCGGGCCGGGCCGCGCGCGCGAGCAGGAAGCCGAGCAGGGCCGGCAGCGGGTGGCGCGCCCCCGGGCCGAAACCGCCCGCGAGGGTGTCGGCGGCGCCCATGGCGTGGGCCTCGGCGGCGCCGGCATGCAGTTCGCCGGGCAGCTCGCCGGGACCGGGATCGTCGGGCAGCAGGCCGAGGCGCAGGGCGTCGTCCTCGAGGTCGTCACGGCGCTCGCGCCAGGCGTCGGCCATCGCCACCAGCATGGCGGCGGCGGGCGGCTGGGCGCCGGGGGCGGCGGGCGGGGCGTAGGCGCCGGCGCCGACCAGGCGGCCGTCGGGCAGCGCCAGCGCCAGCGCCGGCCAGCCGCTGGCGTCGGCGGTGGCGGCGAGGGCGCGCTGGATCGCGCGCGCGGTGGGCGGGTCGCGGTCGACATCCACCGCCGCCGGCACGAAGGCGGTCGCCACCAGCTCGCCCAGCGCGCCCTGCGCGCCCAGCTCGGCGACCCAGCGCGCCGACCAGTGGTCGAGCGCGCGCCCGGCCAGGATCAGCAGCGGCAGGTCGCGGCGCACCGCTTCATCGACCGCCTGGTCGAGCGCGCGCCAGGGGATGGAGCCGTCACGGCACAGGCGCAGGAAAGGGCTCATCGCCAGGCGACCTCCATCGCTTCGGCGGCGGGCGTGGCGTCGATCAGCAGGCGGGTGCCGGCGATGCGGCAGGGCAGCTCGGCGCCGCCGCGGCGGGCGCTGGCGGCGGCGGGTGCGATGCCGGTCTCGACCACCACCGTCAGCGGCACCAGCAGCAGGGCGTCGTCGAGCCCCGCCTCCAGGCGCAGACGCAGGGCGCGCTCGCCGGCCGGCTCGGCGGCCAGGCGGGCGTGGCGCACCGCGAGGTCGTAGCGCGCGACCTCGCCGGCGGGGGCGATCCATAGGCGGTCGCCCAGCGCCGCCGCCTGCGCCACATGCAGGCGGAAGGCCTCCTCGCCGGTGGGGTCGTAGCCGTCGATGATGGCATGCACCATCGACAGCTGCCAGCCGCCCTTGGCCGCCAGGGACTCGAGCCGCGCCGTCCAGCGCGCGACGGTGGCGGGCGGATCCTCGCCTGCCTGCGGCCGGCCGTAGCCCAGACCGCCGCCGATGCGCCAGCACAGGTGGGTGGCGCGCACCCGTTCGAGCCCGCCCGGCCCGTACTGGTTGCCGGGGCCGACGAAGGTCAGGGCGCGCACCCCGGCGGCGGCGAGCAGGCCGGCGGCGCCGCCGTCGATCTCGGCCGCCACCTGCTCGGGGGTCATCTTGGCCAGGCCGGGGTGGCTGACCGAATGGTTGGCCAGCTCGTGGCCGCGCCCGGCGGCGGCGCGCCAGTCCTCCCAGCTCGGCCGCGGGCGGATGGCGGCGGCCTTGGCGGGGTCCTTCTCGGCCTGGCGCGCCTTGTCGGCCTGGGCCGCGGCTTCGGCGGCGGTGGCGGGGATGCGGCCGGTGACCAGGGCGAAGGTGCCGCGCAGGCGGTGGGCCTCGAGCAGCGGCAGCACGATGGCGGTGTGGTCGGCCAGGCCGTCGTCGAAGATGAACGAGAACGCCGCCGCGCGGTCGCCCTGCCAGCGCGCCAGGCGCGCCGGGGCGCTGGCGGCGACGCTGGCGCCGGCCGCGGCGGGCAGGGCCTGGTACTGCCGGCCGGCCCAGACCGGTTCGGCTGCGGCCAGGGCGGCCATCGCCAGGACGGCCGCCGCCAGCCGGGCGGCGATCACCGGACGGTCCCGCCGGTGGTGGCGGCGGTCGCCGCCGGGGCGACGAAGCCTTCGCGGCGGATCGAGCGGATCACCACCGGCACCGTGGGCCGGTCGCCGGGGCCGGTGGCGACGGCGCCGATCGCCTCGAGCACCGCCATCCCGGCCACCACCTGCCCGAACACGGTGTGCTTGCCGGTCAGGTGCGGGGTCTCGGCGAGGTTGAGGAAGAACTGCGAGCCGTTGCTGTTGGGGCCGGTGTTGGCCATCGCCAGGCAGCCCATCACCGGACGGTGCGAGGGCGGCAGCTTGGCGTCGTAGCGGTAGCCGAGCAGCTGGTAGAAGTCCATCAGCGACACCCCGGCCGCGTCCTTGAGCACCGCCGGCAACGCCGCCTGGCGCTCCTGCTGGCTGGAGCTGCGGGTGATGCCGCGCGCCGCCAGGCGCGGCTCGAGCACGGCGCGGGTGAACTCGCGCTGCTGGTAGGCGCACTGCTGGTGCAGGCGGTCGCCCTGCAGCGCCATCTCGCGGTCGAGGCCGAGGGAGACGGCGTTGATCTCGTCGGGGAAGGTGAAGCCGGGGCTGCCGCTGCCGGTGCCCTGCGGGCAGCCGCCCTGGATCATGAAGCCCTTGATCACGCGGTGGAACACCAGCCCGTCATAGAACGGCCGCCGCACCTCGGCGCCGCTGGCGTCCTTGAACGTCTTGCTGCCCTCGGCCAGGCCGAGGAAGTTGGCCACCGTCTGCGGCGCCTCGTCGTCGAACAGCTCGACGGTGATGTCGCCCATGCTGGTGGCGATCACCGCGCGGGTGTGGGCGGCGCTGGCGGGCTCGGCGGCGAGGGCGGCGCCGGCGAGGCAGGCGAGGAGGACGAGGCGCAGCATGGGGGCTCCGGTCAGGCGGTGGGGACGGCGGCGGCGAGGTCCTGCAGGACCTCCAGGCGCGCGCAGCGCACCTGGTGGCCGGGGGCGGCCTCGCGCAGGCGGATCTCGCCCCCCTCGAAGGCGGCGGCGTGGCGCGGGAAGCGGCTGGTGAAGCGCCTGGCGCTGCTCGGCTCCATCGGGCTGGGCGGGTCGCCCTCGAGCAGCACCCGGCTGCCCGCCGGCGAACCCGGCACCGCCGAGAGCAGGGCCTGGGTGTAGGGGTGGAGCGGGCGCGTCAGCACCGCCTCGCGCGGGCCGATCTCGACGATCTCGCCCAGGTACATCACCGCCACCCGGTGGCAGACGTGGCCGACCACCGCCAGGTCGTGGCTGATGAACAGGTAGGCCACCCCCAGCTCGCGCTGGAGGTCGTCGAGCAGGTTGAGCACCTGCGCCTGCACCGACACGTCGAGCGCCGACACCGGCTCGTCGCACACGATCAGCTGCGGGCCGAGGGCGAGGGCGCGGGCGATGCACACGCGCTGGCGCTGGCCGCCGCTGAACTCGTGCGGGTAGCGGTCGAGGTGCTCGCGGGTCAGCCCGACCTGCTCGAGCAGGCGCCCGGCGCGCTCGCGCGCCGCATCGCCCCTGGCCAGGCCGTGCACCTCGAGCGGCTCGGCGATGGCGTCGCCCACCCGCATGCGCGGGTTGAGGCTGCCGAAGGGGTCCTGGAAGATCATCTGCAGGTGGCGGCGCATCGGGCGCAGGCGCGCCTGCGACAGGCCCATCAGCTCCTGGCCTTGGAAGCGCACGCTGCCGCCGGTGGGCTCGATCAGGCGCAGGATGCAGCGCCCGGTGGTGGACTTGCCGCAGCCCGACTCGCCCACCAGGCCGAGGGACTCGCCGGCGGCGATGTCGAAGCTCACCCCGTCGACCGCGCGCACCGCGCCGGGGGACTTGGCGAAGGCGCCGCCGCGCACCGGGAAATGCTTCACCAGCTCGCGGACTTCCAGCAGGGGCTCGCTCATGGCGGCGCAGGTTAGCGGGGTCCGGGCGCGTCCAAGGGGGCGGAGGGGCCGGGCGATGGCGGCGCCTCACCTGCGCCGCCGGCCAGCCAGGCGCGCGGACTGAGCCCGCAGCCGGCGCGGAAGCGGTGGTTGAAGTGGCTCTGGCTGGCGAAGCCGCAGCTCAGGGCGAGGTCGAGCAGGTTGCGGCCGGGGTCTTCGCGCAGCAGGCGGCGGGCCTCGCGCAGGCGCGCCGCGAGCAGCGCCGCCGCCGGGGTGGTGCCGGTGCGGGCGCGGAAACGCGCGAGGAACTGCGAGCGGCCGAGCGGACCCAGCGCCACCAGGTCGGCGATGCGCACCGGCTGCATCCAGTAGCGGGCGATCCAACGCACGGCGTCGTCGACATGCCGGTCGGCGGCCTGGCCGGGCTCGGGGGCGGCCACCGCCAGGCGCGGATCGCGTGCCAGCGCCACCAGCGCCTGCATCGCCAGGGCGCGGGCGGCGCAGCGCCCGCCGCGCGCGGGCGAGCGCCATTCGCCCACCGCCCGCTCCAGCAGCGCGCGCACCTGCGCCGCCACCGCCGGACGGACCGGCAAGCGGCACGACGGTCCGGCCCCCTCCGCCAGCAGCGCCAGCAGGTGGGCGCCGCCGTCCCCGGGCGAGGTGTCGGCGAAGTCGCCGGGCTCGTGGTTGAGCACCAGGCAGGTGAACTCCTGGCCGGGGACGCAATGGCTCAGGTGGGGGAATCCGGCCGGGAACACGAAGATGTCGCCGCTGCGGCAGGGCTCCTCGCCGGCCGCCACCAGCTGCGTGCCGGCCCCCGCGGCCACCACCAGCAGTTCGTGGCCGTCATGCTGGTGGCGCGCCTTGCGAGGGTTGGAGCGCGCGTCGATGGCCACCCGTATCACATCCATGGCCGGACGATACGGCAAATGGGGCCGACCGCGAGGGCAAGCATCCCCCCGGCGCCGGGCCATGCTGGCGGCATGGACACCCCCCTGCGCCTCCTGGTCACCGGCTGCGGCGGCATCGCCGCCGCCTGGCTCACGCACCTGCGCACCCGCACCGACGCGCGCGTGGTCGGCCTGTGCGACCTCGACCCTGCGCGCGCCGAGGCGCGCCGCGCCGAGTTCGCCCCCGCGGCGGAGTGCGGCGGCGACCTCGCCGCGCTGATCGACCGCCTGCAGCCCGACGTGGTGATCGACCTGACCGTGCCCGAGGCCCACGCCGAGGTCGCCTGCCTGGCCCTGGGCAAGGGCTGCCATGTGCTGGCCGAGAAGCCGCTGGCCGCCGACATGGCGGGGGCGCGGCGCATCCTCGCCGCCGCCAAGGCGGCCGGGAAGGTGCATGCGGTGATGCAGAACCGCCGCTACCTGACCCAGATGGTGCGCTTCCGCGAGGCCATCCGCACCCGCATCGGCACCCCCACCGAACTGCACAGCGAGTTTGTCATCGGCGCGCACTTCGGCGGCTTCCGCGAGGCCATGGAGCATGTGCTGCTGCTCGACATGGCGATCCACACCTTCGACCAGGCGCGCTTCCTCACCGGCCTCGATCCGCTGGCGGTGAACGCCCTCGACTGGAACCCGGCCGGCTCGTGGTACCGCCACGGCGCCTCGGCGCTGGTGTGCGTCGAGATGGCCGGCGGGCTGCGCTTCACCTACCGCGGCTCGTGGTGCGCCGAGGGCGACCAGACCCCGTGGGAGGCGCGCTGGCACGCCATCGGCACCGGCGGCAGCGTGCGCTGGGATGGCATCGGGGTGGTCGACGAGTCGCACCTGGGCGCGCGTGCGGCCGGCATCCCGGCGCCAGCGCCACGCACCGGCTCGGTGGCGGTGCAGGCGGTGCGCCCGTGGCGCGCCGGGCAGTTCCACAGCGAGCGGCTGCCGGCCGAGGAGGCCCCGCCGCCGGCGCCGCTGGCGCTGGAATCGCACGCCGGCTGCATCGACGAGATGCTGGGCGCGATCCGCGCCGGCGGCACGCCCCAGACCGACGGCAGTGACAACGTCAAAAGCCTGGCCATGGTCCATGCCGCCATCCGCTCCGCCGAACAGGGCGGGGCGCGGGTGGCGATCGCCGACTGCTGAGCGCAACATTGCGGTCCGGACGCTCGCGGGCCGGGCCCCGGCGCCTACAAGCCGGACATGGCCGAACTCCGCTTCGACGGCAGCGAGCTGGTCGCTGCCAACCCCGACATCGAACGCCGCTGGCGGCTGGAGGGCGGCACCCTGCGCGCCACCGTGCTGACCGACCGAGTCAGCGGACGCGCCTGGCTGGCGCCCTGCGACGGTCCGGGGATGGTGCCGCCGGGCGGCGCCCCGTCCGCGCCGCTGCGGGTGGCCTGGCTGCCCGAGCCCGAACCGGTGCTGCCGGTCGAGGAGCCGGCCGAGCGCGGCATGCTGGAAGTGGTGGGCGCCGACGGGCGCGGCTGGCGCCTGCACCTGCGCGTGCCGCTGGCCGGCGCCTGCGTCACCTGCCGGCTCGAGCTGGTGGGCGTGGCCGCCGCCGGCGCCGCCACCGCCGCCGGCACCACCGCCAGCGGCATCGAGGAGGACGCCCCCGCCGCCGCCAAGGCCGGCGACGCCCAGGACCGCTGCGAACACCTGGTGCTCGCCGCCCACCACCTCGAAATGGTCGAGGTGCGCCTGCAGGACCAGACCGATGGCCACGACAACCTCGCCCAGGAGCTGCGCTGGCGCCTGGCGCCCGGCTGCCGCAACGCCGTGCGCGGCTGCCTGGCGGCGGTCGAGGACATGCTCGGCGGCGACGGGGTGGTGCTGGTCAAGCACGCCCCGCTGCCCTACGCCCGCCCCTGCCCGCAGGGCGACGACCTGCGCGCCGAGCACCACCGCATCGAGCTGCTCGGCCACGGCTGCGGCGACCGCCTGCAGGGCTACGCCTGGAGCGTGCTGCTGTACCGCGGCGGGGCCTGGGGCCGCGCCGCCGCCCTGCACCGCTGGCAGCGCAGCCTGCGCGCCTTCGACCCGGCGCGCGACGGGCGCTTCATCACCAACACCTGGGGCGACCGCAACCGCGACGGGCGCCTGGGCGACGGCTTCATCGCCCAGGAGATCGCCGCCGGCACCCGCCTGGGCGCCGACGTCTGCCAGATCGACGACGGCTGGCAGCAGGGCATCACCGCCAACTCGGTGGAGCGCGCCAAGGGCGGGGTGTGGATCGGCTTCTGGGCCGCCGACCCGCAGTTCTGGCAGCCCCATCCCCAGCGCTTCCCGGCCGGGCTGGAGCCGGTGGCGGCGGCGGCGCGGGCGGCGGCCATGGGCTTCGGCCTGTGGTTCGCCCCCGACAGCGCCGACAGCTTCGCCAACTGGCGCAAGGACGCCGACACCGTGCTCGATATGCACCGCCGGCTGGGGGTGCGCCACCTCAAGGTCGACGGGGTCAAGGCGCACAGCAAGCTGGCCGAGGAGCGCCTGCGCGCCTTCATCCACGCCGTGCTGCGGGAATCAGCCGGCGCGGTGGTGATCGACCTCGACATCACCGCCGAGGTGCGGCCGGGCTACTTCGGCCCCGGTGCGATCGAGGCCGGGGTGCTGTTCGTGCAGAACCGCTACACCGACTGGCACCGCTGGTGGCCGCACACCACCCTGCGCAACCTCTGGCAGCTCGCCTGGCATGTGCCGCCGCAGCGCCTGCGCATGGAGTTCCTCAATCCGGCGCGCCACCAGGAGCTGTACGCCGGCGATCCCCTCGCGCCCATGGCCTGGCCGCTCGACTACGGCTTCGCCGCGGTGGCGGTGGCGAACCCGCTGGGCTGGTTCGAGGCCGCGAACCTGCCCCCAGCGATGGCTGACGCCCTCGCCCCGGTGGTGGCGGCCTGGCGCCGCCAGCGCGCGGAACTGCACGGCGGCACCATCCTGCCCATCGGCAGCTGCCCGCGCGGCGACGCCTGGACCGGCTTCTGCTCGCTGGGCGGCGGGGTGGCGCACGTGCTCGCCTTCCGCGAACGCAACCAGGCCGGGACGCACACCTATACCTTGCCGCCAGGGGTGCCCACCGGCGCGCCGGTGGCGCTGGTGGCCGGCCGCGGCAGCGCCGCCTGGGACGGCGACGCGCTGCGCGTCACCATCCCGCAGGCGATGGACTGGGCGTGGGTGCGCCTCGGCTGAAGCCTCATGGCGATAAGCCAAGGCCATGCGAGTGCCGTGGAGGGCTCTTTCGGAGCGTCGACGCCCACGTCGACGCCGCGGTGACGCTGCCATGGTCCCAGATCGGCGCACCAGAGACTCCGTCGACGTGGGCGGCGACTTTGGCAACCGTGACTTGCTGGGTCAAGGTCGCCGCCCTCAAGGACTCTAGCGCCATTGCCGCGAGCGGCGGCATGCGCCGCTACCGCTTCATGTAGTCCCACAGCTCGTCGCGAGTCATGCCCTTTCCATGCTTCGGGGGGGCTTCGTCGGGGGCGAAGGCCCACAGCAGCCACGCGATCAACGCCAGGAGCGCAGCGAAACCCAATGTCCCCAGCCAGCGTCCGTGCCGGGCCAGCCAGGACGGGCGATCGTCGCTCATGCCGGGGCCGCCCCGCGCTAGGCGAGGTGCTTGGCGAGCTTCTCTTTGAAGCGGTCGGGGGTGAAGGGCTTGGCGAGGTAGTTGTTCGCGCCCGCCAGCACCGCCTCCTTGACCTTGTCCGCCGAACCTTCGGTGGTGATCATGATGATCGGCACCGCCTTATCGATGGCGCGGATCGCCTTGACCATGCTCAGACCGTCCATGTTGGGCATGTTCCAGTCGCTCAGCACGCAGTTGATGCCGCCGCCCTTGAACTTCTCAACCCCTTCCAGCCCGTCCGAGGCCTCGACCACGTTGACGTCGAAGCCCGCCTCCTTGAGGTTCTTGATCACGATCTTGCGCATCATCGCAGAATCGTCGACGACCAGTACGTTCTTGGGCATGGGCTTCTCGCTGGGAAGGACCGGGGCGTGAACGGAGTATAGATGCTGAAGTGGGGCGCTGGCAAGGGGCAGCCTACGGCGGGGGCAGCTGGGCCGGATCGGCTCCCGCCCCGTCACCCGCCACCCCGGGCAGGCCCACCGCCGGGGCGCGGCAGCGGATCTGCTGCCAGCGCCAGAGCGGATCGACCGGGCCGACCCAGCTGGCGGCGGCCTCGCCGGCGACCAGGGTCAGGCGCTCGGCGCGCACCAGCGCGGTGCCGTGCGCGCGCAGGGCGACGGTGGCACCGCCAAGTTCGACGTCCTCGATGTCGGCGGGCGAGACCCGCTCCAGCTCGAGGGCATGGCCGGCGCCGAGGGCGTCGATCGCCACCCCGCCCAGGCGCAGGCTGCCGCCGCGCAGCACCGCCGTGCCGCGCAGGCGGCTCTGGCGAACCTCGATCTGGGCCTGCTCGCCGGCCAGGGCCGGCCGGCGGCCGCCATCGATGGAGCAGGCGGTCAGTCGCAGCAGGGCCTGGGGACCGGCATCGCAGCCGCCGGCGATGCGGCAGCGCTCCAGTTCCAGCTTGCCGGCCACGATCGCCCCCGGCTGGCCGCGCAGCGAGCAGCCGCGCAGCAGCAGGCGCGCGCCCGAGAGCACCTCGACCGCCGCCACATGGTCGGCCACCAGCTCCACCCCCTCCACCAGGGCGCCATCGCAACCCGGCTCGCAGCGCAGGGCAGGCACCCCGGCAGCGCCGCCCAGCACCACCCCGGGGGCGCCGGCGCGCAGCACCAGGCCGCCATGGCCGGCACCCAGGCGCAGCCCGCCGGGATAGGCGCCGGGGGCGAGCACCAGCTCGCGGGAGCGACCGGGGCTGAGCGCGGCGTCGGCGAGCAGGGCGGCGAGGGTGGCCGGGGTGGCCTGGCGGTGGGCGGCACCCGTGCCC
>JAKLKR010000009.1:37148-56459 GCA_023150565.1 Planctomycetota bacterium
GCCCAGCAGGCACCAGCCGGCCACCACCAGGGCGATGGCCGCCAGCGCCACCGCCAAGGCCACCCGCCACGAGGTCCGGCGCGCGCCGGCAGGCGCGGGCGCGCGCTGGTGGCCGGTGGTGGGCAGCCCGGCGGCGCGGCGTTCCGCCAGCTGGCGCCCCTCGGCCAGCACCGCTTCCCAGCTCGGGGTGCGCTGGGCGCGGTCCTTGGCCAGCATGCGCTCGAGCAGGGCGGTGATGCGCCCGCCGTGGCCGAGACGGCGCAGCTCCTCGAGGTCGAGGCGCTCGGTGACCTGCTTGTACATGATCACGGCCGAGCTCTTGCCGCTGTACATGGTCTTGCCGAGCAGGGCGTGGTAGAGGCTGGCGCCGAGGCCGTAGATGTCGCTGCGCTGGTCGAGGTCGGATTCGCCCGAGGCCTGCTCCGGGCTCATGTAGTGCGGGGTGCCCAGGGCCAGGCCGGGGCCGGTGAGCATGCCGTGGGCGTCGGCGGCCGGCGCCTCGCCGTGCTGCCAGACCTTGGCCAGGCCGAAATCGCAGATCTTGGCGCAGAAGGGCTCGTCGTGGCCGGGGCGGGCGGGGCCGAGGATGATGTTGGCGGGCTTGACGTCGCGGTGCAGCACGCCCTCGCCCCAGGCGTAGCGCAGGGCGTCGCCGATCTGCGCGAGCACGGTCAGGGCCTCGCGCTCGTCGATCGGCCCCTGGTCGGCGATGCGCGCCTTGAGGCTGGGGCCCTCGACCAGCTCCATCATCAGGTAGCGGCAGCCCTGCACCTCGCCCGCCCCGGTCGAGGCGACGATGTGCGGGTGGTGCAGGCGCAGGGTGGCCTGGGCCTCGCGCGAGAAGCGTTCGAGGTACTCCTGGTTGGTGGCATAGCGCGACGACAGCAGCTTGACCGCCATCTCGCCGCCCTGGGCGTTGCGCGCGCGGAACACGTCGCCCATGCCGCCGCTGCCCAGCCGGCCCTGGATGGTGTAGCCCTCGACCTCGAGCGCCTTCCACGACGACGAGCTCATGCCCTTGCGCAGACGCCGCGCCTGGTCGTCGCTGACGAAGCCGAGGTCCTGGATGAGGAACCACAGGTCGTGCTCGACCCCGCGGTCGGCCAGCAGCTTCTGCTCACGCTGGGCCTGATCGAGCTGGGCCCGGGAGATCAGCCCCTGGTCGAGGGCCATGCGTACCAGCCGATGGTCGTCCATGCCCCTTCAGCCTAACACCGGAATGGCTCGCTGGCAAACCGCGGCCTGCCCGCAGGCGGGGGGGTGATGGTGGGACCCCGGGGCGGGGCGGCAGTTGAGCCGGGGACGGAGGGCCTAGCATCCCGCCCCCATGAGCGACAGCAGCGCACCCGTCCAGCCCGCGGCCTCCGAGCCGGCCGGACCCCAGACCGCCCCCAGCGAGGCGCCGGCGGAGTGGAAGCCGGAACCGCGCACCTGGACGTGGAAGGACCTCTTCACCGCGCCCATGCTCGCCTTCAAGCCCAAGTGCATGCTGGTGTCGGCCGTCACCGTCATCGCCCTGCTGCTGTGGTGGATGGCCCTGCTGGCGCCCATCGGCAGCCGCGGCTCGATCGAGGAGCAGCTGCGCTACGCCAGCGACACCCAGGCCTGGCACCATCTGGTGGTGTGGATATGGACCGCCGTGTCGCTGGTGATCTTCGGCCTGGGCGCCACCCTGGTCGCCACCTTCCTCAAGGCCGACCTGCTCGACGACGAGTTCCTGTCGTTCGGCGAGGCCATCGCCCAGTACAAGTCGCGCCTGCTGGCGGCGGTGCTGGTGCCGCTGGTGCTGCTGGTGCTGGTGACCGGCTTCTGGGGCCTGCTGTGGGGCGGCCAGCTGGTGTGCGGCATCCCCTATGCCGGCGCCGCCGTCTATGTGCTCGCCTATCCCGTCGCCTTCGCCTTCGCCCTGCTCGCGGTGCTGGTGACGGTGGCCTGCGCCCTCGGCCTGTTCCTGTTCCCCGGCATCGTCGCGGTGCGCCGCCACGGCTGGTTCGACAACGTGGTCGACACCGTCGAGGCGGTGGGCACCAAGCCGCACCTGCTGGTGGCAGCGGTGGCCCTCACCACCGCCCTCGCCTGGGTGGCCTGGAACGTCGGCAGCGCGGCGATGGGCGGGCTCAACGGGCTGGCCAGCCAGTACCTGCCCTACGGCAAGGACAACCATCTGGTGCAGACCGAGAACGCCGCCGCGGTCTACCGCACCCAGGTCACCGACTGGTTCCAGGGCCGCAGCCGCGCCTACGATTTCAACGCCATCGTGCGCGAGGACGAGGTGCGCCTGACCTACAGCACCTGGGCCAAGATCACGGGCTGGGGGGTGGCGGGCTGGCAGCTGCTGATCGTCGGCCTGCTGGTCGGCTACTGCCTCAACCTGGTGCTGTCCGGCGGCCTGCTCACCTACCTGTGGGTGCGCGAGGACGACTACTGGGATGACGAGGACCTGCAGGACCTCGACAAGCTCGCCAAGGAGCTGGAGGAGGAGGCCAAGGCCGAAGAGGCCAAGACCGCCGCCGACCAGTCCAAGACCCAGGCGACGACGGGCTGAATCCCGGTTGATGGTTGATGGTTGTTGGTTGGCGCACAACCGAAGGGCAACGGTTCACCCCTTGGCGATGCGCTGAGAAACCATCAACCGCCAACCATGAACCAGAGTCTCAGATGCTGCGGTAACGCCCCCGGTACGCCGCCGGGGCGCAGCCGTGGGCGCGGCGGAACAGGCGGTAGAACCACCCCAGGTGGGCGAAGCCGAGATCGAAGCAGATGTCCGCCACCGCCTCGTTGGTGTGGGTCAGGCGCAGCGCGGCGCGTTCCAGCCGGCAGCGGTTGAGCCAGCGCGCCGGGGTCTCGCCGCCGTGCCGGCGCATGGTGCGCGCCAGGTGCGCCGCGCTCACCCCCGCCCGCCGCGCCATCCACGCCGGCGAGGCCTCGGCGAGGGCGGCGGAGGCCTCCTCCAGCACCCCCGCCAGCCAGGCCGGCGGTCCCGCTGCCGGCTCCGCCGGAGCGGGATCGGCGATGAAGCGCGCGCACAGGTCCACCAGCGCCGCCTGGTAGGCGGCACCGCCGGCCGGCCCGAGCTGGAGGTCGAACAGGCGCACGAAGAGGTCCTCGACCGCGCGCCGTTCGCCCGGCGGCACCTCCGCCGCCACCGCCCCGCGCCCCGCCAGCAGCGCCGCCAGGCGCTCGCCGCGGTCGAGGAAGGCGGCGCTGCGGGCGAAGTCCGCCACCGGCACGTTGAGGTTGAAATAGCGCAAGCCCTGGCCGCGCAGGCGGTGGCTGTCGCCCTCGCGCACCAGGACCAGGGCGCCGGCCCCGAGCAGGTGGTCGGCGCCCTCCAGGCGATGCGCGATGCGCCCGCTGGCGAGATAGAAGATCTCGCCGAAGCCGCGATGGGCATGCTCGGGATAGCTCCATTCCGCCGCCGTCTCGATGCGCTGCACGGCGTAGCGCTGGCGGTCGAGGTGGCAGTTGGCGAGGTCCAGCTCCATCCCGGCATGGTGGCCGACAGATCAAATAAGTGCAAGCCATGGCCCACCACCTGCAAGACAGCCGGGCGCCGGCCGCTAGCATCCCCGGCCACGGAGCCCACCACCATGACCACCCTCTCCCTGGCCGGCACCTGGCGCCTGCGCGCCACCGACGAGTCCTCCAGCCTGCCGGTGCAGGTCCCGGGCGACGTGCACAGCGCGCTGCTCGCCGCCGGGCGCATCCCGGATCCCTACTACGGGATGAATGAGAAGGCCGTGCAGTGGGTGGGCGAGAAGGACTGGACCTACGAGCGCAGCTTCGAGGTCGGCGCCGAGCTGCTGGCGCGGCGCTCGGTGGTGCTCGACATCGAGCATCCCGACACCTTCGCCGCCATCGCCATCAACGGCCAGGCGGTGGGCGAGACCGCCAACCGCTTCCGCCGCTACCGCTTCGAGGTGCGCCCGCTGCTCAAGGCCGGCGCCAACACCATCACCGCCACCTTCCGCTCGGCCGAGAAGCTGGCCCTGGCGCGCGGCCAGGCGCTGCCCTACCCGGTGCCGCACATCTTCAACGAGGACGGCATCGGCCCGTCGAAGCGCCACTTCAACCTGATCCGCAAGACCCAGTGCCACGGCGGCTGGGACTGGGGCATCAGCCTGATGCAGATCGGATTCCCCTCGCGCGTGCAGCTGGTGGGCGCCGACCAGGCGCGCATCGACTACGTGGGCTGCGACCAGCGCCACGAGCCGGGCCGCTGCACCGTCACCGTCACCGCCGAGGCGGTCGCCCCGGTCGCCGGCCGCGCCGAGCTGAGCGTGCGCCTGGGCGAGACCACGGTGCGCTCCAGCGTCGAGCTGGCCGCCGGCAGCAACCGGGTGTCGACCCAGGTGGTGGTCGACCAGCCGCGCCTGTGGTGGCCCAACGGCCATGGCGAGCAGCCGCTCTACGAGCTCGAGGTGCGCCTGGGCGAGGCGGTGTGCCGCAAGAAGCTCGGCCTGCGCACCATCGAGGTGCTCAACCGCCCCGACCAGTGGGGCACCTCGCTGGCGCTGCGCGTCAACGGCGTCGACGTGTTCGCCAAGGGCGCCAACTGGATCCCCGCCGACGCGCTCAACGCCCGCCAGACCCCGGAACGCTACGACGCCCTGCTCGCCGACGCCGCGGCGGCCAACATGAACATCATCCGGGTGTGGGGCGGCGGCCAGTTCGAGGAGGACGCCTTCTACGAGGCCTGCGACCGCCTCGGCCTGATGATCTGGCACGACTTCATGTTCTCGTGCGCGCTCTACCCCGCCGACAAGGCCTTCCTGGGCGAGGTGCGCGCCGAGCTGGCGCACCAGCTCAAGCGCCTGCGCGACCACGCCAGCATCGCCCTGTGGTGCGGCGACAACGAGTGCGTGGGGGCGATCAACTGGTTCAAGGAGGCCAAGGCCAACCGCGACCGCTACCTGCTCAACTACGACCGCCTGTCGCGCGTGCTGGCCGAGAGCGTCGAGGAGCACGATCCGGCGCGCATGTTCTGGCCCTCGTCGCCCTGCGCCGGTCCCGGCGACTTCCGCGACTGCTGGCACGACGACGGCCACGGCGACATGCACTTCTGGTCGGTGTGGCACGAGTCGAAGGACTTCGAGCACTACCACACGGTGAAGCCGCGCTTCTGCTCGGAATTCGGCTTCCAGTCCTACAGCTCGCTGGCCACCGCGCGCAGCTTCTGCCCCGACGACCAGCTCAACCCCACCGCGCCGCTGTTCGAGCACCACCAGAAGAACGTGGGCGGCAACAGCCGCATCCTCGAGACCATGGCGCGCTACTTCCGCATGCCGCTCGCCACCGCCGACATCCTCTACCTGTCGCAGCTGCAGCAGGCGCTCGCCATCCGCACCGCGGTCGAGGGCTGGCACCGC
Source organism: Planctomycetota bacterium (assembly GCA_023150565.1). GTDB lineage: Bacteria > Planctomycetota > UBA11346 > UBA11346 > UBA11346 > JAKLKR01. The sequence continues at coordinate 42,518 of JAKLKR010000009.1, forward strand.
CTGCGCCCGCGCTGCATGGGCACCATCTACTGGCAGCTCAACGACGTGTGGCCGGTGGCCTCGTGGGCGAGCCTGGAATACGACGGCAGCTGGAAGCAGCTGCACCACCACGCCCGGCGCTTCTTCGCCCCGCTGTCGGTGGCGGCGGTGCCGGCCGACGGCAAGCCGGACGAGGTCGAGCTGTGGGTGGTCAACGACCGACCGGCCGCGGCCAAGGCGGCGGTGACGGTCGAGGTATGGGGCTTCGACGGCACCCGCCACGAGACCCTGACCCTCGATGCCGAGGTCGCCGCCGGCAGCGCCCACCTGCTCGGCTCGTACCCGATCGCGCGCTTCTGCCCCACCGCCGACGACCGCACCCGCCGCTTCCTCGAGCTGAACCTCGCGGCCACCGTCGACGGCCGGCAGGAGGGCTCACGCAACCAGCACTACTTCGCGCGCTACAAGGCCTGCGAACTGGCCAAGGCCGTCCTGACCACCAGCGTCAGCGCCGGCCCCGGCGGCAGCTTCCGGGTGCGCCTGGAGGCCGACCGCCCCGCCCTGTGGGCGGTGGCCGAGGTGGCGGGGGTGCCCGGCCGCTTCGACGACAACAGCGTCACCGTGCTGCCCGGCCGGCCGCTCGACCTGGTGTTCACCCCGCGCACCGCCGCGACCCTCGACCAGGTCCGCCAGGGCCTGGCGGTCAAGCACCTGCGCCAGACCTACTGATCTACTACTCGTCGAAATCCTCCCCTGCTTGCTTAGGGAGCCGGGGTGGCGGCCGCAGCGAGCGCCTCGCGATGGCGGCGGCGGTAGGCCAGCGGCGACAGCCCGATGAAGGCGCGGAAACGGCGCGAGAAATGCAGCGGGTCGGCGAAGCCGGCCTCGGCTGCGATGGTCGCCACCGGCCGCTCGTCGCGCACCAGCGCACGGCAGGCGTGGCGCAGGCGCAGCTGCACCAGGTGGCGCTGCGGCGGCACCCCCACCAGGCGCTCCCACAGGCGGCGGAAATGGGTGGGCGACAGGCCCTGGTCGCGTGCCAGGCGGTCGAGGTCATGGTCGCGCCGCCAGTCCGACTCGATGCGCGCGCGGATCGCCGCCACCGCTGCCTCGGCCCCAGCCAGCGGCGCCGCCGCCGCGCCCAGGCGCGCCTCGACCACCGCCAGCTCGGCGGCGCGGTCGATGCGGTCGGCCTCGGCGAGGGGATCGGCGCTGCGCGCCAGCTCGATCAGCGCCGCCGCCGCCGCCAGGAAGCGGGCCGGATCGGCCACCGGCCACCATGCCCGCCGCTCCGGCCACAGCCGGCTGCGCCGCAGCTGCTCGCCGGTCCCGGCCGGATAGATCAGGTACAGCTCGGTCCAGCCCGCGCGCTCGGGCCCGTAGTCCATATGCGCGCCCGGCCACTGGGTGAGCACGCAGGGTGCGCGCACGCGGTCGAGGCCGGCCTCGGTGCGGTAGGTGCCCTGGCCGGCGAGGATGAGCGAGAAGTTCCAGGTCGAAAACACCCGCTCGACCCGCTCGCGCTTGCGCGGGACGAAGCCCAGGTGCGCCACCGGCGGCGGCCCGGGGAACAGGCGGGGTTCCGGCTCGAGGTGCAGGCGAATGGAAATTCCATCCATGCCGATGGGTGCATCCGCCATATGCCGATGATTCTGGTGATTATGCTTGGGCAAATCAACCAGGAGTACCCACCATGGACCGCTGCCTGATGCTCGTAGGAGGCTGGGACGGCCATCAGCCTCGCCAGTGCGCCGACCGCATCGCCCCGCTGCTGGAGGCCGCCGGCCTGCGCGTGGCCATCGCCACCGACCTCGCCGCGCTCACCGACCCGGCGCAGATGGCCGGGCTGGCCCTGATCGTGCCCTGCTGGACCATGGGCCAGATCAGCGGCGAGCAGTCCAAGGCCCTGCGTGCGGCGGTGCTGGGCGGGGTCGGCCTGGGCGGCTGGCATGGCGGCATGTGCGATGCGTTCCGCGCCGACACCGACTACCAGTTCATGACCGGCGGGCAGTGGGTCGCCCATCCCGGCGGGATCGTGACCTACGGCGTGCGCCTGCGCGACTGGGACCACCCCATCACCCGCGGGCTGGCCGACTTCGCGCTCACCAGCGAACAGTACTACCTGCACGTCGACCCAGGCAACCAGGTGCTGGCGACCACGGTGTTCAGCGGCAACCACCAGGACATGCCGTGGATCCGCGCCACCGAGATGCCGGCGGCATGGACGCGCCGCTACGGTGCCGGGCGGGTGTTCTATTCCGCCCTCGGCCACGTCGCCGCGGACTTCGACAACCCCAGCGTGCTCGAACTCACCCGCCGCGGCCTGCTGTGGGCCGCCGGCAAGCTCGCCTGACCAGGAGACTCCCATGGACATCGGCATCATCGGCTGCGGCGCGATCAGCGACGCCTACTTTAAGGCCTGCGCCCGCTTCCCCTTCCTGCGCGTGGCGGCCTGCGCCGACCTCGACCCCGCGCGCGCCCAGGCCAAGGCCGCCCAGCACAACGTCGCGCGCGCCTGCACCGCCGCGGAACTGCTCGCCGACCCCAGGGTGGCGCTGGTGGTGAACCTCACCGTGCCCCAGGCCCACGCCGCGGTCGACCGCGCCGCGCTGGAAGCCGGCAAGCATGTGTTCAGCGAGAAGCCCTTCGCGCTCGACCGCGCCGAGGGCGCGGCGGTGGCGGCGCTGGCCACGGCCAAGGGCCTGCGCGTGGGCTGCGCGCCCGACACCGTGCTCGGCTGCGGGGTGCAGACCGCGCGCGGGATCATCGACGCCGGGCTGGTGGGCCGGGTGCTGTCCGGCCACTGCTTCATGCAGTGCGGCGGCCACGAGAGCTGGCACCCCTCGCCGGAATTCTACTACCAGGCCGGCGGCGGCCCGCTGTTCGACATGGGCCCCTACTACCTGCACGCGCTCATCACCCTGCTCGGGCCGGTGCGGCGGGTGAGCGGGGTGGCGCGCGCCACCTGGCCGACCCGCACCATCACCAGCCGGCCCAAGCGCGGCACGGTGGTGCAGGTCGAGGTGCCCACCCACCTCACCGCCCTGCTGGAATTCGCCGGTGGCGCGCTCATCACCCTCACCACCAGCTTCGACGTGCGCGGCGGCAGCACCCTGCCCAACATCGAGCTGTACGGCGAGGAGGGTTCGATCCAGGTGCCCGACCCCAACGGCACCGGCGGGGCGGTGAAGGTGGCGCGCCGCGGGCTGCACGACTGGACGGAATACCAGCGCACCCATCCCTACCGCGAAGGGTCGCGCGGGGTCGGGGTGGCGGACATGGCCAAGGCCATCACCGACGGCCGCCGCCACCGCTGCGACGACACCATCGCCCTGCATGCGGTCGACATCATGCAGGCGGTGCACGAGGCCGCCGCCCAGGGCCGGACGGTCACCCTGGCCAGCAGCTGCGAGCGGCCCCTAGCGATGCGCAGCGATCTGCAGGAGTGGGTGGAACTGGATTGACCCCGTGCACGATCGTTGGTTGACGGCAGCGCCGATCCTGGGGTAAGCTGGTCCTCGCAGGGGGACAGCGTGAACGATCCCATGGCCACCATCGTGGCGCCACCCGGCGCCGGCATGACCAGCGACGCCGAGCTGGCGCGTTCGCTGGTGGCACCGGCGGCGGTGGATCAGGCCCTGTGCCAGGTGGTGGCGGGCAGGGCCGAGGACTGCGCCGCCGCCCTGCTCGCGGCCGGGGTCATCGATCAGGCCCAGGCCGCCACCCTGCGCCGCCTGCCGCAGGCGCGCCTGGTGGGTCCTTTCGAGCTGGTGGGCCGGCTGGGCGCCGGGGCGATGGGCGAGGTCCATCGCGCCCGCGACCTCGAGCGCGGCGGCGAGGCCGCGCTCAAGCTGGTCACCGGCCGCTTCGAGGACGATCCCGGCTTCCAGCGCCGCTTCGAGCGCGAGGCCAAGGTGCTCGAGGGCCTCGACCATCCGGCCATCGCCCGCTGCCTGGGCCGCGGCACCCACCAGGGTCATCCCTGGATGGCGATGGAATACGTGCGCGGCCCGTCGCTGGCCGACCTGCTCGCCGGCCATGGACCGATGCTGCAGCAGCACGCGGTGCGCCTGTGTCTGCAGGTGGCCCAGGGCCTGCACCATGCCTGGGAGCACGGCAACCTGGTGCACCGCGACATCAAACCCGGCAACATCCTGGTGGAGCGCGGCAGCCGCGACCACTACGCCGCCCCCGACCACAACGACCGCGCCAAGATCATCGACTTCGGCCTGGCCAAGGCCGCCGACACCGGATCGGCCTCGACCGTGCTGACCATGGCCGGGACGGTGCTGGGCACCCCCGCCTACATGTCGCCGGAGCAGGTCACCGGCAACGAGACCGACTGCCGCTCGGACGTCTATGCCCTGGGGGCGACGCTCTACCACCTGCTCACCGGGGCGGTGCCCTATGAAGGGCGCTCGCCCGCCGAGGTGATGAGCAAGCACCTGCACGAGCCAATACAGGATCCCGGCCGCATGGTGCCGGCCCTGGCGCAGGGGATCCGCCGGCTGGCGGTGACCGCCATGGCCAAGGATCCCGGGCAACGCTTCCGCGACCACCAGGCCTTCGCCATCGCCGCCCAGGAATGCCTGGACGAGATGCGTTCGCGGCGCCTGCCGCTGGTGCGCAAGCCGCTGACCACCAAGTACAAGACCCCGCTGCCGGTGGCCGCCCCGCAGGCGCCGGTGGTGCCCACCACCGCCCGCCACCGCAAGCCGGAGCCGCCCAAGCCGGACACCCAGCGGCACGCCTCCGAGCAGCGGCCGGCATCCAGCACCAGCGGCGCCCTGGCGGCGGCCTACACCGACCGCATCCGGCGCAAACACACCACCGAGCCGGCGGCAGCGGGCACCGCCCGCCAGACCCCGCCGCGGCCGGCGCCCGCCGCCGCCACCGGCACCGCCCGCCAGACCCCGCCCAGGCCGGCCCCGGCGACACCGGGCACCGCTCGTCAGACCGCTCCTGCGGCTGCACCCGTCCCGCCCCCCGCCCCGGCCGGCGATCCGCCGCCGGGGGCGGTGGACCGCCTGGTGCGCTGGGCGCCGCTGCTGGTGATGGCCCTGGCCGCCGGACTGGTGGTGCTGGGCCTGCTGGTCCGGCGCTGAACCGGCCAGCCGGCGGGATCGACCCTGGCATGCCCGGCCTGGGCAGGTACACCCCCGGCCATGCCCGAATGGTTCCAGCAGCTCTTCCAGGCCGACGGCCTTTCCCAGCTCATCGCCCAGGGCGGGGTGTGGCTGATCGCCGCCATCGTCTTCGCCGAGACCGGCCTGCTGGTGGGGTTCTTCCTGCCCGGCGACAGCCTGCTGTTCCTCGCCGGCAGCCTGTGCGCGCTCAACCCCTTCGACGGCACCAAGCCGCCGCCGCTGCCGCTGTGGCCGACCGGGATCGCCCTGGTGGTGGCGGCGGTGCTCGGCAACACGGTCAACTACTGGCTGGGCAAATGGAGCGGCGACCGCATCTGGAGCCGGCCCGACGGCAGGCTGATCAAGCGCCGCTACCTGGAGGAGGCGCACGCCTTCTACGAGCGCTGGGGCGGCCTCTCGCTGGTGCTCACCCGCTTCATCCCCATCGCCCGCACCTTCACCCCCTTCGTCGCCGGGGCGGCGCGCATGTCCTTCGCCCGCTACACCCTGTGGAACATCGCCGGGGCGCTGGTGTGGGTCGCCTCGCTCCTCGCCGCAGGCTACTGGCTGGGCCGCATCCCCTTCGTGCAGAAGCACATCGAGACCATCATCCTCGGCATCGTGGCGATCTCGGTGGCGCCGGTGGCGGTGGGGGTGGCGATCCGCTGGTGGCGCGGGCGCGGCCAGGAGGCCGGTAAGCCGGCGCCGGAGCAGGCGTCCTAGGGCATGGCGATGGATGCGGTCATCACCTTCCAGGGGGTGTCGTTCACCTACCGCGGCAACTGGCTGCAGCGCATCAGCGCGCTCAAGCGGGTCGACCTCGATGTGCCCGCCGGTTCGGCCTTCGGCTTCCTCGGTGCCAACGGCGCCGGCAAGTCGACCTCGATCAAGCTGCTCACCGGCCTGCTGCACGGCCACTGCGGACGGGTGGCGCTGTTCGGCAGCGAGCTGGCAGGCAGCGATGCCGACCGCCGCCTGCGCGCGCGTCTGGGCTACCTGCCCGAGCACCCGTTCTTCTACGACAATCTGCGTGTCGACGAATACCTCGCCTACCTGGCGCGGCTGTCGGGCCTGTCGGCGGGCGGCATCACCGCCGCCTGCGAGCGGGTCTACCAGCTGCTCGACCTCGGCGATCTGCGCCGGCGCATGCTGCGCTCGTTCTCCAAGGGCATGCGCCAGCGCTTCGGCCTGGCCCAGGCGATCATCCACCAGCCCGACCTGCTGGTGCTCGACGAGCCCTTCAGCGGCCTCGACCCGCTGTGGCGCGCGCGCTTCCGCGAGGTCATGGCGCTGGAGCGCGGGCGCGGCGCCACCCTGTTCTTCAGCAGCCACATCCTCTCCGACGTCGAGGACCTGTGCGACCGCTACGCGGTGATCGACCACGGCAGCGTGCTTGAACAGGGGCGAATCGCCGATCTGCTCGGCCAGGCGCCGATGATCCTCACCGGCAGCGGGCCTGCCCCGGCCGGGGCCGCCGACGCCGGCGGCGGGGAATGGCGGCTGCCCTTCCCCGAGGGCGAGCGCGAGGCGCGCCTGGCGGCGCTGCCGCCGGGGGCGCGCATCCTGCGCCTGGAACGGCAGAAGGTCGCGCTCGAGGACTGGTTCGTGGCGCGCATCCGCGCCACCCACGGCGCCGGCGTGAAGCTGGGGGACATGTCCCATGGCTGACCCCGCCCTGCCCGGCGCCGCCACCCTGATCCGGGTGGTGGCCGGATCGACCTTCCGCGAGGCGGTGCGCTCGCGCACCTTCCTCGGCCTGCTGATCATCTTCGCGGTGTGCGTGGGCCTGTCGCGCATCGTCGGCTGGGTGTCGTCCACCGATGGCAACATCGTCACCACCGACCTGGTGATGAGCCTGCAGGCCATCATCGGGGTGCTGGTGGCGGTCGCCACCGGCACCGCCCTGGTGCAGAGCGAGATCACCAACAAGACCCTCTACACGGTGATCTCGCGGCCGATCGCGCGCTGGCAGTTCGTGGTCGGCAAGTACCTCGGGCTGGCCGCCGGGCTGGCCCTGGGCCAGGCGGCGATGCTCGCCATCGGCCTGGCCTACCTCGCCGCCACCGGCGCCGAGGTGCACCGCTGGCTGCTGCTGGCCGGGCTGCTGACCCTGGTCGAGGTGCTGGTGATGGCGGCGGTGAGCCTGTGCTGGACCGCGCTGTCGAGCCCGCTGCTGGCGGCGGTGCTGGGCCTGGCGACCTGGTTCTGCGGCCACGCGGTGACCTCGCTGCCCGAGCTCATCCACCACCTCAAGGGCTGGCAGCTGGTGGTGGCCGCCGGGCTCGCCAGCCTGGTGCCCAACCTCGGCCAGTTCGCCTACCGCAACCAGGCGGTCTACCAGCTGCCGCTGGGCTGGGCCGACCTCGCCCAGCGGCTCGGCTACGGCGCCCTGTGGATCGCCCTGCTGGTGACCCTCACGGTGGTGGTGTTCCGCCGCAAGCACCTCTAGGCCCCCATGCGCCTGCTGCTGCCGGTCGCCGCCGTGCTCGCCGCCACCACCCTGGTGGGATGGAACGCCACGCGCTTCGTCGGCGCCGAGGCGCGCATCCGCACCAAGGAGCTGGACTTCCTGCCCTCGCCCCTGGCTGCGCGCCTGACCGCCTGCGGCCACGCCAACACCCTGGCCAAGCTGCGCTGGATCGACAGCTTCGCCTACTTCCAGCTGGTGCTCGACCGCAAGGACGACCGCATCTCGGCCACCGGCGAGAGCGCCTTCGAGCGCCTCTACGCCATGCTGGTCGGCATGGATCCGCATTTCACCGAGTACCACAACAGCGCCGCGCTCAACCTCGGCGCCATCCTCGACCGCCCGCACCGCCTGCTCGCCATCCTCACCCAGGGACTGATCGACAACCCGCACGACACCGGCCTGTGGCGTCAGCTGGCGGTGCTGATGCACACCCACTACAAGCTGGAGGAGCGTCACCTGGTTCAATTCAACGCCCTGCTCGACGACTGGGCGGCGCATGAGCTGACCGCAGAGCGCCAGCAGCAGGTGTGGGACTGGAAGGCCAGCTTCGGCCGCCGCACCTACCAGGGGCTGGAGCAGGTGCCGTACTGGCTGGAGCAGCTCCGCCATGCCAAGACCGGCACCCCCACCCACGACTTCGTCCTCGGCACCCTGCGCGAGCAGCTGGCACGCTGGGGCGAGCAGGAGCTGAAGGCCCTCGGCGCCCAGCCCGGCCCGGACGGCATCCTCACCGTCACCGCCGAGGCGGTCGCCCGCCACTGGCCGGGTGGCATCCCCAGTGTCGCCCCCGTACGCGCCGCAGGCAGCGGGGTGGTGGTGCGCGAGGACCCCTTCGGCTTCGCCTACACCTGGGTCGATGGCGCCCCCTTCAGTCCCGGACGCGCCTACCGGCGGGCGCTGAACATGGCTGACAACCTGAGCGCGAAGCTGGCGGACAACGCCGTCACCGCCAAGGCCTGGGCCACCACCATCGACGCGTTGCGCACCGCCGGGGTCACCGTTCCGCCTCCTCCCGCTGGCGCCTCCTGGCGCATCAAGGACCAGCGGGTGGTGCTGGACACGCCTACGGTGGTGGCTCCACCCTGGACGTTCTGACCAGGCACCCCGCTTGACCGGGGGTTTCACCTTCCATGATCCCGTACATACCATGAGAGGGAGAGACTGATGATGCCATCGCATCCGCTGCCCCTCCTGGTCGCCCTGGCCCTGTCCATCCCGCTGGCGGCGGCTGATGCGGCCAAGGCCAAGCCGATCACCCTCAAGCCCGGTCCGCTGGCCTTCGATGGCCAGGCCCTGGTGCCGGCGGCGATCGCCGCCAACAGCCACGGCTCCAGCTACTTCTCGGTCATCAGCCATGGCAGTTCCGGTTCGGCCCTGCATTCCGCCCACCTGGTGCGCTTCAAGGGCGAAACCAGCCTGACGGTGGCAGGAACCACCTTCCTCATCGCCGGCTCGGCCGGGGATGAGCGCATGACCATCGCCGCCGGCAAGGGCAGGGCGGTGCCGCTCAAGCAGAAGGGCGCCGGTTACGAAGGGGTGCCGGTGCCGGTGGGCAAGCGCCAGCTGATCCTGGCCTTCCCTGACGGCGGGGTCAACTCGCGCGGGGCCTGGATCTGGTGGATGAACGGCGGCGCCAACCGCGGCTCGTGGGACGGCGCCGAACTCAGCCTGTACGACGAGGACTGCGACGGCGCCTTCCGCGCCGGCAGCGACATGGTCTCGGTGGGCAGCGGAGTGGTGTTCGTCCCCATCGGCGAGCGCCTGGCCGGGCCCAAGGGCCTGTACCGCATCGCCGAGCTGAACGAGGACGGCACCAGGCTGACCCTCGAACCCGACGAGGCGCCGGCCGGCAAGCTCGCGGTCAAGGGCGCCTTCTCCGGCGGCGAAGCCCATCTGGCGCTCGACGCCGCCGGCATCGATGCGGTGGCGGTGCAGGGCAAGTCCATCGCCGCCCCGGTCGGCAGCATCCAGCTCAAGCACGGCCTGGTGATGAACCCGGCGCGCAAGGCCCCGGCGGCTCTGATCGTCGCCGGCACCTTCAAGGCGGTCGAGGTGGCCGCCGAGCAGAGCGCCACCCTGGCGGTGGGCGGCCCGTTCAGCGTCGGCTTCACCCCGCGCAACGACGGCGGCAAGCTCAAGATCGCCTCAGACCTGGTGATCAGCGGCATCGGCGGCGAGGTCTACCACAACTTCAAGTGGGTCGGCCCTCCCCAGGTGCTGGTCAATGGCAAGGGCATCGGCGCCTTCGGCTTTGGGTGAGGCGGCGGCCTCTGTGAGTATTCCGGCGGAATACCCAAGGACGTCACCGGCGAAGCGACCATCACCGTCGAGGCCACCATCGAGGGCCTGGGCAAGGTGAAGGGCGAGCAGAAGCTCAAGCTCTGATCGCGGCTTCCGCCTCCACTCCAGACGACCCGGGCTCCACAGGCCCGGGTCGCTCCCTTTGCGGCCCACCCCCATGACCATCGACCATGCCCGCCGCGCCGAGGTGATGCGCCGTTCGCAGGCCCTCGGCCACTGCATCTGCGACGTGGCCAAGCCCTGCCCCTGCGACGTGCTGACCGGCCAGGACCGCTGCCCCTGCGCCGGCGAACGCCCCGAACCGGTGGCCGAGGCCCCGGTGGCGCTCACCCGCCATGTGCGCAACGCCGGCTGCGCCTCCAAGATCGGCAAGGCCGAGCTCGAGCGCCTGCTCGCCGGCCTGAGCGAGCCCGCAGACCCGCGCGTGCTGGTGGGCCGCGCCGCCGGCGACGATGCGGCGGTGGTCGAGATCGCGCCCGGGGTGCTCACCGTGCACACCGTCGACGTGTTCACCCCGCCGGTCGACGACCCCTACGCCTTCGGCCGCATCGCCGCCGCCAACTCGGTGAGCGACATCTACGCCATGGGCGCCACCCCGGTGTGCGCGCTGTCGATCATCGGCTTCCCCATCCACGAACTGCCCGGCCAGGCGATGCGCGAGATCCTGCGCGGCGGCATCGACTGCCTGGCCGAGGCCGGGGTCAGCGTGGTGGGCGGCCACACCCTCAACGACCCCGAGCCCAAGGCCGGCTTCGCCGTCACCGGGGTGTGCGCGCGCGACGCCTTCGTGCGCAACGCCGGCGCCCGCGCCGGCGACGTGCTGTTCCTGAGCAAGCCGCTGGGCGGCGGCTTCCTCGCCTTCGCGCACCAGCTCGACCGCGAGCCCGCCGACGGCCTGGCGGCCTGGACCACCGCCATGGGCACGCTCAACCGCGCCGCCGCCCGGGCCATGACCGCCTGCGGCGCCAGCGCCGCCACCGACGTCACCGGCTTCGGCCTGCTGCTGCACCTCGCCAACCTGGTGCGCGGCGACGCCCTGGTCGAGCTCGACGTCGACGCCCTGCCGCTGTTCCCCGGGGTCGAGGCGCTGGTGCGCGCCGAGGTGTGGCCGGGGGCGGTGGAGCGCAACCGCGAGGCGGTGGACCCGGCCCGCCTCGACTGGGATGCGCTCGCCCCCGCCCAGCGCGCCCTGCTGCTCGGGCCCGAGACCAGCGGCGGCATCCTCGCCTGCATCCCCGCCGCGCGCGCCGACGAGTATGCGCAGCGCTGCGCCGAGGCGGGGGTGGCGGCGGTGCGCATCGGCGCGGTGGTGGGCAACCATCCCGGCGGCCTGATCCGCGCCCGCAGCGCCCAGGCGGTTGCCTGGGCCACCCCGCCGCGATCCTGCTGCTGCTGCCGATGAGTTCCGTCTGGAGAGGGGTGGCGTCCGGTGACGCCCGCGGCCTTCAAAGCCGTTGCGGGGCCGCAAGGTCCTGGGTGGGTTCGACCCCCATCCCTTTCCGCCACTGCCTGTCCAGGCCCCTCCCGCCGGCGATGCGCCCATCATGACCGATCCCCGCCGCGCCCTCCCGTCGATCGGGACCCTCATCACCTCGCCCGCCGGCCGGGAGCTGGCCGCCCTCCACGGCAGCGGGGCGGTGAAGCTGCACCTGCGCCGGCTGGTGGACGAGGCGCGGCAGGAGGTCGCCGGCGGCGCGGCGGCGCCCGACGACGGGACCGTGCTCGCGCGCGCCGCGCGCCGCCTGGCCCAGCGCTGCGCGCCCGCGGGCCGGCGGGCGATCAACGCCAGCGGCATCCTGCTGCACACCGGCCTGGGCCGCGCCCCGCTGTCGCCGGCCGCGGTGGCGGCGCTGGTGGCGGCGGCGGGCTACACCCCGCTCCAGGCCAGCCTCGACACCGGCAACCGCAGCCTGCGCGAAGAGAAGGTCGAGGAGCTGCTGCAGGAGCTGACCGGCTGCGAGGCGGCCACCGTGGTCAACAACAACGCCGCCGCGACCATGCTCATGCTCGCGGCGGTGGCCGCCGGACGCGAGGTGGTGGTCAGCCGCGGCCAGCTGGTCGAGATCGGCGGCGCCTTCCGCCTGCCCGAGGTGATGGAGCTGTCGGGCTGCCGCCTGCGCGAGGTCGGCACCACCAACAAGACCCACCTGCGCGACTACGAACGCGCCATCGGCCCCGACACCGGCGCGCTGCTGCACGTGCACACCAGCAACTACCGCATCCGCGGCTTCGCCGAGGCCCCGGACATCGGCGCCCTCGCCGGGCTGGGGAAGGCGCGCGGGGTGACCGTGCTCGACGACCTCGGCAGCGGCGCGTTGCTGCCGCTGGCGAAGCACGGGCTGGACAACGAGCCGCTGGTGCAGGACTCGCTGCGCGCCGGCGCCCGGCTGTGCTGCTTCAGCGCCGACAAGCTCATCGGCGGGCCCCAGGCCGGGATCATCTGCGGCTCGGCGGCGCTGGTGGCGCAGGTGCGCAAGCACCCGATCGCGCGCATGGTGCGGGTGTGCAAGCTCACCCTCGCCGCGCTCGAGGCCACCCTGCTGCACCTGGTCAACGGCGAGGCCGAGACCGCCATCCCCTTCTGGCGCACCCTCGCCCGCCCGGTGGCCGAGGTGCGCGCCGAGGCCGAGGCGCTGGCCGCCGCCCTCGCCGGCATCCCCGCTCAGGTGCAGGTGGCCGACGCCGAGGCCTACATCGGCAGCGGCTCGCTGCCCGACGAGGCCATCGCCAGCGCCGCGGTGGCCATCGCCCCCGCCGGCCTGTCCGCCGCCGCCCTGGGCGAGCGCCTGCGCCAGGGCGTGCCGCCGGTGTTCGCCCGCCTCGCCGACCGCCAGCTGGTGATCGACTGCCGCACCCTGCAGCCGGGCGAGGCCGCCCAGGTGGCGGCGGCGCTGCGCGCGGCGCTGGCCTGACATGCCCGCCCCCCGCCGCATCCTGCCGGTGATGATCGGCACCGCCGGGCACGTCCACCACGGCAAGAGCGCGCTGGTCAAGCTGCTCACCGGCTGCGACACCATGCGCCTGCCCGAGGAGCGGAAGCGCCAGCTCACCATCGACCTCGGCTTCGCCCCCTGCCACCTGGGCAGCGACCGCCTGGCCGGGATCATCGACGTGCCCGGGCACGAGGACTTCATCCGCACCATGGTCGCGGGCGCCTCGGCGATCGACGTGCTGCTGCTGGTGGTGGCGGCCGACGACGGGGTGATGCCGCAGACCCGCGAGCACCTCACCATCGTCGCCACCCTGCGCGCGCCGCAGGCGATGGCGGTGGTCAACAAGTGCGACCTGGTCGAGCCGGCGCGCGCCGCGGCGGTGGCGGGCGAGGTGGCGGCGCTGCTCGCCGCCGCCGGCTTCCCCGACGCCCCGGTGGTGCCGGCCTCGTGCCGCACCGGCGACGGGCTGGCGCAGGTGTGGACCGCGCTCGAGCGGCTGGTGGACGCCGCCGCGGCGCGGCCGGCGGATCCGCGCGCCTTCCGCCTCGACGTCGAGCGCAGCTTCACCGTCGCCGGCCACGGCAGCGTCGCCACCGGGGTGGCGCGCAGCGGCGCCGCCGCGCTGGGCGACGAGCTGGAGGTGCTGCCCACGGGCGCCGCCACCCGCCTGCTCGGGGTGCAGGCCTTCCGCCGCGACGCCGAGCGGGTCGGCACCGGCACCTGCACCGCGCTCAACCTCAAGGACGTGCCGCTGGCGGCCCTCGGCCGCGGCGCGGTGGTGGCGGCGCCGGGCATCCTGCGCGCCGAGCACGGCGCGGTGGTGTGGCTGCGCAACGTCTCGGCCGACGCGGTGCTCAAGCGCCGCGGCGAGCTGCGCCTGCACGCCGGCACCGCCGACGTGGTGGCGCAGGTGCGGCTGCTGGGCGCCGAGACCCTGGCCCCGGGCGAGGAGGCCGCGGCGCTGGTGCAGCTGCGCGAGCCGCTGGTGCTGGCGGCGGGCGACCGCGTGCTGCTGCGCGCGCTGACGCCCCAGGCCACGGTCGCCGGCGGCACCGTGCTCGCCGCCGGCCTGCCCGCCGGACGTCCGCCCGCCGACCTGGCGGCACGCGCCGCCGCCGCGCGCACCTGCGCCG